>JAFUCL010000061.1 GCA_017459725.1 Solobacterium sp. | reverse complement strand
GCATAACCGTTACGAAAAGGTAAAAGCGTTTATCGATATAGCGGTTTCGGTACCTCTTGAGGTTCGATATCGTGATGTGATGTCTAAAAAGTCCGCTGATAATCAGTGATTATAGGTCCACTGTGCAAATTCGGACTTTTTTATTAAAAGAGAAGGGAAGAGGGCATAAAGAAAAGCTGCAGCAGGGTATACCCGCCGCAGCTCAGTACATGCATCAGTTGTTCTGGAAATCCACCGTTGCATTGCCGTCTTCGTCATATACAACTGCATCCTTGTCGAGGATCAGATCATTGATTGCTTCGAAGTATGCAGCAATTGACGGATATTCCGGCTTATAGTCGGCAATGATCTTCTTTGCGCTTACTGCGTCGTTTGCGAGCAGGGCATCAATGACAAACAGCTGTGCCTTGACGGAATTCACACACAGACGTTCAGGGGAATCCACACAGAAGTTGATGCCGTGCAGTGTACCGGTAATACCGGCAGCGTTGAACTGCACACCCGGCATAACGCATGTAATATCACCGAAGTCACTGGATCCTGTACTCCATTCGTTATAATCAAACTTAACGCGTTCCGGTCCGACCAGATCTTCACAGCACTTCTGTACCAGTTCCATAAATGCCTTGTCATGTACTTCCGGAGAATAACCCGGACGGTCGGTAAGCTCAACACCGGCACCCATAGCAAGGGCAGCACCGGTCAGAGCACGGTTGACTTTACGGTTTTCACGCTTCATCGCTTCGATGGTTCTGCCGCGGACATAGCTTTCAATCTTCATTTCATCAGGAATGATATTAACCGCGCAGTTGACACCCATCATGATCGGATGGAATCTGATCGTATCTTTTTCCTGGAAGGTTTCACGCAGATCGTTGCAGGCCTGCAGACCGAGCATAGCAGCATACTGTGCATTGATACCCAGATGCGGCGCACCGCCGGCATGGGAGGATTTTCCCTTGTAACGAATCGTCTTTGCCATACAGCCGTTGTTGCCGTAGCCGCAGGAGAAGTCATACGGTTCTCCTTCACCGGCAGATGTACCATGTACCATCATGGCAATATCCACACCGTCAAGGATACCGCGGTGCATGAATTCGACTTTACCGCCCATATAGCTGATCACGCCCTGTTTCCGCAGATCTTCACGAAAGGCGAGCTGGATCATTTCTTCAGCCGGCACAGCGATCAGACGGATCTTACCGCAGAGACCATCGAGTGCATCCGGTTCCTTAAGAGCCGCAGCAAGTCCGAGCAGGGCTGCCGACTGTCCGTGATGACCGCAGCAGTGGGTCATGCCGTTGACGGATTCAGGATGATTGGCAATATCCAGAGCATCCAGTTCACCGAATACAGCCAGCACAGGACCTTCCTTGCCCGTATCCACATCAACATAGAAACCCGGAATATCACCGAAGCCCGGGATCTTTCCGGCAAGAACAGGTTCATAACCCAGTTCCTTATACTTTTCTACAAGATAATTATGAGCGTCCCATTCCGTATAACCGGTCTGCGGATGCTTCCAGAGCCACTTTTCAGCTTCCAGGATCAGTTCACGGTGTTTATCAGCATTACATACAAGTTTATTTTGTCTCTCGTTCATGTGTAGCCTCCTTTAATGCATTTATTATAATATGAGCGTACCTTTCGTGAAGAACCGTATGGAAGAATATCGGAAAAGTTTTCTATATGAGACGAGGGGGAGGGTATGCCCCATCAGGATATTCTGCTCCGATGTTATTATGACCTCCTGCGCTGAACACTTCTGTGCAGCACTGTAAGGAATACATTATTCAGATATTAATTCATAAATTCAGATACATCTGTTGCAAATAATCCGTACCTGCAGAAAACACGCATAAATACCGCATAAAACAGCGTAAAATAAAAATCGCATAACATATATTATGCGAAGTATGATGTAAAATCCGATTATCTGCGGTATTTGCGTGTCTTTTAATATATTGTCCTGAAAACGCGGTCTATGATGAGTTATGAATGGCTGTCTTGCTCCTGAAACATTCCCAGCTTCTGAGAGCCGTTTTTGATCTGTATAATTTAATATCTCATTTTTGATAGCTTTCCGCAGCGTGGATGATGCATCGTCCTCTGAGAGATCATTTTCTGCCGTCTCACGGACGATTATATTTCCGCTTTCTCGTATAACGCATCACTAGCGACGATCTGGACGCCGGTACGTCATATTTATGTGCTCCAGCGTGCGTGGAGATGACCGGTTGATTTCGAATGCGATTGCTGCCGCTCAGAGGCATTTATCGGTGTATTACACGCGATATTGTGTTCTGAATCGATGCAGGAGACTGATAACTGTTTTTCTATGTTATTGTTTGCTGCCGGCTGCCCTGTTCTTTCACAAACTTGTTACATATTTCACATATTATTTGTATTTGCTACGGTTGCAAATTCAACGAATTTATTAATTTATTGGATTTCCTATTGTTGATTGAAGCTTATTTGTATAAACCGGCTGTTCGAAATTAAATTTCAGCAATCTGCAGATAATGTGAATTTAGGATACTTATTTATGAAACACATAATTAAACGATTCTTATTATTTTTTATACTTCTGGCGCTCCCTCTATGTGCATGCCTCCCCTCCCCGTCGGCTGCGAATACTGGTTCGGAATACGGTGAAATCACTGCTGAACTCGTTGCATAGGTCGATAAGGATGCAGAGCTGAAGTAATTATTTGAAAAAGCAGTTGATCAGGCCGCTGCTGAAGTAACTGAAAGAGATATGAATCCTGTTTATTCACTGACATCCGTTTATGAGGTTCTGTACCGGAGCGCGAAATCGATGCCGTGGAATACCTGTCTGTCAGGCAGGTTTACGTCCCTTTATGACAGGATTGATTAGGCAATGGGCTGTTTCTGCTTCATATTTGATCAGCCGCTGCAAGAGCTTGCTGACAAGGGTTATTATCACAATTCCATCATGTATTATGAACCCAACAATTCTGTAAGTACTGCAGATCCCACAGAATGATGCTATCGGCGGTGTGATCGTATATGACAAGGAACAGCAGCGCTGTAAGGAATACTTCTTTGAATCTATTGACTGGCAGTTGATTGAAACCAAAGACGTCGTAATCATTCAGATGGACAGCGGTGCACTTGCATCTGTGGTTTCCGTCGGTATGTGCCAGGTATCTTCCGTCAATTTTGAGAATACTGTCGTACCGGGTGCACATGTAAAAAAAGGAGATCCTCTCGGATACTTCCTTTTCGGCGGCAGTGACATCATTATGCTGTTTTCTGAAGATACAGGATTTACGCTGACTGCTGAAGCCCTTGCGCCAATCAAAGCCTGTGAATTATACGTCACCTTGAAGTAACCGTGTATTACTGTATTACGGTTTCAACCGATATCCTGTACCCGTCTGTCGAAACGATGACTGTACCGTCCATGTCCGTCCTGTAAACCGTAATCCCGCGTCCTTCCAGGATGGACAGCAGCTTTCCGTGCGGCAGATAGTTTTTGTTTTCTTTGCCGACACTGATTACTGCATATGCGGGATCCACTTCCGCTATGAATGCATAGCCGGTGGCGTCATTTGATCCGTGGTGACCGACCTTAAGGACATCGGCCTGCAGATCGGCATGCTGGGAGATAATATTCTCTTCCTCCGCAATACCGGCATCACCGGTAAACAGATATGCTGTCTTCCCGTATGATATGCGTATCATCAGGGAATACATATTCAGATCATCATTCACAAATGTCTCATCCGGTGTATAGATCACAATGCTGTAATCGCTGCCGGAGAGATCATTCTGACCGTAATATGCCGTTTCGACGGTTTTTCCGCGCTTCTGAGCGGCTTCCAGTGTGCTTCTGTAACAATATGTGTCCGGAACAAGATTCGCCGGCATGGGGTTTAAAATGACCCTTCCGACAGGCATCTCTGCAAGTACGGTATGTGCACCGCCGATATGGTCTGAATGCGGATGTGTAATGCAGAAATAATCAATATACGTATACCCGCAGGATTTAACATAGGAAACAACCCGGGATCCCTGATCCAGCTCTCCGGAATCAATCAGCATGCACTTCCCGTCCGGCAGTTCAATGAATTCACATTCTGCCTGGCCGAGATCAAGATAATGAACACGAAGTGTACCGGTCGCATCACGGTGCGGATAATACGGCAGTATCCCTTTCCAGAAGAGGTATGTACCGATAACGATCAAAGCAGACAGAATAATTCTGACTGCTTTTCCTTTGGCTCTTTTCGGAAACGGACAGACCAGAATGCCTGCCGCTATGCACAGCATTCCTGCATATACATTGATGCTCTGCAGATAGAATCCTGCCAGTACCAGTAAAACCGCAATGCCCGTCCGTATGTTTTCTTTCGTCCGTCTTCTCATAAATAAAGAATACCCGAAGGTATTCTTATTATAACCGATTTAAAGCTGTTATCAGCGAACCAGGTCTTTCAGACTCTTGGAAGCCTTGAAACCCGGAATCTTGGACTCAGCGATTTCAATCTTCTCATGTGTCTGCGGGTTGATACCGGAACGGGATGCTCTGGTCTTGACTTCGAATTTACCAAAACCTGTAATATCGACTCTCTTTCCGTCTTTGAGAGCTTCAGCCATCGTATTAAACAGCAGATCAATGATCTCTCCGGTCTCTTTCTTAGTCAGATTGTGCTTTTCAGCAATGACCTCCATCAGATCTTTTTTGTTAATAACTTCCATTTTATTTCCTCCATGTCCGATAATTTTACCATCGAACGAACTGTTAGTCCATGCTAATGCAAACTACTTTTTTGATGATGCAAGGCGGTCTTTGATTGCCGCAAGCAGGGAGTCAACATCACTCTCGCTGAGGTCTTTCACCCCTGCTGCATTGCGGTGTCCCCCGCCTCCGTAGGCTGCCGCAATATCGTTGATCTGTATCTCTTTTGAGCGCAGTGAAGCATCATACAGAGGACCGTCAGATCCTTCTTTTTCCGTGAATGCACACCATGCCGCAAACTCCCTGACGTGACCGATTTCATCAATGAAATTCCGTGCAGAACTGCCGTTGACTCCGAATCTTGCCATGTCTTCCATATGCAGCTTTACATATGCAATCTCATCGGTATACAGCACCGTACGGCTGCGGAAGTATGACGCAAACCGGAAATCACTGTATGAGAGATCAAACAGCTTCCTGTTGATGGCCGGAATATCAATCCCGTATGCCGCCAGATGCGCAGCTGCTTCCAGGGTTCTCGCCGTTGTATTGGATGTCCGGAAACACAGGGTATCCGTAAGAAGACCGCTGTAGAGATACTCTGCGGTTCTCAGTGATATCGGATATCCGGTTTCTTCCAGAAGCCGTGTCAGGATCTCACAGACAGCTGCAGCACCTGTATCTATCAGGTACAGATTTCCGTATGGCTGCGGTTCCGGATGATGGTCAATATTGATGACTTCAGCAGCGAGCTGCCAGCGCTCATCATCGATTCTGTCCGGTGAGGCCGTATCAAAAACAACAGCCAGACTGCCCCTGACAATATTATCCGTTACTTCATCATTGGGAGGGAAATCCCCCTGCGTACAGGTTCCCTGCCCCAATGCATAGATCTTCTTTCCGGGAAAATTGTCCCGTACCCACGAGATGAAACCAAACTGTGAGCCGGCGGCATCACAGTCTGGTCTTTCGTGTCTGAAGACAGTTATTCTGTCGTATTGTTTGATTTTGCTTACAAACTCTTCGGCGTTCATATTACAGACCGAGAAGTCTGCAGGTATCACGCGCAATCACGAGTTCTTCGTTTGTCGGAATGACATAGACGGCAATCTTGGAATCCGGATTGGAGATGCAGCATTCCTTGCCTCTGATGCCGCTGTTGAGCTCGTAGTTGATGCTCAGTCCCATCGGCTCTTCCAGATGCTTCAGGATACGCTCACGCATCAGGCAGTCATTCTCACCGAGACCTGCTGTGAAGACGATGGCATCAACATGACCCAGCTGCATATAATAGCCGCCGATGACGTTGATAACACGGTTTGTATACAGGTTAACGGTCAGGATTGCTCTTTCATTGCCTGCATCAACAGCAGCCTGGATATCACGGGCATCGGAGCTGATGCCGGAGATACCGAGCATACCGGAACGCTTGTTGAGGAATGTATCCATCTCATCCGGTGTGCATTCGAGTCTCTTCATCATGTAGAAGACAACGGTCGGGTCGATATCACCGGATCTTGTGCCCATCATGATACCGCCGAGCGGTGTCAGACCCATGGATGTATTGACGCACTTGCCGTCCTTGATTGCGGTAATGGAAGCACCGTTGCCGAGGTGGCATGTGATCATGTTCAGTTTGCCGACATCCTGGCCCATCAGTTCAGCAGCTCTTCTGTTGACATACTGATGGCTGGTTCCGTGTGCACCGTATCTTCTGATCTTGTACTGTGTATACCAGTCATACGGTACCGGGAAGAGATAGGATTCAGGTCCCATTGTCTGATGGAATGCTGTATCGAATACAAATACATGTCCGATATGCGGAAGTGCATTACGGAAAGCTTCATAGCAGACCAGGTGAGCCGGATTGTGAAGCGGTGCCAGTTCAGCAAGCTCAGAGACTTTGCTGACAACATCTTCATCTACAACGACTGACTGGTCGAAATACGGTCCGCCCTGGACGATACGGTGACCGGCACCCTGGATTTCTTCAAGGCTGTCAACGATCTTGTTTTCAAGCAGAGATTTCAGCAGAAGCTCAACTGCCGCTTTATGATCAGGCAGCGGAATATCAATGGACTTCTTCTCACCGTTTACTTTGATTGTGAAGGTGCCCATCTTCTGACCGATACGCTCGGCCTGTCCGCTTGTGAGAACAGTCTCACTCGGCATGTCAAACAGCTGAAATTTTAAGGATGATGAACCAGAATTTACGGAAATTACTTTACTCATAACTACCTCCCTCAGTATCTATGCACTTCTGTATCAGGTTATTGATCTCAGAATTTCCTGCTTCCATAATCTGCGTATAGTACTGCATACGTTTCCTATAAGATTCTACCATATGCAGATGTGATTCAAAGCGTGACAATTCGTTTTTGGTGCGTTTTAAAAGATCATGCACCGCAGCCCTGGATGTTCCTTCGATATCCGCAATCTCCTGCAGGGAAAGATCCTCCCTGTAATACATGCTGCAGATCTGTCTCTGCTTGTCTGTCAGAAGACTCTCGTAGAAGTCCAGATATGAATTGATTTTAATCCTGTCCTGCATTTTCGAGACCTTCGGAAATACTGTACAGGTAAGAATCCAGATCAAACGGTCTGAGATCCTCCGGCTGTTCACCGAGTCCCAGGAACAATACCGGCAGATGCAGCACATTCTTGATGGCCAGGACAATACCGCCTTTGGCAGTGCCGTCCATCTTGGTGAGAATGATGCCGTCTATCTTGGTGGATTCATTGAAGATCCTTGCCTGTGAAAGACCGTTCTGTCCGGTTGTAGCATCCATGACAAGCCAGGTATTGTGCGGGGCCCCTTCTATTTCCTTACCGGCTACTCTGTTCATCTTCTGCAGCTCAGCCATTAGTCCCTGCTTGTTCTGCAGTCTACCGGCCGTATCACAGATCAGAATATCGGCGTTATGCTCTCTGGCATACCGGCAGCCGTCCACGATTGCCGCAGAAGGATCACCGTTTTCACGTCCCTTGATGCACGGAACATCCAGACGCTGTCCCCACTCTGCCAGCTGTTCGATGGCGCCGGCACGGAATGTATCGGCAGCCGTAAACACAACCGACTTGCCCTGCTTCTTGTACATGGACGCAAGCTTTGCGGCTGTGGTGGTCTTGCCGCTTCCGTTTACACCTTCAAGCAGGATCACCGTAGGACCGTTCTCATTGTTGACAATGCTGTTGTCCGGGGTTTCCTCATAGAGTTCCTTCATGATTTCCAGTAAGAAGCTCATAGCCCACTGGAAACTCATCTTCGGATACTCTTCGGCTTTCTGCTTCAGACGCTCGCAGATCAGGTCAGCTGTCTCAATGCCGACATCGCTTTCCAGCAGAACAATGGTCAGCTGTTCCAGGAAATCATCATTGATCTCCGTGTAACGGTAAGCCATTTCATTCAGCTGATCACCGAAAGCTGATTTGGACTTCTGGAAACCGCTCAGGTAAATGGCTTTGTCGTCTTTCTTTGTAAATACACTTTTCAGTTTATCAAGGAAATTCATGCCTGTGCTCCTGTCTCGGGATCCGCAAGATCCAGTGCATCCCTGAGTTCAACCTTAAGCATCTGGCTGACACCCTGATGCTGCATCGTAACACCGTACAGCACATCTGCATTTTCCATTGTACCGGGACGATGGGTAACGATGATGAACTGGGTCTGGTGGGTATAGTTATGAAGATACTGGGCAAAGCGTTCAACATTGCCCGGATCAAGCGCTGCTTCAACCTCATCGAGGATAACCAGCGGAACCGGCTTTACCTTCAGAATTGCGAACAGAACACAGAGCGCAATCAGACTCTTCTCACCGCCGGAGAACAGCATATTGTTCTGGACGGATTTTCCCGGAGGCTGGGCATCAATATCAATACCCGTATTCAGAATATCGGAAGGATCTTCCAGGATCAGTCTGGCCTTGCCGCCGCCGTACAGTGCTCTGAAGATATCGTTGAACTCACCGTTGATCTTGTCGAACATTTCCTTAAACTGCTTGGTCATGACTCTGTCCATATCATCAATGGCGGCCAGAATCTTGTCACGGCTTTCCGTCAGTTCCTGGATCTGCTGTTTCAGTGTCTCATAGCGGTCATTGACTTCGTTGTATTCTTCCGGCGCATTCATGTTGATATTGCCGAGACGTTCGATCTCCGCACGCAGCTGCTGCACTTCTTCCCTGGCATTCTCTACCGGTTCCCCGGATACCTTGGTCTGTGCAAATTCATAGGTCAGCTGGTATTCGGAAGCAAGTCTCTGCAGGTTGTTTTCCATGCGTGTTTCAATGCGTCCCTGATCAATACGGATCGCATTCGCACTGGCAACCGCACGCTCATGGTCCTTGCGCAGCTGACGCAGCTGGGCTTCTTTACGCTCAATATCCTGGTTCAGGGCAGCACGCTGTTCACGTTTTGCCTTCATATCCGCAACAATGCTGTCACGTTCGGAATATGATTTATTCAGCTGCAGGATCGTATCATCGATCTCTGTTTCCCCTTCTTCCTGTACACCTGTATCCGGTGTCAGCAGAGCGAGATCATCACGCAGTTTATCGTATTTTGCTTTCTTGGCATCCACAACAGGTTCCAGGGAAGCTGCGGCAATGCGCTTCTGCTGCATGCCTCTGGTCAGCGCTTCACGCTCACCGGTTACCTTATCGAGATTCTTTCTTGCAAGTTCCACCCTTGCACTCTGGGCATCGATGGACTGTCTGATCGTTTCTGCTTCCTTCTGGGCAGTTACGATCGTGGTGCTGTGTCTGGCTTTACCGCCGGTCATTGAACCGCCGCGGTGAATGACTTCACCGTTGAGGGTAACGATCTTGTATCCGCGGTTGGTCAGTGCCGAAAGCTGGTTGCCGTTTTCAAGTGTATCTGCCACCAGAACATTCTGCAGCAGGCTGTCCACAACCGGCTGGAATTTCGGATCATAGTTGACAAAGTCAGCAGCTGTGCCGAGATACCCCTTGGTATTCTCACAGATGACTTTGGCTTCACGGGAAACCCAGTGCGGCTGACAGACCGTCAGCGGCAGGAATGTAGCACGTCCGCCCTGGTTGCGGGTCAAGAAGCGGATGGCATCACGGGCTGCCTGTTCATCCGTTGTAACAACGTTGTACATCGCACCGCCCAGTGCTTCCGAAATAGCTTCTTCATATCCGCTTTCGGAAACAATGACCTGTCCGATGACACCGAGAATACCGTGCAGTGCCTGTTTGTTGTCCATGACAGACTTTGTTCCTGCCTGTCTTGAGAAAGGATCACGCAGAAGATTGTCCAGATATGCTTTCTGGTTCTGCAGACTCCGCAGCATTGCCTGTGCCTGCTCATATTCATTCTGCAGATCAAATGCATTCTGCACGATCTGGTTCAGCTTCTCACTGTCGAGTTTCAGTTCTGTATTCAAAGCTTCCAGACGTTCACGTCTGTCATCATACTCGACTTTGGCTGCTTCCATCAGTTCCCTGGTTTCCTTCGCTCTTTGCTCACGGTTACCGGTTTCAATGATGTACTTGCGTCTTTCATCCATCTCGGTGCGTCTTGCTTCGAGGGCGGAAATATCATTGGTCTTCTGCAGGAAATCATCCTGCAGTGAACTGATATCACGATCCAGCAGTGATGCATTGCGGCGTTCTTCCTGGATCTTGCCTTCGCTGATCTGGATATTCGTCGAATACATCTGTGTCTTTGTTTCAATATCAAAGAGCGTTTTCTTTGCGTCTTCGATGGATGCGTTCATCTCGTTGATTTCCTGCACCAGAACCGTAATTTCGATTTCTTCCAGACGCTTTTTCTTTTCACGGTAGATTTCGGCTTTGCGGGCCTGCCGTTTCAGCGGTGAAACCTGCTTTTCCAGCTCCAGCAGGATATCCTGGCTGCGATCCAGATTGTCTTTGGTGCGGGCAAGCCTTGAAAGAGATTCCAGTTTTCTCTTCTTGTATTTGGCTACACCGGCTGCTTCCTCAAAAATTCCTCTGCGGTCGAGCGGTTTCGCTTCCGCAAAGGAAATGACATTACCCTGACTGATAATGCTCAGTGAATCTTTTCCAAGACCTGTATCCAGGAACAGATCCACGATGTCACGCAGACGTACATTCGACCGGTTGATCATGTATTCGGCATCGCCGGAATCGCGGTACAGCCTTCTGGTAACCTCTATCTCATCCTTATCCGAATTCAGTATGTGATTCGAATTGTCAAAAACCAGCGTTACTTCCGCCAGATTCAGCATACGTCTGTCAGCGCTGCCGGCAAAGATGACGTCATTCATCCTCTCGCCGCGCATCTGTTTCGCACTCTGCTCACCAAGAACCCATCTGACCGCATCCGAAATGTTGCTTTTGCCGCATCCGTTCGGACCTACAATACCGGTGATCGGATGCTCAAAGGATATCGTTGTCTTATCAGCAAATGACTTGAATCCCTGCATTTCTATACGTTTCAGAAACATTGCATTCTCCTTAAAATACCTAGGTATTATACCAAATAGGACACTGTTATGAAAGCAAAAGCACCCCACTGCGGTAAGTTACCCAATCGGCGGAAATGATATGCGTAATTAAGCCCAGATCAGCCAGATCAGCACATATCCTGCAAGAACCGCAGTCATCGTAAACGGCAAACCGATACGCAGGAAATCAGCAGTCGTCGGCTCATATCCTTCCTTGCGCAGAATACCGATACCGGCAATGTTGGCACTGGCACCGACCGGCGTGATATTGCCGCCAAGCGTAGCACCGATCAGAAGACCGAAATCAAACAGATACGGTTCAATGCCCATGATGGACGCAATACCCGTTACAACCGGCAGCATCGTAGCAACATACGGAATATTATCGACAAAGGCAGAAACAATGACAGATACAAACACGATCATCGTATACATCAGGAATTTACTGGTTCCGCCGATCTTTACAAACACACCGGCAATGGCATCAATGACACCTGCTTCGGTAATGCCTTCAATAACCATAAACAGACCACCGAGCAGCAGCAGTGTCTCATAGTCAACGGACTTGAGAACATCCCTGACAACATCCGTATTCTTTCTCTTTATTACTTCCAGAACCGTACCCAGGATACCCAGACCCATGCAGATGTATCCGTTGGTCAGCTCCGGTTTGTTTTCAAACTGTGACGCTGTGATCAGCAGTGCAACCACACCGATCAACAGCACCGTCGGCAGATAATCATTAACCACTGTAGTGACTTCAGATTCCACCTTGCCCTTCTCTTTGCGGAACAGCCAGAGAATGACCGGAATCGTCAGGATGGCACCGAGCTCAACTGCCCAGCAGATACCGGGTCTTCCCTTGAACCAGAAGAAGTCATTGAAGCTCATATTGGCATACGAACCAAACAGAATACTCGTAGTATCACTAACCAGGGTTG
This sequence comes from Solobacterium sp., assembly GCA_017459725.1. Lineage (GTDB taxonomy): Bacteria > Bacillota_I > Bacilli_A > Erysipelotrichales > Erysipelotrichaceae > Bulleidia. The sequence goes on along the minus strand of JAFUCL010000061.1, from coordinate 32,289 downwards.
CGGCACCCTGCAGATTGGAAGACACGGCAATGCTGATAATGACCGGAATCGGATTCGTGCCGATCTTTCTGGCTGCGGCGAGACCTACAGGCGCAACCATCAGCACCGTCGCAACATTATCCACGAAAGCAGAAATAATCCCGGCAAACAGACTCAGCACAACCACTGCCCACTGTACATTCGGCACAATCTGCAGCAGTTTCTCCGACATCCTTGCCGGCATGCCGCTTTCAATAAACAGTTCAACGATCATCATCGTGCCTGCCAGCATCATGATGACATTCCAGTTGATGGCACCCAGCGCATTGGCAGGATTCAGGATACCGAGCACCATAAAGAGTACAGCCGTACAGAGAGCCGTGATATAGCGGTATTTCGGAAGTGCAAGCAGCAGTACATACATGACAGCGAACAGACACAATGCGAGAATCATTTTCAAAGTCTCCTTTTCATCAAAAAACACAGCCTGACAGCTGTGCGCATTAAACCATACCATGCTCATACACAGCTGATAACTGTATATGAGTCTCACCATTTAAAGACAGTCCGGGTACATCTACCGTGGTGACGAACTGCCTGCGTTGTGCCGGTTACTCCCTCAACAGGGAAAGTATAGCATTTCTGAACCAAATATCCAGTATCAGTTTATCCGAAAGTGACTAAGAGCAAAGAAAAACGGCAGCCGCAGCTGCCGTCTGTCCATGATTACTTATTGTTCTTCTTAAGAAGTTCGATGATTTCTTCAAGAGCCTTTGTCTCATCGCTCTTTTCAGGTGCAGGTGCTTCAGCAGGTTCTTCCTTCTTGCCGGCATCTCTGATCTTGTTTACAGTCTTTACTACCATGAAGATGCATAATGCAATGATCATGAAGTCAATGATGTTCTGAATGAACTGACCGTAGTTGAGGTAAACGTTTGCCTCAACATCCCCTTTGTCAACGAGCAGAGCCTTCAGACCGCTGAAATCACCGATTCTGAAGATAGCCGCAATCAACGGCATCAGAATATCGTTTACAAGCGAGCTGACGATCTTACCGAATGCAGAACCGATCATCATGCCTACCGCAAGATCAAGAGCATTTCCCTTTACCGCGAATTCCTTAAACTCTTCCAAAAACTTCTTCATACGCCTCTTTTTCTATCTCCTTTTTCTGATCGACATTTTCCGTTGTCAGGATCACATAGCTTCCCGGACAGCTGCTGTTTTCACTCCGGTACGGTTCCGCTTCCAGAATCTCGGTAACACCGTTTCTGTGCTGTACGGGGAACCGCAGATGATGCAGATCCTCGATCTCATGCACACTATCGGGATGTTCCGTGAAACCGTCCTTGATAAACATGACCGTTCTTCTTCCGTAGACTAAACGGAAGCACGGCAGTTCAAATCCGCACCGTTCCCTGAATGCCTGCAGGAGATTGCTCAGCTGCACACCGTTCAGTTCGCTGGAAAGAATCACCGCATCTATGCCGGGAATCCCGAGCACAAAGGCAGCCGCATAACTGTTCGCAATGTTCAGTGTCATGCCTGCAATGCAGTTTTTCAGCGTCAGGCCGAGCATGCCCGCTTCGCTGACAACAGTATTCTCGATACAGTTTTCATTATACTCATTTTCATGTACAGCAGGCGATTTTTTAAAAGCCGTGCCGGTGCTGCCGATACAAGTAACAGCCTTTTCTCCACCGTTCCAGGTATCATCCACGATCAGACGGTATGCGGGCATCGGCACCGGAGACAGTGTTTCTGTGTAGGGCTTTTCCCCTGCCCGCTCATGCCGTTTTTCACGCATACGGTCCATTTCATCCAGGACTCTGCGGCGGACATCATTGATCACTGAGACCGGCAGGAAGGCATTGTCCGTAACCCCCGTAACTTCGGTTACTGCATACGGATACTCCCCTGTTTTGATCAGTGCTTCCCGTATGCGTTCATGGCTCAGCGGCGCTTTCTGCGCTGTCTGCACAGGAGTATCGCTTTCTGCCTTTACGCATCTGCCGTCCGCATCCGTGCAGTTCACGGTGAACGGCTTGCCGGGGGTGGCAGTATACGTCATGGTAAGCGGTGCTTTTCGTTCGGCAGCTGATATCTGTGTGCGGATCTTTTCAAGCAGACGGCTGTCGCTTGTTTTCTGCAGCAACTGTCCTTTCTTCGGATACGGTTTGGAGGCACAATCCAGCACGACTCTGTCGCCGGCATGCGCTTCATTGACGAGCAGTCCGTTCTTCTCAATACGGACAGCTGTAAGACCGGTATCCACCGGTTCGTTCAGGATGCGCAGACCGTCATGCTGATAGAGATCATCACTCAGTACAACCGTAACCTTGCCGTTGCGGAATGATTCCACTTTGCCGATTGTCAGTCCGCGGTGATTCGGCCGGTAATGACTCATGCGCTCTGCCGTTGATGCACCGAACAGGTGACCTTCGGTAAAGCCGCGGTTGAACATCAGCATCAATTCCCGCATCCGCTCATCACTGATTCTGTAAGCTTTACCGGCGTAATAGGCATCAATGGCTTCGCGGAAGGTTCTGACAGCGAGATATACATATTCGGGGCGCTTCATGCGACCTTCGATCTTCAGACTGGATATTCCTGCTTCAATCAGATCACCGACCCGCTCGGCAACATTCAGATCACGCGGCGAAAGCACGTATTCACCGTCGGGATTCCTGCTTCCGTTGACGTCGTATTTCATACGGCAGAGCTGTGCGCACATGCCGCGGTTGCCGGATCTGTTCTTTACGGATTCCGACATCAGACACTGACCGCTGTAGCTGATGCACAGGGCTCCATAGGCAAACACTTCCGTTTCAATTCCTCCGGAAGAGATTTCCCTGACTATATCAAGCGGTGTTTCCCTGGCCAGCACAACCCTCTCCGCACCGCAGTCCTTCATGAACGCAGCGCCGTTGATGTTGTGGATATGCATCTGTGTGGAACAATGCACGGCAAGATCCGGAAAACACTTTCTGACAACATGGAACAGACCGAGATCCTGGATCAGCACTGCATCGGCGTCGTTTTCATACAGAAAGCGGATTTCCTTGATTGCATTCTCCAGTTCGGTTTCAAACAGCAGTGTATTTACTGTTACATATACTTTGATGTCACGGCGGTGGCAGTAACGGACAGCTTCCTGAAACTCTTCATGACTGAAGTTGCCGGCAAAGGCACGTGCTGAAAACGAGGTCAGTCCGAGATAGACGGCATCACAACCGGCCTGGGCTGCCGCAATCAGCGATTCCATGCTGCCGGCCGGTGCCAGCAGTTCAATCCGTTTCATCTGTATACCTCCTGATCACTGCATACATACGGCAGAGATCATCAAACTTCAATGCTGCATTCGCACTGCTTGTACTGGGCAGTGACTCCGCGGGAATCTCCGTCTGAATGTACTTTGCAAAGAGATTCCATGCTTTGCGGCCGGTCGTGAATATGCGCTGCACTTTAGTCTTTTCAATGAGTGCGGGAATGTTGTTGCAGGTGACATTGCGTATGGAACTGTCGTCACTTGCATGAATGTCACACGAAGCAATCACATCCCACAGCGCAATATGATGACGGTGGCAGAATGCTGCTCTGTCTTCGATTTCCTCACCGTAGACAGCCGCAAGCACCGGCCAGAACCGGTTGGTGGGATTTGCATAGTAAAACGAAACCTCCCTGGACTTAACGGACGGGAAACTGCCCAGGATCAGTATCCGGGATTCTCTGTCAAACAGCGGTTCAATGGGATGAGTCAGATGCTCAGTGCTGACCATCTTCGAATTCCTTTGCCAGACCGCCTTCGGATGTTTCCTTCAGGGCAATCGGGATCTGTTTGCCGGTCTCATTCATTGTATTGACAACCATATCGAAGGAAACGATATGCTGTTTGATTCTGCTCATATGCTTGGAAAGCAGTGCTGCATCCACTGATCTGAGGATACCCATCGCATTGCGCTCAATGCACGGAATCATGACATATCCCATAACCGGATCACAGGTAAGACCTAAGTTATGTTCCATACCGATTTCCGCCGCATATTCGATCTGGTCAATGCCGAGACCTTCAAGATACGCACATGCTGCACTGGCCATGGATACGGCCGCACCGATTTCCGCCTGACAGCCGCCTACTGCACCGGATATGGTCGCATTCTGTTTGATCAGATTGCCGAAGATACCGCCGACCGCCAGTGCATTGATCAGCTTCTCCTCCGGATAATTCAGGTATTTGCCATAGTAATAGCAAAGTGATGCCATGACGCCGCAGGCACCGAGTGTAGGTGCGGTAACGACGGTGGAGCCGGCACCGTTTTCTTCCGAAGCCGCATATGCATATGCCATCAGCAGCAGACGGTCTTTTTCGCTGCTATTGCAGCTGAGTGCCTGTTCATACAGTGCTTCCGCACTGCGCATGATATTCAGTCTGCCGGGCAGATATCCCTCGACCTGCAGACCGTTCTCTACACAGGCATATTCCGCATACAGAATCGAACGCAGGTATTCAGGCAGATCCGGTTCTTTCTCATAGATGTATTCAACGAGTTTCTCACTGGACCATCCCAGTTTGGAAGAGATCTCCTTGAACGATTTCTCCGGATAGACTTCACGCGCCCAGTCCAGGGGATACTCCTTGATTTCGATACTGCCGCCGCCCAGTGAAAACACGGTCCATTTATGAACCTCAGTATGACTTTCATCGTACGCAGTCAGATAGAAACCGTTGGGAAAGCTCTCTTCCCAGTCCAGTGAAAAAACCACTTCGGTTTCTCCCGGAAGTGTATCAATAATGACCTGATCGGTGCGGTGTCCCTTACCTGTCAGTGAAAGTGAACCGAACAGTTCCACACGGTAATACGGGAAAGCACCAAATGTTTCCGTGAATAACCTGCATGCCCTTTCCGGTGCAAGTGTATGACTGCTGCTGGGACCTTTGCCGATCTTATATAACTCTTTCAGTGTCTGCATACTATAAATACCTCATCAGAAATGATTCAAATCCATCACGTTCATTTATTCTGCCCGTCTTGATCTTCTGATCAAGATCAGCCAGTTCTTTCAGCATTTTCAGAAGTCTGCCGGAATTGTTCCTTCCTGCCGAACGCAGATCCTTATCCGGATACATTCTGCCGGCGTACTGACGTATCATATCGAAGCTCATGCCTGCCTCATGACAGACCACGCTGTTGTATACACCGCGTATCTGCGAAGCCAGCAGCGGAATCAGCCCCTGTACGGCCATTCCCTGCAGCTCTACCAGATCTCTGTATGTGCGGAATGTTTCTGCGGAATTCCCGGCCAGGAACGAATTGCCGAGCTTCCAGATATCCACCTCAGCCTCTGCCGGAACCAGATGCCGTATATCCTCAGCGTTCAGGTTCTTTTCACCGTAGAGATCCAGTTTATCCATGGCCCGGTAGAAAGCCGTCGTGCTGCCGGCAATCCTGGCTTTGAATTCGGCAAGACCCTCGGGATCGATTCTGTACTTCTTGCGTCTCAGCGTATCGTTAATGGCACGCTCCAGTTCAAACGGCGACATTTCACCGCAGTGTATATGCGTTACGGAATGATTGCGGTACTGATCCAGCACCTGGTATTCCTTCGTTCTTTTATCGGCATCATACCCGAAACAGTAAATGATCAGATCCGTGCTGTCACTCGGCATGCGGCAGTAGCTTTCCAGCAGTCCGGCATCACTCTGATCAGGTTCATTCTTCTTTCTCTTTGCGGGTTTGCCGGTGGTTTTGCGGCCTCCTGTCTTCAGAAAAAAAGGATTATCTACAACCACTGCCCTTGCTTCGCTGAACAGAGATACGGTTGAACACATGGCCAGCACTTCACGCATGGAGAAATCAGTCCGCGAGGAAGCGTCAACTGTCATTATGTTTTCCGGAATCAGTTCTTCCCTGCTGAGCAGCTCACTCTTCTTTTTGGCCAGCAGATATGTTTCTTTACCATCAAGCAAATAGATCATGGATTCATTATAACAATCTTTCCCGAGGCGGTAATCACCAAATTGATACCGGCAAACATCAGCACCGTTATGTCCCCGTCCTCTCTGGTACTGAGATAACGGATGCGTCTAGCCATCAGTCTCTGGATCACATCACGGTCGGGATGATGATACACGGAATATGCACCGCAGGATACGATGCCGAGAACCGGCTGCACCTGATCCAGGAATTCACTGCAGGAACCGGTGTTGGATCCGTGGTGTGAGAGTTTCAGCACATCGCACTGCAGATCATTGTATTCCCTGATCACCGTGCGCTCTGCTACCTCATCCGCATCCCCCATAAAGAGATACTCCAGACCGTTGAACTCACCGTACAGCATCAGCGAACTGTGATTTAGATCATCGTCACTGATATGACTCAGATCCAGCAGATCCGTAAACCTGCCGTGCCAGAGTCCCTGGTGTTCCGTGATGATGAATTTAGGTTTATACACTTCCGCTATGTATCCGGCATTGCCGCTGTGGTCGGAATCATCGTGGGTGATGAACAGTGCATGTATCCGGCGTATGCCTTTGGCCTGCAGGAAAGTTTCTACGGTGCGTTGCTGGGAGGGTTTCCCGGTATCAATCATGATGTTTTCACGGTTGAAAGGCATCCGGATCAGAATGGCGTCTCCCTGCCCGACATTGATGAATGAAACTTCCGCAAACGGATGAAACAGACCGGTGATCTGAAAGCCAAGCAGAAGAATAACCGCATACAGCTCTCTGCGGGTGCTCTGCCGCAGTGAAAACAACAGAAGCAGGAAAAACGGAAGTCCGGCACCGAGGATGCTTCCGGTTAAAGTAAAGAAATCCATTACCGAATACACCCTGTCCAGGATACCAGCAGCACTGACCACCGGAATAAACGGAAGGAAGAGTCTGCCGAAGGCACTCAGCCATACAAACCCTCCTGCTTTCAGCAATCCTCCATACAGATAAGAACCCAGCGGATTCATGCTTTTAAAGAGCAGACTCTGCGCAGTCAGTGAATACAGATTCACCTTCTTCCTTCTTCTTCCGGACAATGCAGAAAGCCTGAAGACAGCGGGAAGCACAAAGGCAGCACTGCGCCATACATGCGGCTGCACCAATAACATAACCGACAGTCCGCAGCCGGTCCGCACACTTGCCGGTACATCGATTTCCGCAAGCAGACGGAATATCAGATTCTGCAGCAGAACCGGCGGAAAATGATACAGCAGATTCAGTCCCAGACATATGCCGTTCATCACCTTTCTGCGCTTCTCCGGCAGCAATACCCGTTTGAGCATTGCATCCAGAACCATCAGGACTCCCGACAGGGAGAAACCTGTATTCCGCAGTGCACTGCGCAGGGTTGTTTCATCTGCAGTCAGACCGAGCAGGATCCTTGCCATGATGCTCTGTTCCGGATCTGCCATCCGCATGATCTTTCTCTGTATAAGACCGCGCAGACTTCTGCTCTCACGCACCACCGTATATTCACCGCGGCAGGACAAACGGATACCTCTGTCGTTATACCAGCCGGCCGTATTGAAAGCCCAGAATCCCTTCTGTCCCGTAATTGTTTCATAATCACCGTGAAAGGAAATCTTCGAATCCAGCACAGGTGTCTCTGCGCAGTACAGGACCACACTGGAGAGACCTTTGCGCACCACGGCACTGTGTGTACTGACGGATACCACCCGTCCTTCACTGATGCGCTGGGCAGGCAGAGATATCCGCAGCCACGTTAATCCCAACAGCACTCCGGCGATCAGCACCGATCTGTTCCTGGTACGGATCAACCAGAAACAAAGCGCAATCGTAAACGCCGCAGCCGCAAACCTGTCATGAAACATCAGAAAGAAATACAGTACGGCCGCAAACAGCGTGCTGTGTTCTGCCAGATTCTTCAAAGCCTGATCAGCCTCTCGATCTTTTCAAACTTGGCCGGACCGATACCCGGTACTTTCATCAGATCCTCGGTTTTCTGAAACAGACCGTTCTCTTCCCGGTAGACAATGATCTGCTGCGCTGTGCTTGCGCCGATGCCCGGCAGTGACATCAGTTCTTCCGCTGTTGCCGTATTGATTGAAACCTTCGGCTTCTCCGGTGCTGCGGTCGGAACGTACAGAACATCATGATCTTTCATAAGCATGTCGGGATTGATGGCAGACAGATCCGCATCTTCCGTTGTTCCGGCCTGTTCCAGCACTTCGCCGGCGGATATGTACGGTGATACCTCCAGGGTGCCGGGTGAAGCCACAGCCCCTTCCACAGTTACCCGTATCGTATCTTTGTGCAGAACAGATTCATCCAGTCTGCGCAGATCAATACTGAAAGCTGCCGCCGCAAGCAGAAAAAAAATAAGCAGTTGCTTCACATCAGTGACCTCCTGCTTATTATTTCGGATATATGAATCTGTTTCCTCAGTTCACTTTGACAATGATGACCTGGTACGGTTCCTTTACCGGAACAGTAACTGTGGTGCCTACCTTCTTATCAAGGATAGCCATTGCCAGCGGTGTTTCGTTGGAAAGCTTGCCGTTGAGCGGATCTGCTTCCGTGCTGCCTACGATTGTGTAGGTTGCTTCCTGTTTGACATCAAGGAATTCGATGGTAACAGTGGAACCGATTCTGACAATCTTGGACTTGGACTTTGTCGTATCAATCAGTTCATAATGCTGCAGCATGTTCTCAAGTTCGGCAATTCTGCTTTCAACCTGTGACTGCTTGTCTCTTGCCGCATCATAATCAGCGTTTTCGGAAAGGTCACCGAGGGAACGTGCTTCCTTCAGTTCAGCCTTTACTTCTTCACGGACCACATGAACAAGATTCTGATATTCATCCTGGAGTTTTTTCAAACCTTCTTCGGTAACATAAATTTTATCGTCTGCCATACATATGCTCCTTTACAGCTATCGTATTATAGCATTCCCATGCGTCATTTTCTACACTTTTTCCGGTTCTGCATCCCGCTGCTGCCAATGCAGAAGATTCCCCTGACCGTCATAGCAGAGATCAAGGCAGAACGGTGAGAGATCACCTTCCAGCAGTCTCTTCAGAAAGATCCTGTCTCCCTCCCACAGCTGCAGGGAGAGGATATCCTCTCTGTTGATCCATGCCAGTGTTCCTTCCGTGCACTCACCCGGTTCACCGGCAAAGTCATATCCGAGGTATACACAGATCTTTTCGTCTTCCTCGCCGCTGTAGTGGAAATACAGCATTCCCGCATACTGCAGGGTGCCGCCGCTCATTCCGGTTTCTTCCGCAATCTCACGGTATGCACATTCCCGCAGCGATTCGCCGTCTTCCATCTTACCGCCGACACCGATCCATTTGCCGGCATTGACATCATGCTTCTTCTTGTTGCGGTAAAGCATGAGCCAGCGGTCCTCACGGATAATATATACAAGTGAACTCAGTTGCATCCGTTTAAATACCGTTCCACATTAGCTTCATGTTCTTCCAGTGTCTCCGCATAATAAACCTCACCGGATCCGCAGACATCTGCCATGAAGAACAGATACGGATTGTCATCCGGCTCCAGTACAGCCAGAAGTGCTTCCGTGCCCGGGTTTTCAATCGGTCCGGGAGGCAGTCCGCCGTGCTGATACGTATTGTACGGGCTGTCGAATTCCGGATTGACTTCGCATGCCATCCAGTCGTCATCCTTCTGCACATCGATTGCATAGCATACCGTAACACTGGACTGCAGCGGCATATCAATGCTCAGTCTGTTCATGAAGACACCGGCGATCTTGCGCATATCATCCGGTTTGCCGGACTCATACTGCACAATGCTGGCCAGCGTATACAGCTCATGTATTGATAAGCCGCTTCCCGCAATACGGTCCTTGAATTCATCGTAGACAACCAGTGACTGATCCAGAATCTTTTCGGTTGCCTCCCGGGCAGTCATCTCGGGCAGGAACATATACGTATTCGGCGCAAAGTATCCTTCCAGGGCAATGCGGATATCCGGATTGAAGATCTCTTCGGTCAGGAACGGATAGCGGTCCATGATGGAACGGATATATGTCTCATCATTCCACAGCGCAAGAAGTTCCTCTTCTGTGCAGTCCGCTACGGCCGCAACCTTCTCGGCAATATGCTTTGCCCAGTCACCCTCTATAATCGTCACAGACTGATCATTGCGGATCGTCTTGGTCGGATCGGTCAGCGTTTTGAGTATCTCTTCCGGTGTCCAACTCTTGTCCAGATTGAAATCACCGGCAACGATATCCGTCAGCTTGTTGAACTTTGCATAATAGTACGCAACCGAACTGCTGCGTATGATGCCCTGCTCTTCCAGTTTGTCCGTCACCGTTCTGACTGTGCTTGCAGGTTCCACGGTGAACACAACTGTCTCACTGGTTTTGGAAGCCGGTTTCAGCTTGCCGCGGATATTCAGAAATACAATAAGCAGAACAACGGGAATCAGAATAAGCAGAATCCTGCCTATTTTGAGCTTTCTTCTCTTACGGCGTCTTTTTCTGGTTCTGACTTCACTCACCGTCTGCTTCCTCCTCCCATGCGCCCAGAACTTCCGAGCACATTTCCAGTTCGGCATCATCCGTTACCGGATAAAGGTTTCCTTCATCATCATATGTAAAGCACATGATGTCATCGGGTGTTTCATCCTCATACACAAGAACATAGTTCTTATCATCGGCCTCAAAGGTCAGCAGTATTCTGGCAGTAACCTCCCTGCCGGTTTCATCAGTCATCGTGATGCTGTTCATATCAAGTGTAGTCATATCTGTTTCTCCCATAACAAAAGGCGGATTTCTTCGCCTTTTTATTTTTGAGCAGAATCCCCAAAGAAATCAACTGCTCTGCATCTGTTTTTCCGTAATAAAGCAAACAGCATATGCTGTCCGCTCTTTGTTTCCGGTATCCCGTACGGTTTTTTAATCGCTGTATTCCTCAAGGTAGAAACGAACGAGTTCCTCAATGATCTCATGTCTTTCCACACTCTGAATAATACTGCGGGCGTTCTTATGACTCGAAATGTATGCAGGGTCATTGGAAATCAGATAGCCGGCAAGCTGGTTGATTGCATTGTATCCTCTTTCTTCGAGAGATTCCTGCACGAGCTGAAGTACCTGACGGATATTCTTACGGCGTACTTCATCCGCATTAAAACTCATTGTTGGCGCAAAATCGTTCTTTGTCATAATCTTTCACCTTCTTGTACTAATTTTAACGCAGTTTCCCTTGAATGTATAGGCTGTGAAAACCGAAAGAATACGTAATTCCGAAAGAAAAGGATGCCCCTGCGGGCACCCTTCGTATTAAGCTTTGAGAATTCTGGAACGTACTTCTTTCAGTGCATCCTGTACACGGGCACCGTCTCTGCCGCCGGCCTGCGCCATGTCAGGTCTGCCGCCGCCTTTGCCGCCGGTAATCTCTGCTGCTGCTCTGACCAGATCACCAGCTTTGAGCCCCTTCGCAACAGCCGGTTTGGAGGCTGCACAGACGAATGTCACCTTCGTATCATCGGCGCATGTCAGGAACACCAGACCGCTCTGCATACGGTTTCTGAGCATCTCTGCATAGTTCTTCATCGCTGCCGAATCCATATCCTTGACGTTCAGGAAGAGAACGTCGAGATCGTTCAGCTTTTCAGCCTTGGCAATCATACCGTCAGCTTCTGCGGAAAGAGCTTTTTGCTTTGCTTCGGCGTTCTCACGGCGCAGCTGGGCATTCTCTTCGAGGAGCTGCGCAATCTTCTCCTTGAGACCTGTATGGCTCTGCAGTTTCAGAAGCTTGGCACTTTCGTTCAGATAGTCTTCCTTCTCCTTGAAGTCATCATAGGCAGCCATCTTGGTCAGTGATGTAATACGGCGGATACCGGAACCGATGGATTCTTCGGAGATGATCTTGAACACACCGAGGTCTCCTGTATTGCGGGCATGTGTACCGCCGCAGAATTCCTTGGAGTAATCACCCATGGAAACAACTCTGACCGTATCACCGTACTTCTCATCGAACAGTGCGATGGCACCGCTCTTCTTGGCATCTTCAATATCCATGACTTCCGTGGTTACCGGAACATCAGCTTCGATCATTTCGTTGACGAGTTTCTCTACTTCGTGCAGCTGGGCATCGCTGAGCTTCTCATAGTGCGTGAAGTCGAAACGGCCGTAGTCAGGTCCGTTGTAGGAACCGGCCTGGGCAACATGATCGCCGACAACCTTGCGCAGCGCACTCTGCAGCAGATGCAGGGAACTGTGGTTGGCACGTGTCTTTTCTCTTCTCTCTTCATCGATGAGACCACATACCTTGTCGCCTTCCTTCAGCACACCCGTTACATTCTCGAGGTGATGCAGATGCTGGCCGTGCGGAGCTTTCTTGACCTCAGTAATATCAGCGCTGAAACTGTCATTCCAGATACGTCCGGTATCGTAGATCTGTCCGCCGGATTCAGCATAGAAGCATGTTTCATCAAGGATGATGTCGCCGCTGCCGTTCAGCTCTGTGCATCTCACACCGTTGCTGAAGAGACCGATCACCTTGCCCGTGCAGTCATTCTGCGTATAGCCTGTGAAGATGCTGTCGGCAGTGAAATCCATCAGATCCTTGGACTGGGAGCTCATGGACTGCTCGTTGCTGCGGGCATCACGTGCTCTCTGCTTCTGCGCCTGCATTTCACGGTCGAAGCCTTCCTGATCAACCGTATAGCCCTGTTCTTCGGCAATCTCGGTTGTCAGCTCACGCGGGAATCCGTATGTATCATACAGTCTGAATACGACTTCACCCGGAAGCTTCTTTTCAGCTGCGTGTCTTGCAAGCTCATCGTTGAGCAGATTCTCACCGTTGGCAAGGGTAGCCTGGAAGGATTCTTCCTCTGTCTTTACCTGCTTGGAAACAAGGTCAACCTTCTCCTGCAGATACGGGTAGTATGCTTCCATGACATCAGCCACAACCTGGGGCAGTTTGTACATGAAGCTGCCTTCGATACCAAGCTTGATGCCGTAACGGACAGCTCTTCTCAGAACACGGCGCAGAACGTAGCCGCGGCCTTCATTGGAGAATGTAGCACCGTCTGAAATGGCAAATGTAACCGTGCGGATATGATCCGCAATGACTCTGTAAGCCATCTTGTATTCCGGATCACTGTACGGATGCTTTGCATACTTTTCTGTCTCATGGATGATCGGCAGGAAGAGATCCGTATCAAAGTTTGTCTCACCGTCCTGGATCAGGCACACCAGACGCTCGAGACCCATACCGGTATCAATGTTCTTCTGCGGCAGTTCCTTGTATTCTGTACGCGGAATAATGCCGGGTTTGCAGTCATACTGGGAGAAGACGACATTCCACACTTCAATGTAACGGTCATTCTCAATATCCTCAAAGAACAGCTTCTCACCGAGTCCCTGGGGATCATACTTCGGCCCGCGGTCATAGTACAGCTCGGTGTCCGGTCCGCCGGGGCCTTCGCCGATTTCCCAGAAGTTGTCTTCCGTACGGCGGATATGGGCAGGATTCATACCGACCTTGACCCACATGTCATATGCTTCCTGATCATCCGGATATACTGTTACATACAGTCTCTGCGGATCAAAACCGATCCATTCCGGTGAGGTCAGGAATTCCCATGCCCAGGTGATTGCTTCAGTCTTGAAGTAGTCACCGATGGAGAAATTACCCAGCATTTCAAAGAATGTGTGGTGTCTTGCTGTCTTGCCGACGTTCTCAATGTCGTTTGTACGGATTGACTTCTGCGCATTGGCAATACGGTTGCACTTCGGCTTTTCTGTACCGTCGAAATACTTCTTAAGTGCCGATACACCGGCGTTGATCCAAAGCAGTGTCGGATCGTTGTGCGGAATCAGACTGGCGCCCGGTTCGATCATGCATCCCTTGGACGCAAAGAAATCGAGGAACATCTGCCTGACCTGATTGCCTGTAAGCTGTTTCTGACTCATAAACCCTCCTCAACAAAAAATTCCTGCAGATATGCAGGAACGTTCAAACGCGGTACCATCCTGTTTCGTATGCTCAATAACAAGCATACGCACCTTAATTTGTCCTTAACGCAGACCTGCGGCGATGATTGGTCGCACTCCGAAGCAGCTTCCGGCACCCTCTCCCTGTGGCTTTCACCGGCCGCCACTTCTCTATGCGGTTCCGATGCCATACTCGTCTTCTTCAACGATTTCTCTAGTATCCTAACACACTTCTTCGGCAACGGAAAGATTTTGTTTACAGTTTTTAAACTGTGTAATTGACTCTGTTAGTGGTATGTAATAAAATACAGCATGTGTAAATACTTTCAAGGGGGACTGAAACAAAATGAAAAAATTTACAAACGCGCTGTTAAGCGGGTTGGTTGCTGTCAGTCTTGCGGCATGCGGTTCAGGCAGTGCTGCAGCGTCTTCAGCTACCGATACATCATCAGCATCATCCGGTTCCGGTGAGGAAACAATCAATGTCGGTGTTGTGCAGCTCGTGCAGCATGTTGCGCTTGATGCGGCTACCCAGGGTTTTGTTGATGTACTGAATGAGAAATTCGGGGACAGAGTCGCCATTGACGTGCAGAACGCTTCCGGTGATTCCGCTACCTGCTCCACCATCGTCAACAGATTTGTATCGGATAAGGTCAGTCTGATTATGGCCAATGCGACCCCTGCCCTGCAGGCTTCCGCTTCTGCCACTGACAGCATCCCGATTCTCGGCACATCCATCACCGAATACGGTGTAGCTCTTTCACTCGACGGTTTCAACGGTACAGTCGGCGGCAATATTTCCGGTACATCCGATCTTGCCCCGCTGGATCAGCAGGCTGCCATGTTCAAAGAGCTGCTCCCGAATGCAAAGAACGTCGGTATTCTCTACTGCTCTGCTGAAGCCAACTCCGTATACCAGGCAGAAGTCGTCAAGAAGGCTCTGGAAGAAGACGGACTGAATGTAACCGTTTATACATTCGCCGATTCAAACGACGTATCTTCCGTCACCAATACAGCAGTCAGTGAAAACGATGCGCTGTATATTCCGACTGACAATACTGCCGCAAGCTGTGCGGAAGCTATCAATAACGTTGCTCTTCCTGCAGGCATTCCCATCATCTGCGGTGAAGAAGGCATCTGCAAAAGCTGCGGTATTGCCACCCTTTCCATTGATTATTACGAGCTCGGACGCACAACCGGTGAGATGGCTGTACGTATTCTGAACGGCGAAGCAAAGATTTCCGAAATGCCGATCGAGTACTATCCTTCTCCTGCCAAGAAATACGACGAGGCAAGATGCACCGAACTCGGTATTACTATACCTGAGGGTTATGAGGCAATTGCGGACTAAAATCCGCAGACATGCCGGTTCATAAGGTGCAGAACCACTGCACCTTATTTATTTATTGAAACTATTCTGAATATTTATCGGAGGTCATATGGGGACAATCATTTTACAGGCATCAGGACTGAATATCGGGAACCTCTTCGGTTCATTCCCAGCCGGTATTGCACAGGGCATCATCTGGGGAATCATGGCACTGGGACTGTATATCACGTTCCGTCTGCTTGACTTTGCCGATCTGACGGTTGACGGCACATTCTCAACCGGCGGTGCAGTCACGGTCATGCTGCTGCTTGCAGGATGGAATCCCTGGCTGGCAATGCTGGTGGCTGTGGGTGCGGGCCTGATTTCCGGATGCATAACCGGCCTTCTCCACACACGTCTGGGTATCCCTGCTATTCTCTCAGGTATCCTGACCCAGCTCTCTCTTTACTCAATCAATCTTGCCATCATGGACATGAAGGCCAATACAGCAGTAAGTGCTTCCAAGACAACGCTTGCCATCACTTCCCGCAGCATCCCTTCCGCCATCCTCACAGGTGTGATCATCGCTGCCGTACTGATTGCGGCAATGTACTGGTACTTCGGCACCGAACAGGGTTCCGCAATCCGTGCCACCGGATCAAATCCCGAGATGTCCAAGGCACAGGGTATTGATATCAACCGCATGAAGGTTCTCGGTCTTGCCCTTTCCAACGGACTGGTTGCTCTCTCCGGCGGTATTATGGCGCAGTTCCAGGGTTTCGCTGATGTCGGTATGGGACGCGGTGCAATCGTCATCGGTCTTGCGGCTGTCATCATCGGTGAAGTGCTCGGAGATGCCCTGCTTGCCAAGAAGCTGAACTTTGCCGGCCGTCTTGCCTTTGTGGTCATCGGCGGTATCGTGTACTATCTCGTCATTGTCATTGTGCTCTGGATGAAGCTGAATCCGAATTTGCTGAAGCTGTTCACATCCATCATAGTTGCGGTCTTCCTGGCAGTTCCGTATCTCCGTGCGGAATCCAAAGCATCCTTCAAGAAAGCAGGACGCAACGCTGTACGCAGACAGAAGGAGGCCGACCATGACTGACATGCTTGTACTGAAGAACATTCATAAAACGTTCAACCCCGGCACAATCAACGAAAAGAAAGCGCTGATCAACCTGAATCTTGTCATGGAGGAAGGAGATTTCCTCACTGTTATCGGCGGCAACGGAGCCGGTAAATCAACCATGCTCAATGCCGTAGCCGGTGTATGGCCTGTCGATGAAGGCAGCATCACCATTGCCGGAACAGATGTCACCGGTCTTCCCGATTATAAACGTGCAAGTCTCATCGGACGTGTATTCCAGGACCCGATGACCGGAACCGCCGCATCTATGCAGCTGGAGGAAAACCTTGCTCTTGCCAGCAGACGCGGAAAGAAACGCGGACTTGCCTGGCAGATTTCCAAAGAAGAACGTGAACACTACCGTGAAGAACTCAAAACGCTTGATCTCGGTCTGGAGGACCGTCTCACTGCCAAAGTAGGCCTGCTCTCCGGCGGCCAGCGTCAGGCTGTAACACTTCTGATGGCTTCCCTGCAGAAACCGAAGCTGCTTCTGCTTGATGAGCATACGGCTGCTCTGGATCCCAAGACAGCCAAGAAAGTGCTTGATCTGACCGAAAAGATCGTCTCCAGGAACAATCTTACGGCGATGATGGTCACCCACAATATGCGTGATGCCATTGCTTACGGCAACCGTCTGATCATGATGTATGAAGGACAGATCATCTTCGACATCCGCGGTGAAGAGAAGAAGAACCTCACCGTTGAAGAACTTCTGCGCAAATTCGAGGATGTCAGCGGTGAAGAATTCGCCGACGAAAAATCCCTGCTTTCCAAGTAAGAACAAGGCCTTCCTGCGGGAAGGCCTTTGTTTTCAGATTGTATGATACTGCTGCAGACGCATGGTAAGTGTCGTGGCACGGGGATGTCTTTCCAGGGTGCTGATGCCCTTTTCAAAGGCAATCTTTTCACCGAGCAGCACCAGTGACTGCCGGGCTCTTGTCACACCCGTATAGATCAGCTTTCTCTGCAGCATGATCTGATGCTGGGAAGACAGCGGGAAGATAACGATGCCGTATTCACTGCCCTGCGACTTATGCACGGAGATGCAGTATGCAAGCGTGATATTCTGGAAGTTCTCCGGCTGGTATTCAACGTACACACCGTCAAAGTTAACGATGAGCAGTGTCTTCTGGTTCTCGCTGAATTCCGCTTCGACGATTTCTTCCAGGATACCGATATCACCATTGAAGACATCATCATCCGGCTGGTTCTTCAGCTGCAGGATCTTGTCCCCTTCCCGGAATGTGATATATCCGGATTTGATCTGCTTCTTATCACGTGAAGGCGGATTGAAGGCTTCCTGCAGAGCGTTGTTCAGAACATCAATTCCGGCCGGACCGTTGTACATCGGTGAAAGCACCTGGATATCATTCATCGAGTATCCCTTGTCCAGGGCATTCTTAACGATCTTCAGCACATTGGCACGGATGTCATAGCGCTGACATTCAATGAAGACAAGATCATGCTTATATGCATTGAAATCCACATGTCCGGCAGCGATATCATGCGCAAGATTAATGACGTCGCTTCCCTCTTTCTGTCTGTATATATGCCGCAGTCTGATCAGCGGGAAACAATCCGCCGCAATAAGATCCCGCAGCACCGATCCCGGAGAAACGGAAGGCAGCTGATCCTCATCACCGATGATGCAGATCTTGCGTATTTTCTTCGATGCCAGCAGGACATTGTAGAACAGCCAGTTGTCGACCATGGAGAACTCATCGATGATCAAAAGATCTGCCAGAATCGGTTCATCCGCATTCACCCCGAATGTATTGGATTCAAGATCCCATTTCAGAAGCGAGTGAATGGTCATGGCTTCATTACCGGTCAGCTCCGCCAGTCTCTTGGCTGCTCTGCCGGTCGGTGCCGCACAGATCACCGTACTGCTCGGATACAGCATGTGGAACAGTTTGACCATGGCTCTTACTACCGTTGTCTTGCCGGTGCCGGGTCCGCCGGTCATGATCATGAACGGTTCCCGGAAGAATGACTCAATTGCACTGATCTGATCTTCGTCATACGTGATATTGACGCTCTCCTGCATTTCCTGCAGATACTGCGCCAGCAGCTCTTCCGAATACGGTCCCAGCTGCTCATATGGGAAGATCGTCAGGAAGGAAGCGATGCCGGCTTCACTGTCATACTGTGTGACAGGATAGACACGGTCTTCCTCCATAACCAGTCTGCGGTTGAGGAGCGCCCTTTCCAGCAGACTGTCAAAATCATACGGAATCCCCTGCATCTGTTTTTCAAACTGCATATGCAGCACGGATGATGTTACATAGCTGTCACCGGTGCGCATGCAGAGATCCATGCACAGGGATACAAGATATGCATACAGACGTCTTTCATCGCTCTCTTCAAAGCCCAGGCTCATGGCTATCTTATCCGCTGTCACAAAGCCGAAACCGTCACACTCATCAATGACCCGGTACGGGTTTTCCTTTATCTTGGCCAATGCTTCCTTGCCATAGGTTCTGTTCAGACGGATCAGATTGCGCATACCGATGCCGTGTATATTCAGGAAACGGACGAGCTCTTCAAGTCCGTCGGAATCCTGCATAATGCCTTCAATGATCACTTCGATCTTATCGAGACTGAGTCCGGGTACTCTGCTCAGAACAGTCCGGTCCTCACGGATCAGATTCAGACAGTCTTCACCGAGTGCTTCCACAACCTTCACAGCCGTCTTTCTGCCGATGCCCGGAAACTGCGCACCGCTCAGATAACGCACAATCCCTTCTGCTTCATTCGGCAGCGGACGTTCATAGGATTCGATCTGAAACTGCATACCGTAGCGGGGATGCTCAACATAATTGCCGATGATGCTGTAAACCGTATCAGCTTCCAGCACAGGAAAAAGACCTGTCACCGTGATCACACGCTCACTGTCATCCGTAAGACGGAAGCGCATAACAGTGTAATAGGTCTCTTCGTTTCTGTAGAGAATATAGACCGGTTTGCCGGTCAGTTTCACCAGTGTCTCAGACATCCGTTCTCCGTTTTGCCGCAAATGCATCGATGGCCTTCATCAGATTCTCATCACCGTGGAACACCTGCTCAATCACACCGCCGCCGAGCATAATATCCCCGTCATAGAATACCGCTTCCTGTCCGGGTGTTACACCGCGTATTCCCTGCGGATACAGAACCATAACATCATGTTCCCCGACCGCTTTCAGTTTCACCTGCTGATCAGGCTGGCGGTAGCGGAACTTTGCCGCGCATTCACCTTCATATATACCGGGGATCATCCAGTTTACCCCGCTGACAAGACATGCATCACTGATCAGCCATTCGGGATGTGCTTCATCCGTTACATACAGCAGGTTCTTTTCGACATTCTTGCCGACCACATAGTACGGTCCGGTGCCGCCGATATCGAGGCCTTTGCGCTGTCCTACCGTGTAGTACAGAACACCCTTGTGTTCACCTACCGTACTGCCGTCCGGCACATTGATGATGGATCCCGGTTTCATAGGCAGATAGTTGCTGAGGAATTCCCGGAAATTGCGCTCACCGATAAAGCATATACCGGTGGAATCCTTCTTGCCGGCAATGCTGAGACCGAGCTCTGAGGCAATCCTTCTGACTTCCGGCTTGGTGATATCCTGCAGCGGGAAGATAACTTCCGGCAGCACTTCACGCTTGACCTGGGCAAGGAAATACGACTGATCCTTGTTGTGGTCAGATGCTTTCCTGATCACCGGTTCGCCGCGGTATGTGCTGATGCCTGCATAATGGCCGGTAGCCAGGTGTTCAAAACCATTTTCATGGGCAAAGGTCAGAAAACTGTCGAACTTGATATACCGGTTGCACAGAATATCCGGATTCGGTGTTCTGCCCTTCCTGTATTCACTGAGGAATGTACTGAATACTTCCTGCCAGTATTCCTCTATAAAGTCTATGCGGAGCAGCGGCAGACCCAGGGCATCTGCTGCTTTTCTTGCATCATCCCAGTCTTTCTCCTGCGAACAGACCGGATCATCGAGTGTCGGATTGCCGAGAATATCCGCATTGGTAAGCGAATCCCAGTTGCGCATAAAAGCACAGGTAACATCATGTCCCTGTTCCTTGAGAAGATAGGCGGCGACTGCGCTGTCAACACCACCGGATAAACCGACCATTACTTTCATGTTCTCCATTATACCTTATCCTCCGGAAAATGCGGTGCATTCATTGTGCAGGCACGAAAAAGACAGCTTACGCTGTCATTCCGTTTTATCCGTGCTGCAGCATATGCCGTCCCAGGCCATATTCTCTTCCTGGCGCACCTTGCCGCATCCTTCCCAGTTCGGGCATGATGAATTGCAGTATTTCAGAGCAATCTTACCGAGATCCTTGGGCATCAGAGCATCGATTTCCTCACTGTCGTAACCGACCTGGAATGTATTCTCATTCACGATGATCGGCCGTTTGAGAACACTCGGATTATTGCGTATAAATGCAATCAGTTCATCAACCGACATGGAATCTATGTCAATGTCCTGTTCCGTCAGGATTTTGGAACGTTTTGAAATAATATCATCCGTCCCGTTTTCGCTTCTGATCAGAAAATGTCTGATCTCGGCTTCATTCAGCAGAACCTTGAATATGTTTTTTTCGATGTAGCTGATATCGTGTTCCTTCAGCCATTGCTTCAGCTTCCGGCATCCAGCACATCCGGGAGATGTGTAAATTACAATCATCCGCGTTACCTCGATTCTGTTCAGAAATCAAATCAAAATGTCATGTAAAGAAACTGCCGCAGGAAAATATGCTAGAGACCGAGCATTGCCACTGCAACGGTGAAGTAGATCGTCAGTGAGATCGCATCAATGACGGTCGTCAGCATCGGTGAAGCAACAACAGCCGGGTCAAGATTGATTTTGGATACAAGCAGCGTCAGACTGCTGGCTGCGAGTTTGGCAAGGAAGACGCAGCAGATAATCGTGATGCAGATAATCGACGCAATCGTCACCGACACATGATCGATGAAGATGCACTTGAGGAAGTTGACGCTGGCCAGTGTAGCACCGCACAGCAGACCGACACGCATTTCCTTCCAGATGACCTTAAGGAAATCCTCAAAACGTATCTGTCCAAGTGAGAGTGAACGCACGACTTCGGTGGATGCCTGGCTGCCGCTGTTACCGCCGGTATCCATCAGCATCGGTATATACGCAGTCAGGATCACAAATCTGTTCAGCGCCCCTTCAAATGAAGTAATAATCTTGCCGGTGAATGTTGCCGAAATCATCAGCAGCATCAGCCAGGGAATACGCTTCTTCCATGTTTCAAACACCGATGTCTTGAAATACGGCTTGTCACTCGGAATAATACCACCCATCTTATCGATATCCTCGGTGGCTTCCTTTTCCATGATATCCATGACATCGTCTACGGTGATGATGCCGACCATGCGGTTCTCTTTGTCTACGACAGGCAGTGCCGTAAAGTCATATTTCTGGAAGATCTTGGCAACCTGTTCCTGGTCGGTGCTGGTCTGGCATGAGATGACATCTTCATGCATGAAGTCACCGATGATTTCATCCTGCCCGTGCATGATCAGGCTGCGCAGAGCAACCGTACCGAGCAGAAGCCGCTTCGGATTCAGAACATACAGAACATTAACCGTCTCCGAGTCAATTCCCTTAGTACGGATCCTGTCAAACGCTTCCGCCACTGTCATATTTTCCTTGAGATCCATGAACTCGGTGGTCATGATCGATCCTGCGGAATCATCCGGATACTGCAGCAGATGGTTGATATCCTTGCGGGTTTCCGGTTTGGCGTTGGATAGAATCTTTTTGACGATATTGGCAGGCATTTCCTCAAGCAGGTCGGTCGCATCGTCCGCAAACAGGTTATCGATGATGCTGCCGGCTTCCTTTTCGGATAGCGAAGTGATGATGTACTGCTGAGAGTCCTGTTCAAGCTGTGAGAAGACATCCGCCGCAAGCTCCTTCGGGAACAGACGGAACATCTTCAGCATATCCTCATCAGCCATCTTTTCCATGATGGCCGCAAGGTCGGAATCATTCATATCCGCAGCTTTGCCGCGCAGAACAGTATATTGTTTGTTGTTTAAAAGGTTGCGAAAGGTTTCGAGCTCCTTTTGCTCTCTGATTTCATCCATAAGCAGTCCTCCTTTACCGAATCACCAGTCATAAATCCCCTACACAAGGGAATACTGCTGCCGCTCATGAAGACCACCACCTTTCAACTGTTATTATAAATTTTATTTTGATTATTTGACACCGTCAAATGGTTTTCGTTAACTAAGAATTTTCAACGACCGCATCAAACAGCGAACAGTACAGACAGCCATTTTCCTCATATGTACCGAAGACACCGGTTACGGTAACCCAGGTGTTGGAGTCCGGTACCCTTTCCGGTTCATCGGCATATACGAATTCGATTCCTGTACGGCAGCACGCTGTCGCATCCGGAATCACACACGAGTAGTATACTTTGTTGTTTACTCTGTCCTGATACACGGAGAAATATCCCTCCATGCGCACCGTTTTACCGGTATAATCCTCCGGCACTTCGAGCATATTGAGAACCTGGGAATAGATCATCGTACTGGACATTGTTGTTAAATCAACATCAATCCCGGATGTCTCTTCCGCAGATGCAGGCTCTGCCGTAAACGCCTGCGCAGGTTCGGGTGCAGACGTCTTTTCAGGTATCTGTGTTTTCTCTGCAGACGCCGAAGCAGCTGCTGCGGGTCTTGGTGCAGGAGCCTTGGCACAGGCAAACGTAAACATCACTGCGGACAATACAGCCATAAAGTATTTCTTCATATATGCACATGTCCTCCTGCAATCCTGCAGACTGCGAATACGATCACTTCCGCTGCTACAATCGTGGAGCCGACCGGTGTTCCCCAGAGAATGGAAGCCAGGATTCCGCACAGTGTGCTGATCACAGCAAGACAGGATGAAACAACAGTCACCTTGAAGAAACTATTGGAAAGACACATGGCGGAAAGCGCCGGGAAGATGATCAGAGCCGAAATCAGCAGTGAACCGACCAGATTCATGGCCAGCACGATAATCACGGCAATGATCACGGCAATCATGAGATTGATCCGATCCGCATTCATACCCGCAGTACGTGCAAAATCAGTATCAAACGTAACCGAGAATATGCGGTTGTAGCAAAGCACAAACAGCACGATGACAATTACGGACAGAGCCGTGGACAGGAAAACATCAAACTTTGAAAGCGTCAGGATCGATGTCGATCCGAACAGTGTGCTGCAGACATCACCTGCTATGTTTGCGGATGTCGGGAACCGGTTCATCAGCAGATAACCGAAGGCCAGCGCACCGACCGAAATCATCGCCGTAGCCGCATCCCCTTTTATTTTGCCGTTCTGATCCCGCTTCAGCAGAAACACCGCCGCCAGCGCCGTCACCGGCAGAATCAGCAGCATCTGATCAGCCAGCTTCATCACCGTAGCCACCGCCATGGCCCCGAAAGCCACATGCGAAAGACCGTCACCGATAAATGAGAACCGCTTCAGCACCAGCGTCACCCCGAACAGTGACGAGCACAGGGAAATCAGCACACCGACAAGCAGTGCATACCGTACAAACGGAAACTGCAGATATTCACCCAGTTTTACAAGCATGCCCCACTCTCCTTCTGTACCAGCAGAAACCTGCCTTCACTGCGTTCAAGATATTCATCACGACTGCCGTAAAACAGCGTATCCCCGATATGCAGTATATGTGTTGCATACTTCATGGCTGCTTCCAGGTCATGAGAGACCATGATGATCGTCATGCCTTCTTTGTTCAGCTTCTCAATCAGACCGTACAGCTCCTCCGTAAACACCGGATCAAGGCCAGCTGTAGGCTCATCAAGCACCAATACACGTCCGGCCGCACAGAGTGCCCTGGCCATCAGAACACGCTGCTGCTGGCCGCGGGAGAGCTCTTTATAGGAACGCTCAGCCAGATGTTCGATCTCCGCCCTGCGCATGCAGTCCTCTGCCGTCTGCTTTTCCCTGCTGCTGTAGAAGAAGCGTTTACCGAGTTTGCCGATGCATCCGGAAAGAACGATTTCCCGTACGGTTGCCGGAAACTCCCGCTGTATGAATGACTGCTGAGGCAGATATCCGATTTCACCGGATGCCACCGAGCTGTCAAATGTGATTGTTCCCGAAAGCGGCTGCTGCAGGCCGAGCAGTGTGCGCATCAGGGTTGTTTTACCCGATCCGTTCTCGCCGACCACACATACATAACTGCCTTCTTCAACCTGAAAGGACAGACCGTTCACCACGGCTCTGCCGTCATATCCGAGACACAGGTTTTCTACCGTAATCAATGCCATTTATTCCTTAACTCCCAATGCTTCCTTCAATGCCGCAAGATTCCTGCGCATTGCTGCTGTATATGCCGAATCTTCATCCTTCATACCCGACTGCATCGAATCAAACGTCACTATGCTGCACTCACTCCGCTTCGCCGTGCTGCGCACCGTCTCAGCAACCGTACCGTCGGAGCTCTCAATAATACAGACAGAATCGAGATTGAGTTCATTCAGTTTGTCCGCAAGGAATACAACCGTCTCAAAGCTTGCTTCGGTTTCCGCCGAACAGCCGCTGAAAGCCGCATAATACTCCAGATTGTAATCATGCACAAAGTACAGGAACGGAAAACGGTCCGCAAAGAGCAAAGTATCCGTTTTGCCGGCTTTTGCCGCTTCACTGAATTCCTGATCCAGTCCGACCAGTTCATCCCTGTAGCGGGCCAGATTCTCCCGGTATGTCTGCGCATGGGCAGGATTGATCTCCGCCAGGTTATCCGCGATCACACCGCAGAGCACTTCCGCATTCCGCAGCGACAGCCAGACATGCTCATCGTATTCCGCTTCATGTTCATGATCATGATCTTCCTGCATGCCTTCCTTTTCTTCCTCGACCCGGGCACCTTCACCGAGTACTTCCAGAAGATTGATTGTACGCATACCATCATGTGCAGCCGTCTTCAGAACATCATTCACCCATTCATCCGACTCACCGCCAACATAAATAAACAGATCACACTCTGATATCTTCTTAATATCCTCGGCGGTTACCTGGTAGTTGTGCAGATCGGAACCGTTGCCCATCAGCACCTGCACGTCCGTATCGTCCGCACCGGCTGCTATTTCCTGGGCCCAGCTGCCGATCGGCCGGATCGTTGTGATTACTTTTACTTTGTTATCATCCTTTGCCTGCGCACTTCCGCCTGCACATCCCGTCAGAGATACGCAGACAAGCAGACATGCAATAAAAGCTTTTAATACTCTGTTCATTTAATTTGTTCCCCCCACGGCTGAATCCAACGCCCGTACAGAGCGTTTTTGTACTGGTGCTGGTTATTTACCGGCCGGCTGCACAAGTCTCACAGAGGCCGTAAAAAACGGTTCTCTGCGGATCCAGCAGAAAGTGATGCTCGGCATTCATATGTTCCGCAAATGCCGTCAGTTCAGGACACTGCAGATGAATGATCTTTCCGCACTTTTCACACTTGCAGTGGTATTCGGTTTCATGTTCATGAGTTTCATCCGGATACACGAAGCATGCCGGTTCACCGATATCCACGATGTATTTCTGCAGGATTCCCATGCCGACCAGTTTATCCAGCTGTCTGTATATGGTGGTCAGTCCCATCGGTTCACCGCTGTCCCTGAAATATGCATACAGATCCGCAGCTGTCATATGACATCCCGGCTTTGACTTCATATACTCCAGAAGCTTTGTTTTCTGTTTTGTCTGATACCGATTCTTCTCTTCCATACAGCACCTCCGCACACAAAAAAAAGAAAACCATTTTCATTTTGATGGCATCTTCTCTGATTGTCAATCAAAAATGAAAATGATTTCCATTTTACTCAAGAGGTTTCTGGTAGTAGTTGCCGACGATGCGCTCAACACTGTGTATGGTGACAAAGGCATGGGGATCGGCTTCCCGGATCGTATTGACCACTTCCCTGGTCTGATACTTGTTTACGGCAATGATAAGCATCCAGTGCGGCTGGCCGGTAAACCCGCCCTCGCACGGCACTTTGGTGATACCGTGGCGCACCCGGTGGAAGACAGCATCACAGACCGTATCCGGCATGTTCGTGACGACATTGATCTCGGTGGTCTTGAAGCGCTCATGCAGCGTGCTTACGACCTGTGTGGATATGAACTGGAATATGATCGAATACATGGCCTGGTTCCATCCGTACAGCACCCCTGCTATGACCAGAACCAATGCATTGAAGCCCAGCACATAATTCCACATCGGGATATTGTAGACCATGGAGAAATACACGGAGATGAAGTCCGTTCCTCCGGAGCTCGCATTGTAGCGCAGTGCCAGGCCCACCGCAAAGCCGTTGACCAGTCCTCCGAATACGGAAATCAGCAGCGGATCCACGGTAATGGCACGGACCGGTATCAGTGAAGTGAATACCGAAGCCAGCGTATAGTGCAGAATGGAAAGAACGATGAAATGGTGTCCCAGCCGTTTCCTTACAAGCAGTGTAACAATGACATTCAGACTCAGATAAAAGACACTGAATGAAATATGTACGCCGGCAAAGTCACCGAGTGCCTGCGAAAGCAGTCTTGAAAGACCGGAGAACCCGCCCGGAAACAGATTTCCAGGTTTGACAAATGTATTGATACCGCATGCATAGATGAATGCCGAAACCAGCACCATGAGAACAGAAATGACATCCTGTTTCTTTAACTCAAACTTCACTGTATTACCTCACGTATTATTTGGTGGTCCAGACGGTTAAGATACGCGATGATCTCTCCGCACCGGCTGAGCTGCTTCTGAATCGTTCTCCTGTCACAGTCAACAGGAACCCGGCTGCCGTTATCGAACTGGATCTCACAGAACAGACCTGTGCTTCCTCTCAGAAGAAGCACCGGACGGTACTGGACCCAGATGTTGTCTGCCCTGTTCATACCGAACAGCGGAAAGTAAATCTGCTGTGAACGCTCACTGATCATGACGGGTATTTTCTGCTGATACCCGAGGACTGCACGCACAGCATCCGTGCGTCCCTTCATCGTACTGCCGTGCATCATGCACCAATCATCCAGAATACGCACTGGACGGCGGCTGTCGTACTTCCACACCCTGCCGCTGCAGAGCATCTCCGTACAGCCTCTCTGCTGATCCCAGCGCAGTAAATACACATTCTCCATGCCGATTTCAGACCCGAATAAAAAGAGCGGTTACCCTACTCGTAGTAGACACCGCCGCGGTCTTCCGCATCCTCCTCATCATCCGCATTTTCATAATACTTGTAGTATACGGATTCAATATTCTTCATCGTCGTCTCATGATCCTTCACCGAAGCAAGATAAAGCATGTAAAAACCCAGCAGCGCTGCTGCAGCCATTACCGCAACCGATAAAAAATCGCCAATAGATTCTATCATGAGCCCTCCGAAGCAAATAAATTATAGAAAACCGCTCACTCTTTGTCCATGCTTAACCGAATATGATCAGGTCCTTTGATGACCTCGGTCTTTGAGAGTCCGGTGAATCCCGTCTTTTCGCACACCGCATATACACAGATGGCCGCACAGTTGGCAAGATTCAGACTTCTCGCTTCCGCCACCATGGGAATCCGAACACATCTTGATAGATTCTCGTAGAGAAGCTCTTTGGGCAGACCTGTGCTCTCCTTTCCGAACACGAGATAAATATCCCTGTCTGCAGGATACGTGAAATCAGCCGGTGTCTTTTTGCCATAGCGGGTAATGTAGTAAAACTCACCGCTGTTTTCAGCCGCAAAGGCTTCCCAGTTGGGCCATATGTGATAATCCAAAGACTTTACATAATCCATGCCGGCTCTGCGCAGATGTGCTTCATCCAGGTAAAAACCAAGCGGTTCAATGAGATGCAGACGGCAGTTGAAAGCCATGCATGTGCACATGATATTGCCGGTATTCTGCGGGATCTCAGGCTGGTACAGAACCACATTGATCACGCCGCACGCCTCCTGCTGATAAACCGCAGAGCGACTGCCAGCACAATGACCGGAATCAGGAACATCAGAATAATACGCACAACAAGATGATAGAAGAATGTTTCCGGCACCATGTTGATCATGATCTCGGTATTCGGATCAAGCAGCCAGAGATCATTGTCAAAGAAGGTCAGATGGAAATTGGTCCAGAAGTTATTGAAATCCACCAATGCATACAACAGTAACGCAGCCACAACCGCCCCCAGGAACAACACCCCGTAAAGATAACCGCTGCTGACGACGGTAAGCCTGTCTTTTCCGGCCATGTACACGGCAGCTGCCACGCAGATGATTCCTGCCGCAAGCAGGACCGTCCGTACGGTCAGAGCACTCCTGTACAGTCTTTTAACATCGATCATATGCGCCTTTTCACGCGCATCAAAGACTTCCCGCATATTACCGTTGACTTCCGCCTGCAGATCAATGTTGTCACGCTTGTCCTTCAGATAATCCAAGAGGACATCCGTAGCAGCTTCCAGACCTTCCTCAGTCAGTCCGGTCGCCTGCACGGTATTGTTTGCGGCATACTCTTTCACGAAAAAGGAACGGTCAAAACTGCAGAAATCAATCACTGTCAGAAGAAACGCCGCTGCCACCAGAAAGAACCCGAAACCGCTGAGAATACTACTTCTTTTCATTGAGCCATGCCTCCAGTCTTCTGAGTGCCTTGGCACGGTGCGAGATGGAATTCTTTTCCTCATCGCTCATCTCTGCCATCGTCTTGCCCATCGGTTCATAAAAGATAATCGGATCATACCCGAAGCCGTTGTGTCCGGCCGGATGATCGGCAATCACACATTCACATGTATCCACAAATACCTTCGGTTCCTCACCCGGTTTCATCCAGGCAATCGCCGCAACATACCGGCATGCCCTTGTCTCCGCATCCTTTACGCGGTCAAGAATCACCTGGTTCTTGTATTCGTAAGATGTATCATGTCCCAGCCATCTTGCACTGTAAATACCCGGTTCTCCGTTCAGCGCATCCACTTCCAGACCGGAATCATCCGCAATGGCCTCAAGACCGTACTGTCTTACAACAGCCTCTGCCTTGATCACCGCGTTCTCCGCAAAGGTCGTGCCGTTTTCCTCAGGATCTTCCGCATCCGGCAGATCCAGCAGTGAAAGCACTTCATATCCCTCCGGTTCAAGCATTGTTTTGAATTCACGTATCTTGCCCGCATTTCTGCTGGCGACTACAATCTTCTTCATTCTTTCTCCCCTTCATCCGCATATAGATATTTGCTGAAATCCCGCTGCAGGAATTCCTCCAGCTCATCATGGAATCTCTTTGACCACATCCGCACCCGGCCGTAATCCCTGCACAAAGGATCAATAAACCGGCGCTTCGCATTCACCTGCACCCATGCATCATTCACAGGTGTATCGGCTCTCTGTATCCGCTGCAGCCTAGTGTAGTGCTCCCAGTCATCTGCCAAGGCTGACTGCTGCAGCTTACCGATGACACTGCTCTCCGTCGAACGAAGATCCGCATCATCCAGGATTCCGGCACTGACTGCCTTTTTCAGCAGAACAGCCAGGTATTCCATACCGCAGCGGTCTTCATCCTCTGTAAATATACGGGAACACTTGAGACTGTCCAGCGCGAATGCCTCAGCAATATCCTTATCCGTAAAACCAAGCTCAGGTATGCCTTCCTCATTCGTCAGCACTGTCAGATTGTCGTAGTATCTCCGTACGGTCTCTTCACTGCACAGATGATAATGTCTCAGACATCCCAGTGTATACTCCAGACGGTCTGCGGAAAGCCTGGGTGAATCATTGTCCGCAATCGGATATATGTGATAATCAACAACTTCTTCAAGCGCAATCCCGTTTCTCTCAAGCAGTGTCTTTATTTCCATACTGCCGGAAAGAATCTCCGCCGTCCCGCTTTCCGTGCTTTCCTGTGCCACATGATCATGCCGCATAAAGTCCACGACATGCGCAAACGGAGGTGTGGCAATATCATGGAACAGACCGGCCAGCGCCTGTACAGCCGAACCGGTGAAATGCCAGATGATCAGTGCACATCCTACACTGTGCTCAAACCTGGAATACGGCTCCATCGTGCCGTAGAACGGGAAGGAAGTGTAATTCATCCCGCAGTTCATGCCGACATCCTGCAGCCTCTGCATTTCCGCCGTACGCATGCCTTCTTGTACGATTCCGGGAATCTCGTAATGATAGATTCCCCAGTTGTCATTTCTCATAGGAATATACTCCAGAGCACTGCAATGATCAGTGCCGGCAGAAGATTTCCTACTTTAATACGTTTGCCGAAGACAAGATTCACACCGACACAGAAGATCAGCACCGAACCAACAAGCGAGAGTGCATTCACCGCCGCATCTGTGATCAGCGGCCGCAGAAGACCCGCAGCCAGTGTCACACTGCCCTGCAGAAGACCTACAGGCAATGCACTGAAGATGCATCCCTTACCCATGGAAGCAGACATAACCATGATAATGACAAAGTCCAGTATGCTCTTGGCAAACAGGATGGAATGATCTGCCGCGATACCGTCTTCTATGGATCCTACGATTGCCATCGCCCCGATGCATACCGTGCATGTGGAAACAACAAACGCTTCAATGAACCGGGAATCCGACTGTGAACCGCTCTTGCTGCGCAGCCAGCCGCCAAGATCCTCCATGCCCTTTTCAACGTTCAGCAGCTCCCCAATCAGTGCACCGATGCTAAGTGAAGCAATCAACATCATGGTTCCCTGCGATGAAACTTCCGTGCCTGTTATGACAAGCGCCTTTTCCACGGTGCCGATAATGCCTATGAAAATGACCGCAAGGCCGTTTGCCTGCAGAAGAATATCCTGGAAGCGCTCCGGAAGCCTGTTTCCGAACAGCGTACCGGCAAGTCCGCCCGCGATAATCGCAATCATATTTACTATTGTTCCAAGTCCTGCCATAAGACAGATATTACATCCCCCGCCATGCCTTTGTAAACGGTGACATACTCTCACCACCTTCGCTGACGCTTAGAGGTGGGGGCTTCCCGGTCAAGAACACCAGTGTGTTCAGATAACCCGGGCTTATCGGATTCCCTGTGCCCCAGGGTACCATGTTTCATTTCAGTTCATTACAGAAGCGCAATCCTGAGTGCTTCTGATTTCAGATTCAGCGCAGCGTTATGATCTCTGTCATGATGTGCCCCGCATACCGGACAAACCCACTCACGAACCCTTAGGTCTTTGGTTTCAGGATTCAGGCATCCGCACTCATGACACATCTGACTTGATGGGAACGTTCGAGCTGCTTTGATCACATGTTTTCCTGCCATCTCTGCTTTATAGGAAAGCATATTCACAAAGATCCCCCAGCCATTGTCACTGACGCTCTTTCCAAAATGCAGGGACTGACTCATGCCTTTCATATCAAGATTTTCGATCCCGATATAGTCATATCGGTCGATCAGATCTCTTGATTCCTTATGGAGCCAGTCTGCTCTCTGGTGCCGTACTTTCTCATGAAGGACTGCAACCCTGTGCTTCTGTCTGTAATACCGGTTCGACTGTTTCTCTTTTCCCTTCACAAACATCTTCGAAAGTTTCCGCTGCGCTCTTTTAAGACGTTTTTCACTGTTCCTGAGAAAATGCGGCATCTCCGCACAATACCCGTCACTGTCCACATACAGTCCGTTCATGGCAAAATCAAGACCGATGGTCTTCTCTGTATCGTTCTGTTCGATCACTTGGCTTTCGTATTCGTACAGAACAGATACATAGTATTTGCCGCTTGGTTCCTGTGTGACAGTGACAGACTTCAGTTTCCAGTCTTTCGGTGCAGTACGATGTTTCTTTATCTTTATCTCTCCCAGTTTTGGCAAACGGATGGAACGATCAAAAACCATGATATTTCCGTTTACCAGATTCGTGGTATAGCTTCTCTTACTGTGATGTTTTGACTTGAAGTTGGGAT
>JAFUCL010000060.1 GCA_017459725.1 Solobacterium sp. | reverse complement strand
TCGACCGGGACTGATCGATCCTTTGAACTACTATCTGAGTAATTCGTGCTGACAATACAGATGTAGCGCCGTATACGAGATCCGTACGTACGGTGCAACGGGAGGGGCGGGACTAATAATCCCCCTCTACCCTATTTCAGAGCCAGCTCTGCTGTATAACCCGCTGTTCGGACTACGCTGGCAAAGTACACTGAAAAAACATTTCTTTTTCGGGCATGTATGTCTATAATGTCACTGCTGTGTCTGGGGGAGAAGTATGAAGGAACGCAACACCACACTGGATATTGTGAACGGCCCGCTGCTGAAGAATCTGTTTACGTTTGCGGTGCCTCTGATGTTTTCGCAGCTGCTGCAGATTCTGTTCAATGCGGCGGATACGATCGTTGTCGGTAAGTTTGCGGGTGAGCAGGCATTGGCTGCCGTAGGGGCGACAGGTTCCATTGTGTTTCTGCTGACATCGCTGTTTAACGGTCTGTCCACCGGATCCAATGTCATCATTGCCAGATGCCTTGGCATGGGACAGGAGAAGCGGATAGAGGAAGCTGTGCATACATCAGTCTTTATGGCACTGGTGTGCGGTGTGTTCCTGACGGCTGCGGGTATTATACTGGCACCGTATCTGCTCAGGATGATGAATACACCGGAAGCGATCATCACCCGCAGTACGCTGTATATGCGTATTTATTTTGCCGGGGTGATTTTCCTGCTGGTATATAACTTTGCTTCGGCTGTGCTGAGGTCAAAAGGCGATACAAAGCGTCCGCTGTATTATCTGCTGATTTCGGGAATCATCAATGTCCTGCTGAATCTGTTTACGGTCATTGTGCTGCAGTGGTCGGTGGCAGGTGTTGCCATTGCGACGGTTGTTTCGGAAGCAGTCTCTGCTGCGCTTGTATGCATGGCGCTGGTCAAGGCGGATGATGCGACACATCTGGATTTCCGGAGATTGCGGGCAGTGAAGAGCATTGTGCTGGATATTATGAGGATTGGTATTCCGGCAGGTCTTTCCGGCGTTGTGTTCTCATTGTCAAACGTTGTTATTCAGTCCAGCATCAATTCCTTCAACAGTACTGCGGTTGTGGCAGGCAATGCGGCTGCGGCCAATATAGAAGGGTTTGTGTATATCGGTATGTTTGCCTTCTCGCAGGCAACGATTACATTCACAAGCCAGTGTCTCGGTGCGGGCAGAAAGGACAGAATACGTCCGATCATGCGCTCGACCTTTGTTCTTTCCTGTATTTCCGCATTGGCATTGGGGCTTCTGGTGTGGCTGCTGGGACCGTGGCTGCTGCGGCTGTATACGGATGAGCAGGCGGTCGTGGATGTCGGTATGATCCGTACGGCATGGGTGGCAAGGCTGCTGATCCTGAACGGTATCATGGATATCTTCATCAACTCGATGCGCGGTATGGGAAGCTCGGCTGCACCGACGGCAATCATGCTGGCAGGAATCTGCGGTGTGCGTCTGACATGGATCTGGCTGGTGTTCCCGAGAGCAGGGACTCTGGCATCCATATACATGTGCTATCCGGTCAGCTGGTTCATCACCTCGGTCATCGAATATATTCTCTGGCTGCACGTATACAGGAAGGTATGCGGGTAAATGCATAAAAAGGACCGCCCAGGCAGGGCGGTTTTAATGTGTCGGGATGCTAAATAACTTCGTTTATGATTTCATGCGGGGGAATGCCCACCGCTTTGCAGTAAGAAATAAATGTGAAGGCATACATGCCGCGCTTTCCCGATTCCCAGGAATGCACCGCTACCCGGGTAACACCCAGCTTGTCAGCGACATCCTGCTGTGTCATATGCACAGCCTCACGTCTGCTGCGCAGCAGCTTTCCGAGCTTTTCATCAAATTCTTTATTTGCCATGAAGTAACACTCCGTTTCCTTTCTTAACAATTATAAACCAACCGTTTATAAATGGGAACAGCGGTTTGACGGCTAACAAAACGTTACGTTATTATAGGAAAGTTAGCGGATAGTTAACCGTATATCGGCTGAAATCCGCGCAGAGGAGTGTGTATGGCACAAGTCAAAATGACCGTCAGGATGCTGGCGGCTATGATGAAAATCAGCATTGAGGAAATGGCCAGAAGAGCCGGCATCGACCCGTCTCACCTGAAACAGGTTTCGGCAGGAAATGTAAGGATGACTGCTGAAGATCTGATCAGACTGTCAAAGCTCACAGGTGTGGATCCCGAAGACATTGATTAGGCAAGCTGAGACAACAGAAATACAACTGAAACCGCCCGAACTGTATGTTCGGGTGTTTTTTTCAGGTAAATGGATTATTATGTAATAGACAAGGAGGCATCATGGGAACCACAATCGGAAAAATGTTTGCGGCAGCGTTGCTGGCGGTCAGTTTGTGCGCGTGCGGATCCAAGGACAAAAGCGAACCGGTGACAGGATCCTGGACGCTTGATAAAGTCATGGCTGCTGAACCCGGCAAGGAAGCAGAATTCAAGGACCGTAAAAGCAATAATTCACTGTATGGTGAAGGTGAGACTGTATATACGTTCAATGCGGACGGCAGCGGCAAGCTGACGGTTACTGCAGGTCCGGATACGGTTGAATTCACGGCGACATGGAAAAAGACAGACGCCGGATATGTCTTTACGGATGAACGGAATGATTCAAGGACATTCACATATGAAGCTGCCGATGATACGCTTCGTGATCATTTTAAGGATGATTCCGCTGACGCAAAGTACAGTGACGTTGAGTTTATCTTCGCCAGAAAGAAATAAGCACTGCATAATTGTTTGAAAGAGCTGCATATATGCGGCTCTTTTTCAGATTCAGATCAGGATGCCCCGGCAGTGGTCGATTTCGTGCTGGATAATCTGGGCGGCAGTGCCGGTATAGGTTTCGGTGTGTCTGCCGAAGCGCATGTCCTGAAAGCTGACCGTGATGGTCTGCCAGCGCTGTGCGCTTCTCTCGCCTGGCAGGGAAAGACAGCCTTCCCGGGCAGTGTACGGTCCGGATTTGGCTGTGATCACCGGGTTGACCATAATGACAGGCAGACCGCTGACCATGACCGCAATGATGTTTTTGCGGACACCGATCATATTGGCAGCCATGCCGACGCATCCTGCACGGTGTGCAGTCAGGGTTTCGGCAAGATCCTGCATCACGGCAGTATCACCGGGGCCGGCGTCTTCGGAGGGCTGGGAAAGAAACAGGGGATCTTTCATGATCGGACGTATCATAGGTTTGCCTCGCTTTCACACCTGACCGGAGTGCCCGCGGGCTTTCCGGTTCATGGTATACTTTATAGTAACATGTCCCGTACAGGGACGTGCGGATATGCGAGTATCCGGAAGGGGGATACATGAAAAGGATTCTTCTTGTGGCGGTGCTGATCATCCTGCTGTCCGAAGGTACGGGTACATGGCTGCTGAACCGTTTCAGAATCAGGAGAAAAGGTCTGGCTTCGCCGCTGGGCTTTGCGGCTATACTGGGTGTTCTGCAGACGCTGTATTATATACCGCTGATGCTGCATCTTTCTTTTGCGTGGATTATAGGCATTACCAGCATTGTGCTGCTGGGGGCAGCCGTGCTGACAATCAGATCATATAAGGATGTGCTGAAAGCCGTATTCAGTCTGAATGCGCTGGCCGTACTGGTGTTTGCGCTTGCTTTTCTGTTTGTCTTCTCGAAGATGTATATTGATCTCGATTATTCCGACAGCAGTACGTATCTGAATTACATAGCAATGAATATCAATGCCCCGCAGCTGAACCTGTATGATCTATCCAACGGACTGCGCGGTGCAGAGTGGAATGTCTATTACCTGTTCCAGGGCTACTTCCATTTCGGTTCATACCTGTGCTGGCTGGTCAATCTGCCGCACTATCTGCTGGGTTCCTCTTCCTATGTGCCGAATCTTGTTGTGTCGGTATGGGGGCTCGGTCTTCTGTACAATGTGTTTTCCGGAAGCCTTATCGTAACGGCGGTGCGCGGTCTGCATTTCCGCAATAAAATTGCCAAAGCGGCCGTGCTGCTGTTCGCATTGTTCTACGCGGACTTCTTCTACTGGGACATTACGTTTGCTTTCTACGGCAATACCTTCCGCAGTCTGTTTATTATGCTGCTGATCTATATCATCTACAGGTGGCAGAAGGATGATGACGATGAAGTCAGATATCTGCTGCTGTTCCCGCTGGCGGCCGGATTTGCCTGCTCCTCGAGTTTCCTGTTCATGAGCTTTGCGGTGATGTTTGCCCTGGCAGGATATCTCTTTGCGGCAAGAAAACCGCATGCCCTGCGGTATATGATCGTATTGATTCTGCCGATGGTCATGTATGTATGCGCATATCTGGCAAGGGTTATGCCGGTTGCCGGAGCGGCTGCGGCGGTGCTGTACGGTGCTGTGCTTCTGCTTCTGAAAAGCGGAAAGGCAGATCGTGTGTCTGCGTATGCCGAGGATCTGCTGTATGACCACGGTAAGATGCTGTTCTTTGTCATTGTGCCGGCGGTGTTTGCGCTTGGTTCATTTGCCGTGCATCTGCTGCAGACCAATGACTTCACATCATACCTGTACTACTTCCGGGATTTCCGCCACAGCGACATGATCACCGATTATCTGTTCCTGCACAGTGAGTGGCTGGACGGTCTTGTCAATGTGCTGCGCTGGGCAGGGGTGATCCTGGTGATTGCGGAGAGAAAGCCGCAGAGCGATCAGGAGAGATGGATGCGTGCCTTTGTGATCATGATGACGGTGTTCTTCCTGAATCCGCTGTGCACGATCCTGCTGCAGAAGACGATCACCGGTATGGTGTTCTACCGCAACTTCATGGTGCTCTTCAATCCCCTGACCGAGGCGTATTTCCTCTGGGTGATCTTCAGAAAACCCGAAGAGAAGAAAGTGTTCGGCTATGCGCTCAGTGCTGCTCTTGCGGCAGCGGTAGTCATCGGCAATGCCGGTTCCTTCATGCTGGATGAGCATACCGGACTGTACTGGGTGTATCTCAAGGGCGGACAGAATGTGGACGGTGTGTACAAGATCCATACCGATGAACTGCAGGCCATTACAGCACTCAAGGAAGGCACCGATGCCATACAGGACAGACAGCCGGTCATTGTGTCACAGAGCGGGGCAACCCTGACATATATACCGGAAGCGTATTCGATCTTCGGACCGTGGAATTACTACTATGCAATGGACCGGGTGAATGAGGAATTCTACCAGATCGCAAGACGCCACGAAGACTGGATTGAGGAGGAACATCCCGACTATACAAAGAGCTGCGGATACCTTGATGAATACAACGTGGATTATGTTCTGCTGCAGTACTGGCAGAGTCCCGAATTCGATGAGGCAACCGACGCCTGTACCGTAACCGTCTATGAAGGTTCACGGTATAAAGTGAAAAAGAGAGAGGATCGCTGATCAGAACGGGTGCCTCAGGCATGCCAAATATGCGATAATAAGTAAGACAGACAGGAAGGATTGCATGCAGGCTGAGAAGAATATTCTGAAATATATACTGGAATCATGGGCGACAGAGGAGAATCCCTTTTATTCCACCGATGAGATCCTCACATGGATCAAACACAAGAATGAAGAGGTGAATGTCCGCATCCATAAGATTCCGTACGCATATGACGGAGACTGGCACTACGATCCCGCAGAGCTCGGCATCGTCAACCGGCAGCGTACATTCTTCGCCGTGCGCGGTATTCACTTTGAGGGTGAAGACGGTGTCAAGGAACAGCCGATCATTGTCCAGGACGGTATCGGATACCTCGGCATCATTGCCAGAATCATTGACGGCACCATGTACTTCCTGATGCAGGCCAAGATAGAACCGGGCAATATAAACAACTGCCAGATCTCGCCGACCATCCAGGCAACCCGCTCCAACTTCATGCGGGCGCACGGCGGCAGGGAACCGGCTTTCTATTCGTATTTTGCCAATAAAGAGAAATACCGCATCATCGCCGATCAGATCCAGTCGGAGCAGTCTTCCCGTTTCCTGGGCAAGCGCAACCGGAATATCGTCATTCTGGTGGATGAGGATATTGAAGTGCCTTCCACACACAGGTGGATGACACTCGGTCAGATCAAACAGCTGATGCGTTATGACAATATCGTGAATATGGATACACGTTCGGTTATCTCGTGTATTCCTTTTGCCATGCGTGATGTGAATCCGCAGGAGCTGGATGAAATCAGAAAACTGTTCAGAGAGGAAGCGTTCTTCAACTCCATGTTCGGACGTTCCTCCGGTGAAGCCATCACCCATCTGTATCAGTACATGAATGATTACAAGATGCTGAAGAAGTATGAAAGGCGGCTGGTGGATCTGAACAGTCTGCAGGGCTGGACGTTTGAAAACGGTGAATATGTATCCCCGTCAAGCAGTTTCCGTATTGTCTTCTGTGATATCGAGATCGAAGACAGGGAAGTGCGCTGCTGGCAGCAGCCTCTGCTTGAGGCAGTCGGCCGCAGTGAGTTCGGTCTCCTGGTGCGGATCAGCGAAGACAACGTGATGGAATTCCTGGTGCAGGCAAAGAGCGAAGTGGGATGCTTTGACCGCATTGAGATTGCCCCGAGCGTGCAGAAGGAACCGGCCGATGAGCAGGTCAGCAACCCTGTGGACAGACTCTTCTTCGAGCGTCTGCAGGAAGGAAAGGGCATCCGTTTCCGCGGTCTGTTCTCGGAAGAAGGCGGACGCTTCTACCACGAAGAAAACTGGAATACGATTCTGGAAATCGGCAGGGATGAACTTGGTGAACTTCCGGAGGGATACTTCTGGGTTGATTTCCGGACACTGAATACACTGATTCAGTTCAATAACTGTCTGAATATACAGCTGCGGAATCTGATCTCGCTGCTGGAGCTGTAAATGCGGAGGGAGCTATGGAATACTTCACGCTGAATACCGGTGCTTTGATGCCGGTGCTCGGGCTCGGGACATCGAACATACTCGGCAAAGACGCCGAAGAAGCTGTTATCACGGCTGTGCAGTACGGATACCGGCATATTGATACAGCGAGCTCATATCTGAATGAGAAGGCAGTCGGCAGGGGCATTGCCCGCTGCGGTGTGCCGCGGGAAGATCTGTTCATCACCGTCAAGGTATGGCCGTCCGATTATACAAGGGTTGAGAAAGCCGTTGAGGGATCGTTCCGGCGTCTTGGTATTGATTATGCGGATATGCTGATCGTGCATCATCCGGTCGGTGATTACTATGCCTGCTGGCAGAGCTTTGAGAAACT
This sequence comes from Solobacterium sp., assembly GCA_017459725.1. GTDB lineage: Bacteria > Bacillota_I > Bacilli_A > Erysipelotrichales > Erysipelotrichaceae > Bulleidia. The sequence continues at coordinate 58,500 of JAFUCL010000060.1, read as the reverse complement.
CGTGAAGGAAGGCAAAGCCAGAGCCCTGGGTCTTTCCAATTTCTCGAAAGAACAGATTGCCGGCTTTATTGAACGCTTTGAGGTGAAACCCGCACTGGTTACGGTGGAATCACAGCCGTACTGTCCGCAGAATGAACTCAGGGAATACCTGAAGGAAAACGGCATTGTCATGGAAGCATGGTATCCGCTCGGACACGGTGACAGCAGACTGCTGGAAGAACCGGTTGTCCTTAAACTGGCGGAGAAGTACGGCAAGTCGCCCGTGCAGATCATTCTCAGATGGCATGTGCAGACCGGCAATTCCGTGCTGCCCGGTTCCAAGACACCGGCGCATATACGGGATAACATAGATATCTTTGACTTCGAACTGAGTGCGGAGGATATGGCTGAAATGGCCAAACTTGACACCGGCACTCTGTATAAAGTATTCACGGATGAAATGCGTCAGCGGTATCTCAGGTGGGAACCGGACTGGGACGATCAGGAGTAAATTATGGAACTGAAAGCATGGACATACGAAGAATTCAGAGATTACAGGACTGAAGGCGTACAGCGCATCCCGACTACCGGTGATGAAACAGCCGTACGGTATATCAACGATGTCGTGTATGCGGAGATGGACGGAACACCGCTGCATCTGCAGATTCTGATTCCGTACAGCAGAAACAACCCGAAACGGATTCTTCCCTGTGTTGTATATGTGCAGGGCAGTGCCTGGATGAAACAGGATATTCACGGTGATGTGCCGCAGCTGTCAAAGCTGGCTGAACGCGGTTTTGTCTGTACGCTTGTGGAATACAGACATTCCGGAATTGCCTCTTTCCCGGCGCCGGTGGTGGATGCGCGCAATGCCGTGCGTTTCCTGAGAATGCATGCGGAGGAATACGGCATCGATCCCGAGAAGATCATCATGTCCGGTAATTCTTCCGGCGGTCATACAGCTGTCTATGCAGGCATGCGCCACAACGATGATACGGATGAAAACCTGTATCCGGGTGTATCCGCGGAAGTGAAGGGAATCATCAATTACTACGGCAGCACCGTATTCACGATTGAGGATTCCAATCCGATGACTTCCAGTCACCTGCAGGCAGACAGTCCCGAAGGAAGAGAAGCAGGCAGCGTGGATCTGCGGGAAAGAAGAGATCTGCTTGAAGCGATGTCCGCCGATCTGAGCATTCATGATGATACAGTGATTGCGCCGGTGCTGATTCTGCACGGCACCAAGGACCGGGTGGTCAATACGGAATGCAGTACGATCCTGTGGAAACGTCTGAAGGAAACAGGGCATGATGCGGAGTATTATCTGATTGAAGGTGCAGATCACGGCAAGGCTGAATTCTGGTCAGCGCCGGTGCTGGATATCGTTGAAGAATTCATCAGAAGATGTATCTGAAGAGAACCGGGGCTGCCCGGTTTTTCTGTCTGTGAAACACTCTGAAAAATATTGAAAAGTTTTCAGAAAAATAATGAATAATTGTGTTGACAGCACGGGTGCGGGATGTTAAATTTTAAAGCGTTAACAACTGAAAAGGCTGTGATGAAGACGGTCGGAGCGAACTGCTTGAAGAGAGCCGGTGTCTGGTGCAAACCGGCAGCAGAAAACTTCATATGATCTATCACTTCTGAGCCGGAAGCCCGAAAGCACATGCAAGTAGACGTTTCCCGTACGCCCGCGTTAAGGGATAGGGCCTGTTAGGGTCTGAAGCGGCAGCTCCGGCTGCAATTTGAGTGGTACCACGGGTAGAATGCACCCGCCTCAAGGTTTATAGCCTTAGGCGGGTTTATTTGTTATACGGAGGAAGTATATGAGCGAACAGTACACGGGGTCTTTGATGGAAGTTGCACAGCGTATCCGGGAAATGCGTGAAATCGTTGGGTACACCGTCAAGGAAATGGCAGAAAAGACTGAGGTCAGTGAAGAACAGTACGAGGCATATGAAGCCGGTACAGTCGATCTGCCGTTCACATTCATGCATAAGACAGCGCTGGCTTTCGGCATTGACCTGACCGATCTGCTTGAAGGTTCCAATAACGCTAAGCTCTCAAGCTATATGGTTACCCGCAAGGGAATGGGGCCGGTGACGGCAAGTGAGGACGGCATTGTCATCCAGAATATGGCTGCCATGTTCCGGCAGAAACTTGCGACTCCGTACTGGGTAACATACAGCTATTCCGAAGAGCTGCAGGATCAGCCGATCCATACGACCACCCATGCCGGTCAGGAGTTCGACCTTGTCATCAAGGGAACCCTCAAGGTGCAGGTCGGCGATCATACGGAGATTCTGCACGAGGGTGACAGTATCTTCTATAAGAGCTCCACACCGCACGGTATGATTGCGGTGGACGGCAGGGACTGTGTCTTCCTGGCTATGATCATGGCCACCACGGAAGCAGAGCAGAGAACGGCTGCCCATATCCGCAAGCAGGAGAGAATCCATCATCCGCTGCTGTGCGAGAAGTTCATCAAGACCCATGAGGATGATCACGGTGTTCTGCTCGATATGCATTTCGAACATGCGGAGGAATTCAACTTCGGTTTTGATATCGTGGATGAAATCGCCCGCAAGGAACCGGAAAAGCTTGCCATGGTCCATGTGGCAAATGACTTCACGGAGCGCCGCTTTACCTTCAAGGACATTAAGGATGCCTCCAACCAGACCGCCAATTATCTGACTTCCCTGGGAATTAAGAAGGGTGACAGGGTCATGCTGGTGCTGAAGCGTCACTACCAGTTCTGGTTCACGATTCTAGCCCTGCACAAGATCGGCGCCATTGCCATTCCGGCAACCAACCAGCTTGTACAGCATGACTTTGAATACCGCTTCAAGGCAGCCGGTGTATCCGCAATCGTCTGCACGGCAGACGGTGATACAGCGCACCAGGTGGAACTGGCGGAGGAAGCTGTCGGGGTGCCGATGACCAAGATCATCGTCAACGGTACAAGAGCAGGCTGGCATTCCTATGACAGTGAATATCCGCTGTTCTCACGCCGCTACCGCCGTCAGGAGGATTCCCCATGCGGAGATGATCCGATGCTGATGTTCTTCACCTCAGGCACCACCGGATATCCCAAGATTGCTATGCACAGTTATAAATATGCTCTCGGTCACTTTGTCACCGCGAAGTACTGGCATATGGTGGAACGCAGAGGTCTGCATTTCACGATCAGTGAAACCGGATGGGGCAAGGCACTGTGGGGCAAGCTGTACGGGCAGTGGCTCTGTGAAGGCGCCGTATTCGTATATGACTTCGACCGCTTCGATGCAGAAAAGATTCTGCCTCTCTTCAATAAATACAACATCACGACATTCTGTGCACCGCCGACCATGTACCGTATGCTGATCAAGAAGGATCTCTCCAAGTACGATCTCTCTTCGATCCATCATGCGACGACAGCCGGTGAAGCGCTGAACCCGGAAGTCTTCTACCAGTTTGAAAAGGCAACCGGTCTGCAGATCGCGGAAGGTTTCGGACAGACCGAGACAACCCTCAGTATCGGCAATCTCACCGGTACGGAACTGAGACCCGGCTCCATGGGCAAACCGATTCCGGGCTATGGTGTGGATCTCGTTGATCCCGACGGCAATCCGGTTGATGACGGTGTCAACGGTGAAATCGTCATCCATACGGACAATCTTGACCAGCGCCGCTGCGGTCTGTTCCTCGGATACTATCAGGATGAAGAAAAGACCAAAGCAGTATGGCATGACGGCCTGTATCATACGGGCGATGTTGCCTGGCGTGATGAGGACGGTTATTACTGGTATGTCGGCAGAGCGGATGATGTCATCAAGTCTTCCGGCTACCGCATTGGGCCGTTCGAAATCGAAAATGTTATCATGGAACTGCCTTATGTACTGGAATGCGGTGTATCCGCTGCTCCGGATGAGGTACGCGGTCAGGTAGTCAAAGCCAGCATCGTGCTCGTGGACGGTGTGGAAGGAACCGACGATCTGAAGAAGGAAATCCAGAATTACGTCAAGACACATACCGCACCGTACAAGTATCCGCGTATTGTTGTCTTCCGTGATGAACTGCCGAAAACAATCAGCGGCAAGATTATCCGGAACCAGCTGTAGGAGCCGGTATGAAACCGAAGAGACTGACGCTGTTTGCCGGACATTACGGCAGCGGCAAAACCAATATTGCACTGAATTATGCGCTGTATCTGAAGGAATGCGGTCTGCCGGTGGTCATTGCGGATCTTGATATCGTCAATCCGTATTTCCGGATGAAGGACAGTGAAGAGTATCTCAGAAAGCATGGCATTGAGCTGATCAGCTCACCGTATGCCAATTCCAATCTGGATGTTCCGGCCATGCCCAAGGAAATCTACGGCATTACCTCCGACCGCAGCCGCTACGGTGTGCTGGATATCGGCGGTGATGACAGAGGGGCACTGGCGCTGGGACGCTATGTGCCGGAAATCCTGGAAGAGAATGATTATGAGATGCTGCTGGTGGCAAACCGCTCCCGTCCGCTGACGAGAACGGCAGCTGATACAATAGGTGTAATGCGGGAGATTGAGGAGGCCTGCGGAATCCGGTTTACGGGGATTGTGAACAATACCAATCTCGGTCCGGACACAACTGCGCAGGATGTGAAGGACAGTCTTCCGTATATACAGGAATTATCGGAATCAAGCGGTCTTCCCGTGCGGATGACATGCGTCAGGCATGATCTCTGCGGGGAACTGGAAGGACAGATTGAAAATCTGTTCCCGCTGCATCTGCAGGAGTTGTACTATATGCTGAAAACGGAGGTGCCAAATGGCGAAGCTGACATTTAAGGAAGAGTTGTGCAAAGGCTGCGGTCTGTGTGTCAATGCGTGTCCGAAGAAGATTCTGACATTGTCCAAGACCAAGCTGAACGCGAAGGGACATGCCCCGGTGGAATGCGAGAAACCGGAAGAATGCATCGGCTGTGCAAGCTGTGCAATCATGTGCCCGGACTGCGTCATTACCGTAGAGCGCTGAGAGGAGAAGAGTATGCAGGAAAAAGTGCTGATGAAAGGCAACGAGGCCATTGCTGAAGCGGCAATTCTGGCCGGCTGCCGTCATTATTTCGGGTACCCGATCACCCCGCAGACAGAAGTAGCTGCGTATATGGCAAAAAGAATGCCCAAGATCGGCGGAACATTCCTTCAGGCAGAGAGTGAAATCGCTGCCATCAACATGGTTTACGGTGTAGCATCAACCGGCAAACGTGCCATGACATCTTCATCCAGCCCGGGTATCTCCCTGAAGACAGAGGGTATTTCCTACCTGGCAGGTGCGGATCTGCCTGCACTGATCGTCAACGTACAGCGCGGCGGTCCCGGTCTCGGCGGTATTCAGCCGTCCCAGTCGGATTACTTCCTGGCGACAAGAGGTCCCGGTCACGGTGACTTCCATGTCCTGGTGTTCGCACCGTCCAGCGTTCAGGAAATGGCTGACCTGACAAGCCTGGCATTTGATCTTGCCGAAAAGTACCGCATGCCTGCGATGCTGCTGGCAGACGGAACCATGGGACAGATGATGGAACCGGTCGTTCTGCCGGAACCGACTGAACTGACCCGTGAAAAGCCCTGGGCAGTCACCGGCACCAAGTGTGCAAGAGAGCACAATATCATCAATTCACTGTATCTGTCTCCGCAGGAGCTGGAGAGACTGAATATTGAACGCTTCGAACGTTACAAGACAATTGAAGCAACCGAAACACGCTGGGAATCCTTCATGATGGATGATGCGGAAATCTGCATCGTATCCTGCGGCATTACCGCACGTGTTTCCAGAAATGCAATCGTTGAAGCACGGAAGCAGGGCATCAAGGTCGGTATGATCCGTCCGATCACCCTGTGGCCGTTCCCCGAGAAACCGCTGCTTGAAGCGGCTGAGAAAGTCAAAGCGTTTGTCTGCGTAGAGCTGAATATGGGTCAGATGATTCAGGATGTAGAGCTGGCCATCAAGTGCCGCAAGCCTGTATCGCTGTGCAGCCGTGTCGGCGGTATGATTCCTTCACCGGAAGAAGTGCTCGCAGCCATCAAACAGGCAAATGAATAAGGAGGACAGGAAAATGACAGTTGTATTTGAAAAGCCCAAAGCTTTAACGGATGCAGTGCTTCATTACTGCCCGGGATGCACGCACGGTATCGTTCACCGTCTTGTTGCGGAAGCAATCGACGAGCTCGGTATTGAAGGCAGAACCATCGGTATCGCACCGGTAGGCTGTGCGGTTATGGCATATGACTACTTTGCATGCGATATGATCGAAGCTTCCCACGGCCGTGCGCCGGCAGTGGCAACAGGCGTCAAGCGTTCCATGCCTGAGAATATCGTCTTTACATATCAGGGTGACGGCGACCTGGCTTCCATCGGTCTCTGTGAAACCGTCAGTACGGCAGCCCGCGGTGAGAACATCACCATTATCTTCATCAACAATGCCATTTATGGTATGACAGGCGGTCAGATGGCGCCGACATCACTGCTTGGCCAGGTGACCCAGACATCCCCGTACGGACGTGATCCCAAGACCCAGGGATATCCGATCAATATCTGTGAGCTGCTCTCTTCCCTGGATGCACCGGCATATCTGGAACGTGTTACCGTCAACAGTGTTGCCCATGTCAGACAGGCCAAGAAAGCAATCAAGAAGGCATTCCAGAACCAGGTGGAAGGCAAGGGTTTCTCCCTTGTTGAAGTGCTCAGTGCATGCCCGACCAACTGGGGCATGACACCGCAGAAAGCCCTCGAGTGGATCGATGAAAAGATGATCCCGCGTTATCCGCTCGGTGTATACCGGGACAAGGAGGACTGACCATGGCTGATTTCGAGATTGTAATTGCCGGTTTCGGCGGACAGGGACTTCTCTTCACGGGTAAAGTACTGGCATATGCAGGACTGCTGGAAGGCAGAGAGCTGAGCTGGCTTCCTTCCTACGGACCTGAAATGCGCGGCGGCACAGCCAACTGCAACGTTATTCTGAGTGATACACCGGTCGGTTCACCGATCGTTCAGCATCCCAATGTTCTGATGGTCATGAATGCACCGTCTCTGGACAAGTACGAAGCTGATGTGGCTCCGGGCGGAACCATCTTTGTGGATTCGTCGCTGATTGAGCGCAAAGTCAATAGGGATGATGTCACGGTTTACTACATTCCGGCAACCAGAATGGCGGCAGAAGCAGGTCTCAGCGGCCTGGCAAACATGATCCTGCTGGGTGCCATGATCCGCACCACCGGATGCATTTCCGAAGACACGCTTCCCGATGCCCTGCATAAGGTCATTCCGGAGCGCAAGGCACATCTTTTCGATGCGAACATGAAGGCAATTGAAGCCGGACGCGCAGAAGTCGCATAAATGACAGGGGGAACCGCTTTTGCGGTTCCCTTTAAATACCAAGGAGCAACAGAATGAAACTATGGACCATACAGCCTGCAGGGACACTGGATCAGATTGAAAAGAACGGGTATTTCCGCTGTGATCCGTCCCTGTCCTATAACCTCACCAAGGCTGATTCACTGTCAAATCCCTATCACTGGCTGGCTGAACAGATGCGGAAGAAGATCGGTGATCCCCCGCAGGGTGTGGAATATCCGGTCTGGGCATGGCATACATGGAATTTTGAAAGGCGCTGTCCCGATCCGGAAAGTCCTGCCTTCCTCAGAAGGACGGAACCCAAGATACTCTTTACCCTGGATGTGCCGGATGAGAAGGTTGTACTGACCGACTTTGATGCATGGCAGAGCGTCATGCTGGGCGGATATACCTCAGTTGCCGCCAATGCGGAGGAGTCTGCACGGGATGAGGCACTTCTGGATGAACTGGAAGGGGAAGCACTGGAAAAAGCCATCCGGGAATCCTGGACAAATGTTTTCATCATTGACCCGGTCAGGAATGAATACCTGGTCAGAGGCAGGTACATACAGGCAACTTTCTGGGAAATCCGCAAAGAGTATGTCGTCAGTACACAGCTTCTGCCGGTCAACGGATAAATCCGGAATTGTGTAAACCGGACGGTCCTGCAATAATAGAGAAAACAGGAGGGAGTTTATGAGACATAATCCGTACCGCGCCCGTAAGTTCAACAAGAATACATATGTTGTTGATATCGGTGCAGTCTGCTATTCGTATCTGCTGCTCGGCGAAGAAAAGGCGCTTGTCATCGACACCGGCATGAATCCGGCAAATCTCAGGGAATACTATGAGACGATTACCGATCTGCCGATGGAAGTCGTCAATACCCACGGCCACGGGGACCATACCCTGTGCAACGGTTTCTTTGACAAGGTATACATGCATCCGAATGCCATCATTGATGCACATAACGGCAAATTCAGTGAAGCAGGGGGACGCTTTGCCGGACAGACACCTGACTTTGATCCGATTCCGGTTACCGAGGGACATATCTTTGACCTTGGCGGCAGGCATATTGAAGTGTTTGAGACACCGTGCCACAGTGCCGGCGACCTGATGTTCCTGGACCATGAAAACAGACTGCTGTTCACCGGTGATAACCTGGAAGTCGGCCAGGTGCTGATCTTCTACGGTGACGGTGAATACGGTGCTACCGTAAAGCAGCATCTTGCCATCATGCGCAAGATGGAAGAACACTATGATGAGTTCGATTACATCTGTCCTGCTCACAACGGTTCGCCAATCGACAAGAGTGTCATGAAGTACTTCATCGAGAACGATGAACGCGTGCTCTCAGGCATAGAGGGAACAGCTGAGCTGGCATCGCCTTCATTCAACCTCGACATGTTCGCACCGGATCCGGAGAGAAGAAAGTATCTGCGCTGCTCGGAATGGAAGGGAACATGGCTGATCTACGATATCCGCAAGATCACCGAAAGCAAAGGCTTCTACAGCGTCAATTCCGGAAAGCTCTGATCAATACACAAAGAAAGCCGTTTCCTTCGGGAGACGGCTTTCAGACTCTTCACATGCATGTGATTCTTTGGGTCAGCACAGAATGATTCATGCTATAATTTCAGAATGAAGGGAGAATATCATTTTGTCTACCTATAACCTTACTCTGACATTTGAAAATATCCGGACTTTAACCATAATATTCCTGGATATTTTTGTTGTATGGCTTGTGCTGTACTATGCTATAAAGCTTGTCCGTTCCAATTCACGCACCATTCAGATTTTCAAGGGAATCCTGCTGATCATGATCCTTGACGGTGCTGCCAAGTTCATGGGTCTCAAGACGCTCCAGTACTTTGCGGATACCTTCCTGAACTGGGGATTCCTTGCCATTATCATCATCTTCCAGCCCGAGATCCGTTCCATTCTGGAGCGTATCGGCAAGTCCAATATGTTCTCGCGTATCACAACGCTGAGCGGAAATGAGAAGGAAAACCTCGTCGATCAGATCGTCACCGCAGCGATGCTGCTGTCACAGGATCAGACCGGTGCCCTGATTTCCATCGAACAGTCCCATTCACTGGATGATTATATTGCGACCGGTACAAAGATGAACTCGGATGTAACAGCCGAACTGCTGACATCCATATTCGTTACCAGTACACCGCTGCATGACGGTGCCGTCATCATCCAGGGTGACAAGATTGCCTGTGCGAGCGCATATTTCCCGCCGACCAATCTGGATCTGCCGTCCCGTTACGGTGCGCGTCACCGGGCTGCCATCGGTATCAGTGAGATCACCGATGCCGTAACCATCATCGTATCCGAGGAAACCGGTGCGATCTCCATTACGGAAAGCGGCAAGATCTTCCAGGTCAACCAGCGTCAGCTGCGTGACTACCTGCTGCGTGTCATCTGCGGTGAAGAGACCGAAGTGCGCTCTTCCAACTACAAGGCACCTGTTGAACCTGCCCGCCAGGTTGTAATTGCGGAAGACAAGAAACCGGCTGCCGAAGAGAGCATCGGCAACACAGGCGTTCTCAGCAAGCTTGCCATCAAGAAGCAGGAGAAGCCGGAAGAACCGGAGAAGATTGAAGTTGAAGAAGTGATCGCTAACGGTGTTGCCGAGAAGATCACCCATGAGGAAGATACCGAAGAGAAACCGAAGACGGAGATCGAGGACGAACCGGAAAAGAAGCATCATTTCTGGAATGACATCTTCCATAAAGAAGAAGCAGAACAGCCTGACGCAATGGATAACATCAGGCATGAAATGGATGATATCAAGCTTCCGAAGAAGAAGGAAAGACCGGCTCCGAGCTATCCGGAACAGAGCAGATTCCAGGAGGAAAAACCTGCTCCGGCACCCGAACAGCCTGTGGAAGTCAAGGAACCGGAACCTGTTGTGCAGCCCGAACCCGAACCGGTCATTGAAGAACCGGCGGTACCGGAAACACCGGAAACACCGGCGGTAACGGAAGCGGAAGCTGAAGTTCTTGAAGAACTGGAAGTTGCGGCGGCACCGCGTATGACGGCTGAAGATGTCCGTAAAGCACGTGAGGCAAATCTGCGCAGACTGTCCGGAAAGCCCGAACCGGTGGAAGAACCCGAACCGGAACCGGAGCCTGAGAACAACCCGTACGAGCAGACCAATGATATGGATATCGTGCTCGACGAGGAAGAACTGGATGAGAATGCAAGACTGTATGATACGACCAAGCTGGATATTTCAAAGATCGTCGGACTGAACGAGGATCTGGATAAAGCCCTGAACATGGTTGATCAGCTGAAGACGGATAAAGACAGTGCCTCTTCGGAAAACAGCGAAGGAGGTGACCGGTGATGTCAGAAGAAAAGAAACTGAATGATATTCAGGATCCTGAAACCGAAAACGCCGATCCCGAAAAAACGGAGCTGGCCAACCAGATTGCAAAGCAGAGCAAGAAAGTAGCCAATACGTACGAACACATCGAGACAGCGGCTGTGCGTGCGGTGCGCTGGTTCTCGGCCTTTATTGACAAGACACTCTTCAATACAAGGTATACCAAGCTGGTGGCGCTGATCCTGGCGGTTCTGATGTATGTTCTGGTGAACTACAGCTCGGGCAGCTCGTCATTCACCACATCAATTACCTATGCCCGTGATCTGACCAATGTCGGTGTCACGGCCAAATACAACACGGATACATTTGAGCTCAGCGGACTGCCCGCAACCGCAAATGTAACGGTGGAAGGCGATGCCTCCAGTGTTACCGTGGCAGCGAACTCCAAGGGCATTGTAGTGGCAGACCTTGAAGGTCTGACCGAAGGTTCACATGAAGTAAGACTGACAACGGAAGGCTTCGGCGACAATGTCAGCATCAAGATCGATCCTTCGAATGCATATGTCACCCTGAAGAAGAAGACTACGCAGCAGTTTGAGCTGACCTATGACTTCATCAACCGTGACAAGATGGATTCCATCTACAGTGTCGGTTCCCCGCAGTTTGAGTATGCAAAGGTCAATGTACGTGCTTCCAAGGATACCCTGGACACCATTGCCTTCGTTAAAGCCCTGATCGATGTCAAGGGACAGACAGCTGACTTCACCCAGGAAGCAGCGCTTGTCGCATATGACACGGCCGGACAGCCCGTACAGGCGGATATCGTACCGAGTACGGTCAATGTGACGGTGCCGGTGACATCCCCGAACAAGACAGTTCCGATTGAGGTTGAAGTGACCGGTGAAGTGCCGGCAGGACAGGCAATCTCCAGCATTGATGTGGACCAGCAGACAGTAACGATCTACGGTCCTGAGTCCGTGCTCGGACAGATTGACAAAGTAGTTGTAACGCTGAATGCTTCCACGATTGCGAAGGATTCCACACTGCTGCGTCCGATCACACTGCCGACCGGTGTCAACTCCAGCAGCATCAACCAGATCACGATCAATGTCAAACTCGGCGAAGCGGTCACCAAGACGATCGACAACGTCAAGATCAATTACATGAACAACACCAACAACTACAAAGCTTCACCGGTTGACAATAAGACGACTACATCCGTAACCGTATTCGGCACCGCTGACAATGTGGATAAGATCACGGCTGAAAGCATTTATGTCTATGTGGATATGAAGGATGCCAAGCCCGGTCTCAACGAATTCCCGCTGCTCATCGAACAGCCGAAGGACGGATTCGTGAAGTATTCCCTGGTGGATTCTACATTCAGCCTGAACGTTCTTGGTGAACAGAACGATGATGCAAATACCGAAAACGGAGGAGATGTGAACAATGGGTAAGTATTTCGGAACAGATGGTATCCGCGGCCGCGCAAATGAAACACTTACAGCGGAAACTGCTTTCAAGGTAGGCAGATATCTCGGCTGGTATTTCAGCCGTGAAGGAAAGCAGAATATCATTATCGGCAAAGACACACGTCTGTCCAGCGATATGCTGGAGAATGCGCTTGCGGCAGGAATCGCGGCAGAAGGCAGCAATGCCTGCCTGGCCGGCTACTGTCCGACACCGATGATCTCTTATCTTGTGCAGACAGGTGATTTTGCCTGCGGTGCCATGATCAGTGCAAGCCACAATCCGTTCTATGACAACGGCATCAAGATCTTCTCCAAAGACGGTCTGAAGATGTCCTCCGATGTTGAAGATCTGATTGAGGAGTTCATTGACGGTCATGTGACCATTGATTATAAGACAGACGGTGATGTCGGCAAGGTCGTTCCGTATCCGGAAGGACTGGAGAAATACTTTGCCTGGCTGAAGAGCGAATTCCCGTTCGATCTGAGCGGTATGAAGCTGGCAGCCGATACGGCAAACGGTTCGGCAAGTGTTACGGCAGAGCGGGCTCTGAAGGCGCTTGGCGCAGATGTTACGATGATGAACAACCAGCCGGACGGTGTCAATATCAACACCAAGTGCGGCTCCACGCATCCGGAAGGACTGCAGGAATTCGTTAAGAACGGTGATTATGATCTCGGTCTTGCCTTTGACGGCGATGCGGACAGAATGATCATGGTGGCACCGGACGGTTCCCTGATCACCGGCGACCATGTGCTGTATGTCTGCGGCAAATACTTCCGTGACAAGGGCGTGCTGAACAACAACGCAGTTGTTACGACTGTAATGGCCAACCTCGGTCTCTTCATTGCCCTGGAGCGTGAAGGCATCCAGGCTGTATCCACACAGGTCGGTGACAAGTATGTCTTTGAGCGCATGGTGCAGGATGATGATATCGTCGGCGGCGAACAGAGCGGACATATTATCTTCAAGGAACATGAACGCACCGGTGACGGTCTTGTGACGGCGCTTGTCTTCCTCGGCATCATGAAGAACACCGGCAAGAGTGCACTGGAACTGTGCGAGGGTCTGACGATCTTCCCGCAGCTGCTGGTCAATGTAAAGGTAGCTGACAAGGAAGAGGCTATGCAGGATCCGGATGTGCAGAATGCCATCAGCGAAGTCAATGAGCGTCTCAAGGGAAGCGGACGTCTTCTGGTCAGACCGAGCGGAACAGAACCGCTGGTGCGTGTCATGGCAGAAGCGGAAACAGATGAAATCTGCGCCCGTGAAGTAGGACGCATTGTGGATATTGTCAAGGATAAGTTCGGAATTGACTGACACGGAAACCGGTTCATATGAACCGGTTTTTTCATCATGCGGGGATGTGTTAGAATATCACTGAGGTTTATGTATGAAAAAAGTTATCAGCATTGTTGAAGATGAAAAGGATCTGAACGAGCTTGTCAAACGGTATCTGGAAAAAGAAGGGTATGAAGTGCATTCCTACCTGGATTTTGATGAGGCGTCAAACCATACCGGAGATGAAGACGTGCATCTGTGGATCCTGGATATTATGCTCGGTGATAAGAGCGGTTTTGATCTGATTGAAGATATCAGACGGCAGAACGAGAATGTGCCGGTCATCTTCATGTCAGCGCGCGACAAGGAATTTGACCGCATCATCGGTCTTGAAAAGGGCAGTGATGACTATATCACCAAGCCGTTTTCACCGAAGGAGCTCGTGCTGCGTGTAAACAACATCATCCGCCGTACATACAAGGATGACAATGCCCGCATCCAGGTGGACGGTTATGAGATCGATGAGAGCAGAAGACTTGTCTTTGAACATGATGCGCAGATCGATCTGACCACAAGGGAATTTGAACTTCTGATGCTGTTTGTCAAGAACAGAGGCACGGCATTCTCACGGGAGGATATTCTGGAAAAGATCTGGGAAACCAATTATTTCGGCAGTGACCGGGTTGTGGATGATACACTGAGACGCCTGCGCCGCAAGATGCCGAATCTTACCATACACACAATTTACGGCTTCGGGTACAGGCTCGGATGAGAAAGCGTATGTATCTGTGGCTGCGGGAGCTGAGTCTTTCCCAGCAGCTGCTGACAATTGCATTTCTGGTGATTTCTATATTTACGGTCTTTCTTTTTGCTTTTCTGTCACCGCAGATCGATCTCTTCACCAGGACGGAGATGTACCGCATGCTGCACCAGTCACAGGCCAGCATGAGCTATTACCTGACGCGGTATCCGGATGATATCCCGGAGATGAAGCAGAGCGGTGCCGGCATTATCCACGGTATATACGAAGCCGATACCAATGAGTTCATCATGATCGGGGAAGGCACGTTCACCGATGCAGAGAAGACGGATATCCGTCTGCGCACGGCCGGGAGTCTTGTCAGACAGTCAGACTATGAACTGCGGACAATGAGTGAAAACGGACGCCGGAGACAGTCGGTTCTCTATACACTGACACCGCTGGATGACGGCAGATACCTGATCTCCAAGATGTCTGCCTCGTATGAAACAACATTCAGACGGGAACTGGTATCCAACATTGTTGATATCAATGTTATTGTGGCAGGGGTTTTGTTTTTGCTGCTGATGGTGTGGGCGGCTACCCTGATCCATCCGCTGAACCAGATCCGCAACTATGTTACACGCATCAAACTGGATGAACCCGCTTCCCTGAATGTCAACCGCCGTGATGAGATCGGTCAGGTGGCAGATGCGCTGCGTGATATGCAGGAAGAGCTGCAGAAGCACAGCCGTGAGAAGCAGGAAATGATCCAGAATATTTCACATGACCTGAAGACCCCGATTGCGACCATCCGTTCCTACGGTGAAAGCATCAAGGACGGTATTTATGCGTACGGTACGCTTGAGGGTTCGGTCGATGTCATCATTGAGCATGCGGACAGACTGGAAAAGAAAGTCGGCAGTCTTTTGGCCATGAACCGCATGGACTATCTGCTGGATGAATGCGCCGAAGGGGATCACCTGGATATGGCACAGGTCATTGATAAAGTGCTGCTGTCGCTGAAGGTGATCAGACCTGAGATAGAGTTTCATAAGGAACTGACACCCGGGGTTCTGTTTCACGGTGATGAGGATCCCTGGCGTATTGTCGTGGAGAATCTTGTAGACAATGCACTGCGGTATGCGGAGAGTGAAATCCGGATTGAACTGGAACCGGGTGAGCTCAGAGTAAGCAATGACGGCAAGCAGATTCCGCCGGACCGTATGGACAAATTGTTTACGGCATATGAGAAGGGCACGGACGGTAAGTTCGGGCTTGGTCTGACCATCGTGCACAAGGTCTGCACGACATACGGATACCATGTGGAAGCGGAGAATCTGGAGAAGGGTGTATGTTTCCGGATCTGGAAAGAGCTGTCCAGAAAAGAACTGAAGGCTATCGCAAAAGAAAAGAAGAAGGAAGACCGCGCCCAGAAATCACAGCGGTAAGAATTAATTCACTTAACGTGTACGGGCTTTTACGGTAGAATATGACACATATGACGGAATTTACGGTTTACAAAGGTGTCCGCACAGCCTGGCGCCATACGGGTGAAGGCAGGGATGTGATCCTGCTGCACGGCTGGGGACAGAACATGTATATGATGGGAGAGATCGAAAAGCATCTGTCTCAGTATTTCAGTGTATACAATCTTGATTTTCCGGGTCATGGCGAAAGCGGGGAACCGCCGGAACCGTGGGGTGTGCCGGACTATGAAAGCTTTCTTGCCGAATTCATTGCGGCAAACGGCATCACTGATCCCATTCTGATCGGACATTCGTTCGGCTGCCGGGTAGCGATCCGGTATGCGGCGGATCATCCGGACAATGTATATAAGATGGTTCTGACCGGGGCGGCAGGCATCCGTCCTGAAAGAAGCGCAAAGACAGACCTGCGCACCAAAGCCTATAAAGCCGGTAAGTGGTTCCTGCAGAAAACCGGTAATCAGAAGGCTCTGGAAGCACTGCAGAACCGCAGCGGTTCGGAAGACTACAGAAATGCAAAGGGGGTTATGCGGCCTACCTTTGTGAAAGTTGTGAATGATGATGTGCGTCCTCTGCTTGGCAGTGTTGTTTGTCCGGTACTGCTTGTCTGGGGAGAATTTGATGCGGCAGTTCCGCTGGAAATGGGCAGGATCATGGAACGTGAGATGAAGGACGCAGGACTTGCGGTCTTTGAAGGTGATGATCACTTTGCCTACTGGCATCAGCCGGAGCGGTTCAACCGTGTTCTGGACGCTTTTCTGAAAGAGGATATGCAATGAGAACGATACTGATGGGAGTTTATCTTGCCGTTCTTCTTGCGGCTATGCTGGTGCCCTGCAAACACGCGCTGCACATGTTCCAGCAGAACCGTTATGAAGTCAAACGGTATGCAGCATGGATACGCGATAACTGGAAATCCGGTATGCGCAGAGCCCTGTATCCGTTCCTGATCATATTTGCGGCAGGCGTGCTTGCGTTTCTGCTGAAGTTTGAACAGGTTCTGGTGCTCTGTACGATTACGGCCGGCATCCTGGCATTCCGTCTGCTGAAGAAGGAATACCACGCCGAATACATCAAACCGCTTGTGTATACGGGCAGAGTGAAGCGGCAGATCGCCGTGATGGCCGTGCTTATCATCTTGATCCTGGCGCTGGCAACGCTGCATCCGGGACGCATCTTCTGCATGTTGACACTGGCGTTCTGCTATTTCGGTCCCTGGCTGCTTATCTTCCTTGTCGCGGCCGTTACTTCGCCGATTGAGCGCGGTGTGCAGAGATGGTACATCAACGACGCAAAGAGGATGCTGAAGGAGCATTCCGACCTGATCAAGATCGGCATTACCGGAAGCTACGGGAAGACATCCACCAAGAATGTCATTCAGTCAGTTGTCTCCGAACAGTTCAATTCCCTGATGACCCCGGCATCCTACAATACACCGATGGGCATCACGAGAACCATCCGTGAACATCTGAAGCCGATCCACAGAGTGTTTGTCTGCGAAATGGGTGCGGATAAAGTAGGGGATATTATGGAGCTGATGGAGTTTGTCAAACCGTCCATCGGTGTAGTAACCTCCATTGGTCCGCAGCACCTGTCGACCTTCGGTTCACAGGAAAACATCACGCGTGAAAAGATGCAGATGATCGAGATGCTGCCGGAAGACGGTCTCGGTATTCTGAATATAGACAATCCTCTGATCCGGGATTACAAGCCGAAGAACAAAGTGCGTATTGTTACGTACGGCATTGAGAATACGGAAGCGGACTATCGCGCCGAGGATATTGTATTTGATGCCAGGGGTTCACGGTTTACGCTGGTGCACGGGGATGAGCGGATCCCCTTTGAAACAAAACTCCTGGGTGATCTGAATATCCTGAATATTCTCTCAGCCATTATCTGTTCCCGTGAGCTGGGCATTGACTGGCCGGTGATCCGTAAAGCTGTGCGTGAGATGCATCAGGTGGAACACCGTCTGGAACTGAAGAAGATCAGAGGCCTGACCTTCATAGATGATGCCTTCAATGCCAATCCGAGCGGTGCAGGCATGGCATTGCGTGTGCTTGCCAAGATGCCGGGCAGAAGATTTATCGTAACCCCGGGCATGATTGAGCTTGGTGAGCAGCAGGATGAAATCAACCGTGCTTTCGGCAGACAGATGCTGGGATGTGCGGATGAGGTTGTGCTGGTCGGCAGAAGACAGGTAAAACCGATTGCCGAAGGTGTGGAAGAAAGCGGCTTTGATATGTCGCACTGTCTGATCGTTGATACCGTCAAGGAAGCATTTGATTATATCTGGAAGAACGCAGGACCGCAGGATACAATACTGCTGGAAAACGATCTTCCCGACGCATTCAACCACTGAGCAGTTCTCCGGAACTGCTTTTTTTAGTACGTGCTGTCTTCGGATGCACAGAAAAAGAGAATCCGCAGATTCTCTTTGGTTCTGATTTCAGTCTTTGTGCATGCCGATTTCAAACGTACAGCTGAGACCGCCGGCTTCAAGAACATAGGTGCCGGGTTCCAGGCGCTGCTCCAGGCTGATCGTCGATTCTGCTGTGCTGTGTGCATATAACGTGTATGTATAGCTGCCGGGCTGTGCTTCCGCAATCATTTCATCATTGTCAGCTTTATGAAGTTTGTAATCTCTTCCTGCTGAGAACGCCTCATCCGTTCCGTTTGCGAAGCGGTAACTGAGCTGGTTCCTGCTGTATTCATACACGTGGAGTGACAGCTTGCCGTCATTTGGCTTATGCGCAGACATCCGCTCTTCTTCGGAAAGCTCCGGCAGGATCAGTCCCGGCAGACGTTCTCCTTCTGCGATGCGTCTGCGGACCAGGCTGTTGATCTCTTCCAGTTTTTCCGCATATTGTTCGGGGTAGATCTGTGAGGAAAAGGAAACATCTGTTGTTTCAAAATCAAAGTCATAGGCGGTGCTGGCTCCGTCTGCCACAAACATGTTCGTGAACTTCTTTCCGTCCCAGTTCTGCATGCGGTATCTGAGAAACACTTCGCGGATTTCATCCATGATGAAAACATCGGTGAAGTATTCCGTGACCTGCGGGTCTTCATAATGCCATTCAGCCTGTGAAACGGTTATGAGTGCACGGGTGTCATCATATCTACTGACACATATGCGGGAAGAGCTTCCCTGCATATCACCGCCTGTTTCTCTGCGGAATGAGATGAGCTTTTCTTTTTTTACTGCTGAATTACGTCCGAACATAAGCAAATATACCGTCCCCGAAAGAATCAATACTGCCGAAAGGGCTGCGATGACAATCAATTTCTTTTTCATGGTACTTGTCCTTCTGATTACATACTAACAAAAAGGTGAACGGATGCACAGTAGGCAGAGCAGGCAGCGTTTTTCCGGTCTTTGCGTTAAGTGAAAAACTAACTGCGATATAAGTATCATCGGGGGAAAGGAACACGTGCAGGAATGGCATAAAACGGGGTCAGAAGATATAATAAGGCCAGGAAAACTGCGCGAATCGGCACATTAATAGGCAGAACGAAAAGACAGTGGCGCATGAGTGTGTAAAAGTAAATGCAACACTGCGATTGATTGTCACAAACGTGATGAATGCCTGATGAATGATTACTTATTTCTTCTTAAGGAGAGTAGGTTTGAGAAGCACGTCATCGAGTGGGATCGGGGATAGCTTCAGAAATTCGAGCAGTTTTTTCTGTTCTGGAGAGACCATAAGATCGAATGGAGTTCTGTTATCAAAGGATTCGCGAGGAACAGAATTGATGTGTCTTGTAATGAGATGAATATCTTCATTGTTATATGCAAGCAGAAATTCACCAGTTCGTGCAGCCAATCACTGCCTGTTATTTGAATCAGAATCTTTGAACAATTCTTTCTGAATATCCTTGGTACGGTAAGATTTGCCAACAATTTTGACCACATGACAATGATGCAGAAGTCTGTCCAGAATTGCATTTGCCAGCACCGGATCGCCGAATATATCTGCCCATTGCGTCAATGGCTTATTCGTTGTGATGATTGTTGAGTGCCGCTCATACCTCTTGGATATCAGTTGGAAGAACAGTTCTGAGGATTGCTCATCCAGAGGAAGGAAACCAACCTCATCAATGATCAATAGGTTATATCGTGCATATAGTTTCAGTTTCTGTTCCAGACGATTCTCCAATTGAGCACGTTTCAGATTCAATAACATATCATTGCAGGAAATGAAATATGTGCTCCTGTGGTTATAAGCAGCTTCGATTCCGATCGAAACTGACAAATGTGTTTTCCCGACTCCGGGAGACCCTATGAAGAGAATATTTTCCCGACGGTCTACGAAACGCATATCTGTAAACCCGGTGATGCCTCAGTATATCCTAGATAATCAGGATGTTAGTGAAAGTTGGATGGAAGGAAGAAAACGCAGTTGCCTTCATCAGAAGAAATAAAGAATGGAAGGAACAGCATTCCGCACCTGGCGGAATCCGGAATTCAATTACCGGTTTGACGGGATTGTCTATGCGGTCTTCGTCTCTCTGGGCTTTGCGGCGATTGAGAATGTCATGTATGTCATGCAAGTACGGGCTGGGGGTTGCTTTGAACCGGGCCTTCCTGGCAGTACCGGCCCATTTCGGCTTTGCGGTATGCATGGGCACCTTCTACGGGCGGGCGAAGGTCTGCGACGTGCGCCGGAACGGACATATGCGTCGTATCAACATGGGGCTGGCCTATCTCCTGCCGGTCTCCATGCACGCCTTCTACGATGCCACGGCCATGCTGAACAGTGATCTTTCCACAAATCTGTTCCTGGCCTTTGTGGTGATCTGCAATGTGCTGATCTACCGCCGGATCAAGCGGGAAGCCAGGGAAGACACACTGATTGTCTGAGAGAGGGAAACCTCTCTTTTCTGTATAAAAAAAACACTGCCGGGCAGTGATCAGGCCGGTTCATGAATTTCCTGGGCTTTCATGATGGCCCGGATGGAAGTGAAGACGTAGCCTTTCATCTCATCGATCGGCAGCGGCTTGCCGTACAGGATTGAATCATGGCAGGTGCTGCTGATCAGCTCGATGATCATATAGATCATGATCAGGGGGTTTTCGTAGCGGACCATGGACTCGGCAATGGCCTGGGCAAAGATGCTGGCAAAGTCGACATCGGTTTCCACATGGTCAATGAAGGCACTCTCAAAGACACCCCAGCTGAGATTCTTGTAGACAAAACGCAGGGTGATGACATCGTTTTCCAGCTGGCTGATGATGTGATCAGCCATGAAGATGATCTTGTCTTCCAGCGTGACCAGGTCTGTCTGATCCAGCGCGTTCTTGGCCCGGGTGAAGATCTCGGCTGATTTACGGGCGATGATATGATTGCGCAGGTCATACTTATCCCGGAAATAGAAATAGAATGTCCCCTTGCCGACACCGGCTTTCTCGGCGATATCAG
Organism: Solobacterium sp.; assembly: GCA_017459725.1. Classification (GTDB taxonomy): domain Bacteria; phylum Bacillota_I; class Bacilli_A; order Erysipelotrichales; family Erysipelotrichaceae; genus Bulleidia. The sequence goes on along the minus strand of JAFUCL010000060.1, from coordinate 37,429 downwards.
CGATGCTGGTATGCGCGAAGCCGTCATTGGAGAACAGTTCAAAAGCGGTATGCATCAGTGCTTCCCGCTTTTTTCTTTTGTTTTCTGCTGCCTTGCCCGTCGTACTCATCGCTTCTATTTTAACGTTTTTTCAGTCGAAGGAAAGAAATAAAGTCAAAAATATTGACCGATGGTCGAAAAAGCGTTATAACGGTACAGTAAAAAATGACCAACGGTCGAAAAAAGGAGGGTGATGATATGCCGGAGAAACTTGGACAGTGGGTAATCAGATTCCGGAAAGCCATTCTGATTCTGGCAGTGGCGCTGCTGATTCCTTCCGGGCTCGGCTATCTGCATACGAAGGTCAACTATGATCTTCTGACATATCTGCCGAAAGACATCGAAACGATGCAGGGGCAGGATATCCTGAAGGAAGAGTTCGGCAGCGGCGCGTTCTCGGTGCTGATGACGGAGGGCATGTCCGCCAGGGATACGGCGGCGGTAAAGGAAAAGATCATGCAGGTGGATCATGTGAAAAACGTGATCTGGTATGATTCGGTGCTGGATCTGTCCGTACCGATGGAATTCCTGCCGGATGATGTCTATGACGCCTTCAACAGCGGCGACGCAACAATCATGTTCATTATCTTTGATGATACGACTTCATCGGACGGCACGATCGCGGCTGTCCGTGAGATCCGCCGGATTGCCGGGGAGCAGGTATACCTCAGCGGCATGTCAGCCGTGCTGGTGGATACCGAGGACCTGTCGGAGGCAGAAGCGCCGGTCTACGTCATGATGGCGGTGGCGCTGAGCTGTGTGGTGCTCATGCTGGCGATGGATTCGTTCCTGGTGCCGTTTCTGTTTCTGGCCGGCATCGGCATGGCCATTGTCTATAACCTTGGAACCAACATGTTCCTGGGCCAGATCTCCTATGTGACAAAGGCGCTGGCAGCGGTGCTGCAGCTGGGTGTCACGATGGACTACTCGATCTTCCTGTGGCACAGCTATGAGGCTCATCTGGAAGCCGGGAAAGACAAGGAAGAGGCCATGGTGCATGCCATAGCCGAGACGTTCACCTCGATTATCGGCTCATCCGTAACAACAGTTGCCGGGTTTATCGCCCTGTGCTTCATGAGTTTCACTCTGGGACGTGACATGGGTATTGTCATGGCCAAGGGTGTGGTGCTCGGCGTGGTCAGCTGCGTTACGATCCTGCCGGCCATGATTCTGGCCTGTGACGGACTTCTGCAGAAGACAAGACATAAGGCGGTCATTCCGGATCTTGGCAGAATCGGCCCGACCGTAACAAAACAAGCGTATGCCTTCCTGGCCCTGGCGCTGGTGCTGCTGGGTCCGGCGGTATATGGCTATACCCATGGCAATATCTACTACAACCTGGACAGCACGCTGCCGCGGGATCTGCCCGGCATTGCGGCAAATACCAGGGTGAAGGAAAAATTCGACATGACCTGCACGCATATCCTGCTGCTGGATGCGGATGTGCCGGCCAGGGAAGTACGGGCCATGGCCGATGAGATGAAACAGGAAGACGGTGTGAAGTGGGTGCTCGGTCTCAATACGATCAAGGGCCCGGCCATCCCGGATGAAATGATTCCGGATGATCTGAGAAAAGATCTGATCACCGATGACTGGCAGCTGATCCTGATCGGCTCTGAATACGATGTGGCCAGCGATGAGGTCAATGCCCAGGTGGAAAAGCTGGATGCGATTGCTGACAAATATGATAGCGGTTCGATGCTGATCGGGGAGGCCCCGTGCACAAAGGATTTGATCCGAGTCACCGACCACGACTTCAGCACTGTCAGTGTGGTGTCGATTGGCATTATCTTCATCATCATTGCGGCTGTCTTCCGGTCCTTGTCGCTGCCGGTGATTCTGGTGGCGGTCATCGAATTCGGCATCATGGTGAACATGGGCATACCGGCCTTTACCGGAACGAGAATGCCGTTTGTCGCCTCGATTATCATCGGTACGATTCAGCTGGGTTCCACCGTGGACTATGCGATCCTGCTGACGACCCGCTACAGACGCGAACGGACAGCCGGGAAGGACAAGCGGACAGCGGTCACGGATGCGGTGGCGGCCAGTGCCAAATCCATTCTGATCAGTGCCCTGTCATTCTTTGCGGCCACGTTCGGGGTCGGCCTGTATTCCAATATTGATATGATCAGTTCTCTCTGCGTGCTGATGGCCCGCGGAGCGTTGATAAGCATGGTATGTGTTATCTTCCTGCTGCCGAGTCTGCTGCTGATATTTGACGGTATCATCGGCCGGACGACTCTGGCACAGAAAGGGTAAGGAGGAAAGAAAATATGAAGCGGATATGCAGAACAGTTGCGGCGCTGACAGCGATCCTGACCCTGGGGGTCAGCGGGCTGCCGGTGCATGCGGAAGAAGAAACAGAAGAGGAATCTTCCGGCAAGGAAGAGACAGTCTATGTCATAACAGATCCTTCCGGCAAGAAGAAGGAAGTCATCGTCAGCGACTGGCTGAAGGCCGGCGGCAGGAACCGGGTGGAAGACAGTTCCAATCTGCAGGATATTACCAATGTCAGCGGTGATGAGGGCTTTACCCGGGAAGAAAACGGCGGTCTGGTCTGGAATGCCGAAGGAAAGGATATCTATTATCAGGGCACCAGCAATGATGAACTGCCGGTAGAAGTAAAGATCAGCTATGAACTGGACGGTCAGCCGGTCACGGCGGAAGAACTGACCGGGAAGAGCGGCCATGTCAGAATCCGGCTGGATTATGAAAATCATACAAATGCGCCGGTGACAGTCAACGGCGTCACCCGGAATGTCTGCGTGCCGTTTGTTATGGCCAGCGGCATGGAACTTTCCCCGGAGCATTTCAAAAATGTCAGAGTGACCAACGGACGGATCATCTCCGAAGGATCGAAGACCTTTGCGACCGGGGTGGCCTTCCCGGGTCTGCGGGAAAGTCTGGAAAAGGATGCGAATCTGCGCGGACGCCTGGATGGCATCGATATTCCGGAATACATGGAAATCGAAGCGGATGTGACGGATTTCACCATGGGCATAACCATGACCATGGCCTCCTCGGATCTGCTGTCCGACTTGGATCCGGATATCAATACCGGTGAGCTGACTGACAAGATCAATCAGCTGAAAGACGGGGCGGACCAGCTGCTGGACGGGGTCAGAACCCTCAAGGACGGCAGCGGTGAACTACGCCAAGGCGGTAATTCTCTGGCCGACGGCGCCGGGAAGCTGAAAGACGGTACGGCCAAAGTAAAAGACGGGGCAGCAGAACTGAAAGACGGCACTGCCGCCCTCAGTACCGGCAGTGAAACCCTGCAGAACGGAACGGCTGCCCTGAAGACAGGGGCGGATGCCCTGCAGGAAGGAACCGGGGCATTGAGTGAAGGAACCGCGAAGGTCAATGCCGGGGCCGGGCAGCTGAAGGCAGGCACGGAAACAGCCAAGGCAGGAACAGCCCAGCTGGCGGCCGGAGCCGGTCAGGTTGCGGCTGGTCTGCATACGCTGGATGACGGCATGAAGACATATGTCGCTGCCCTGGAGGGCAATGAAGAGAATCCGGGTCTGACAGCCGGAACACAGGCCGTCGCTGACGGGGCAAAACAGCTCGACGCCGGTGTGAATCAGGCGGTAACCGGTCTGCGGCAGACCCGTGAACAGCTGCGGCAGCTGGAGAATCTGACCGGTGATGCGGAAATTTCCTTGCAGATTGCCGGGGCCTATGACAACGTCGTCAAGGCGGCCGAAGATATGGCTGTCAAAAAGGCAGCATATGAACAGGCGATGAGCGCAGCCGGACAGGCGCAGAACAATGCGGCGCCGGCGATGAGTCCGGAGGAAGCGGCTCTGTACGAAGAGAAGATCGCTGCGCTGGAAGAAGAAAACAGCGGCCTGAGTGAAAAAAACGAAGCCCTGGAAGCACAGCTCAATGCACTGCAGAGTGAGACCCCGCAGGCGGAAGAGAGTGCGGATACAGCGGCTCTGCAGGAACAAATCGCAGCGCTGCAGGCAGAAAACAGCAGCCTGAAAGCAACGGATGACATTCCGGCTGACAATGAAGAACTGGCGGCCCTGCAGGCCCAGGTACAGAATCTGCAGGCGGAAAATGACAGTCTGAAAGCGGAAAAGGCTGCGGCGGATGAACAGAATGCCGCCCTGCAGGGGCAGATTCAGAGTCTGGCGGCTGAAAATGAAAGCCTGAAGGCTGAACTGGAAGCGGCCCGCAATGAAGTCAGGGTTGAATATGTGGCAGTGCCGGCGGAAGGCTGTGCAGCCGCACCGGAAGAACCGGTCCAGCAGGCCTACCGTCAGGATGGCAGCCACATCACCCTCATGGATAACGAAACAAAGACACCGGAACAGGCCGGGGCAGAACTCATGGCGGCGCAGCAGAATTTCAATACAGCCCTGCAGACCTATGCCGGTCTGGTGGGAGCCCATCCGGACAATGCCTTCCGTTCCCAGGTACTGCTGATCGGCGGGTCGCTTGATACACTGCTTGACGGCAGTCAGGAAACCGGAACAGCCGGCCTGAGTGCCCTGCAGCAGGGATCCGCTCAGCTGGCAGCCGGAGCGGCAGCCCTGAACGAAAAGGCCAGTCAGATCGTGGCCGGAGCGAAGCAGCTTCAGGGCGGTCTGGAGACCGTGCCGGAAGGCGGCACTGTTTCCCTGCTGGATGGGGCCGACCAGGTAGCCGGCGGTCTGCAGCAACTGGCCCAAGGGGCAGAAACCCTCGACAGCGGGGCAGCGGCCCTGCAGGAAGGCATCTCTCAGGTCAATGACGGGGCTGAGAAAGTCAACGCCGGAGCCGGACAACTTGCGGCCGGGGCAAACGAAGTCAACAACGGTGCGGCAGCCCTGCATGATGGCGCTGACAAACTGGACAGCGGGGCCGGTCAGCTGAAAGACGGTACAGCCGAGCTGGACCAGGGAGCCGGAGAACTCGCTGACGGAGCCGGCAGACTGTCTGACGGTACAGCAAAACTGGATGACGGCGTGCAGGAGTTGCTGGATGGCATGGAGAAGTTTGAGACCGAAGGCATGGATCAGCTGGTCAGCCGGCTGGAGAACGAACTGCCGGATGCCCTGGATCAGATCCAGGCGGTTCTGAAGGCCGGGGAGGTCTACAGGAACTTCAGCGGTACAGCCGGAAACGACAATGACCGGGTCAAGTTCATCTTCCGGACGGAAGAAATCAAATAATTAGCACTCACAGCTTGCGAGTGCTAAAAAACGTGCTGTAACATAATTGAACAAAGGAACAGAGAAGATCCTGAACAGAATCCAAACCCTCCATTCCCTTGCTCAGAAACATAGTTCAGCGATGAACATGAAGAAGAGTAAAGGAGGAAGAAACTATGTTTGCACCGAAATTATTTACTGAGAATCTGTTTGATGACTGGGATGAATTCCTGTTCTGGAAAGGCTTCAATGACATTGACAGAAAGCTTTACGGCAGAAGAGCCAGCAGGGAGATGCTGACGGATGTCCGTGAACATGACAATCATTACGAAGTGATCATTGATCTGCCTGGGTTCAAGAAGGATGAAATCACGATCGAACTGAAGGAAGGCAACCTGACCGTTACGGCGGCCAAGGGGCTGGACAAGGACGAGAAGGACAAGGAAGGTACCCTCATCCGGCAGGAGCGTTACAGCGGCATGATGCAGAGATCGTTCTATGTCGGTGAGAATGTCAAGCATGAAGAGATCAAGGCAAAGTTCGAAAACGGCGTGCTGACGCTGGAGATTCCGAAGGAGGAAACCCCGAAGCTGCCGAAAAAGAAGACCATCATGATCGAAGGATAACCGGTATATCAGGTGTCCGAAGCGGGCTGGAAAAGCCCGCTTTTTCTATACCGGGCGATGGATTCAATTCCTTGAAATTCCCGGATTTTTTGCATTATAATATATCACAATTCGCAAGTATTGATGATTTCAAAAATGTGTTAAGTGGCTCAGAATGTCTAGAATCATTTAGTCCAGAAATATTTGACCTCCTTGTGGAAACGATACTTGTGGGTGGTTATATGAACGGAGAGCCAGATCCTTACCTAATTACCTTTGTTTTCAAAGGAGGATCTCAAAGAAGTATTGACGGAAGTGGATTTAAAGAGGACCGCCGACGCAAAAAAAGCATTGCACCCTGTATGGAACAATGAGGGTGTTAAATTGCATATAGATAATAAAGAAGAGGCATGGCGTACTTCGAGGACGGATCAAGGAGAGAAGTTTCCAAGGACAGCTGCGAAATCAGCCGGCTGTATGCCAAAACACCCAAAAAGAAAAGAACTGCATATGACAATATCCGCAGGAAAATGAGAAACTACGAAATATACTGCTGAAACAGGAGACCGCATGGTCTCTTTTCAGTATTCCTGAAATTTGAAAACATACCTGCACGCTTGCGATATGTTGAAGTATAATTGCGTGGTAACTGCGGAGAAAGAGATGGCAAAGAGCAACAGAAAGAAACACGGCAAGGTATATGAAGTAGTAATAGACAAGCGCAGGGACCGCTGGAACCACTGGCTGGTCATGATCATGTTCACGCTTGCGCTGCTGTACTGGGAAGCGCTTCTGAAGACATCCACGGTGATGGGAAGCTTTCTGCCGGAGATGCTGTTCACGCTGCTGTTCTCGGTATGCACTGGGGGACTGTGCTACATTGTTTCTTCGTTCGGCAGTTCGCGCCGCAACCATAATGTCCGGCTGTTTATGCTGCTGGGGATGGCGGTTGTCTTCGGGGTGAATTACTTTGTCTATCTGCAGTTCAAGATCTTCTATGATGTGAATACGGTGCTGGCAGGAAGCAGCGGTGTTCTGCGCGGTTTTCTTCCGCAGATCAGGCGTCTGGTACTGAACCGGAACGGTCTTCTGCATATTGCGGCGTTTCTGCTGCCGGTGCTTGTGTATGCGGCTGTGGGAAGAGCAGCTGACAGCGGTTCCCGCATCAATGTGCGCAGGGCCCAGGAGATCCTGACCGCGTCCTTTCTGTCGTTCTCACTGGCTGTCGGCACGGTGCTGTGCAGTCCGTTGTTCCGTCTGTTCTACCATGATCAGTACAATTTCCAGAGTGCCGTGTCCTCATTCGGTCTGGTGACGGGTATACGCCTGGATGCCACCAGAAGTATGCTCGGCAGCCGCAATGAGATTGCCTTCAGTACGGAACCCGCTGCCGAACCGGTCAGTGAACCGGAAACGGAAACAAAAGCACCGGCGGAAGAGAAACCCGTATACGGAAAGAATGAGCTTGCCATAGACTTTGCGGGCATGGCGGAAAGGGACACCGGCGTGCTGCGTGAGCTGGATCTGTATACAGCGTCACAGACGGCTTCCTCGAAGAACGAATATACAGGCTTATTCAAGGGCAAGAATCTGATCTTCATCACTGCGGAAGCCTTCTCGGCGGAGGTCATAGACCTGCAATTGACACCGACCCTGTACAGGCTTGCGCATATGGGCATCCAGTTTACGGATTACTACCAGCCGGCAAGTGCAGGCACCACCGGCGGTGAGTTTGAGAATATCTTCGGGATGCTGCCGGTAAAGGGCGGATCTTCACTGAAGATGACAGCACAGTACGGCAACCAGATGACCATGGGGAATCTGCTCAATGATCTCGGATACAACGGGTGGGTGTTTCACAACAATGACTATATGTTCTATGACCGCCATATCACCCACAACAACCTGGGATATTCCAACGGGTATATGGGATATGGGAACGGTATGGAAGAATATGTGCAGGATCAGTGGCCGGAAAGCGACCTTGAGATGATCCAGGGGACGATGCCGCTGTATCTGGATGCGCAGCCGTTTAACGTGTATTACATGAGTGTGAGCGGCCACAACGGATATCTTCCGGGTGAGAATGACATGGCCCGCAAGAACTGGGAACGCGTGCAGGATCTGCCGTATTCCGATGAAGTGAAGGGTTATCTGGCGGCGAATCTTGAGCTGGAGGATGCTCTTGCGGCATTGGTGACAGAGCTGGAAGCGCGCGGCATTGCGGATGATACGGTTATTGTGCTTGGAGCGGATCATTTTCCGTACGGTCTGGATTATGATGCAGCCCTCGGCAGTATGCCGTATCTTTCGGAACTGTACGGCTTCAATGTAACGAATTATCTGGAACGGGATCACAACCGGCTGATCATCTGGTCAGGGTGTCTTGAAAAGATGGATCCCATCGTTGTCAGTGCGCCTGCATCCAGCATTGATATTCTGCCGACGTTATGCAATCTCTTCGGTGTGGAATGGGATTCAAGGGTTCTGCCGGGCAGGGATGTCCTGTCGGATGCGGAAGCACTGGTATTCGATCTGAACTATGACTGGAAGACGGAACTCGGCACATATCTCTCCATGAACGGCACCTTTACACCGGCATCGGAAGATACCGTGGTTCCGGAAGGTTACGTGGAGCGCATCCGTGCCAAAGTGCGGGATAAGATCACATACTGCGAAGGTGTGCTTACCTCTGGTTACTTTGATCATATATTCGGGACAGATTAAAAGACGGTGATGGATTTCACCGCCTTTGTTGATATTACAGGTTATTGATTGATCTGTGCGTGTTTTCCGAAGCGCAGCGGCACTGCTACAGTCCGGCTGAAGAATGATATCAGCGGGCCCATGAAGAAGGCCGTAATAACCGTACCGATGCCGGCAGAGGCTCCGAAGAGCACCCCGGTAATGACGCAGATCAGATCGGTGCAGATACGCACGATATTGAACGGCCAGTTCTTCTTTTCGTGCAGGATCAGGGCAATGGCATCATAGACCGATACCCCGAGATCTGCGGTGAAATACAGAGCTGAGGAAAGACACATGATTACGATCCCCGCCAGTAACAGGATGATCCTGGCTGTAAGGGAAGGCGAGGGCAGCACCTTCTGCAGAATGAACTCACTGAGATCTGCCAGATGACCGACCAGCAGGATGTTTACCACAGTGCCGAAGCCGATCTTATGCCTGTCCAGCACGAGTACAATCCCCAGCATAACCGCACTGAGGATCACATACCATGTGCCGAAGCGCAGATGCGTAGGTATGCATGTACCGTGGGCAAATACCTGGAAGGGATCCATGCCGAATGAAGAATAACTGAACAGGCCTACCGAGAAGCCGCAGATGGCTACTCCGGTGAAAGCCATCAGGATTCTCCGCCTGTATTCACTGCTTTGAAACAACTTCTGTAGTGCAGACATAGTGTCCTCCGAAAATGCAAAAAAAATGGAGCGAGTGAGCGGAATTGAACCGCCGTGTCCACCTTGGCAAGGTGGCGTTCTACCATTGAACTACACTCGCATCGCCCTGTGCATTAATGATATTACCACAGGTGGGTGGGGAATGCAACAGGTTTTTTTGAAGAATAAATACTATTTTCCGGAATCGTGTTTTCTGCCATAATTGAAAAAAGGAGAATATTTCACAGTATGAAAACGACAATGGTTCAGCAGGTGATGACAGCACCCAAAGAAATCACCTTCCGGGAGATTCCCGTTCCGGAAATCGGTGATGACCAGGTTCTCGTAAAGATCATGAAGATCGGTGTCTGCGGCAGCGATATCCATGTATATCACGGTACGCATCCGTATACATCATATCCGGTAACCCAGGGACATGAAGTGTCCGGACGTATTGAAAAGATTGGCAGTGCCGTAAAGAATCTGCATCCGGGGCAGAAGGTGACGATTGAACCGCAGGTGACATGCGGCAAATGCTATCCGTGCAGACATGGACGCTACAATCTGTGCGAAAAACTGAAAGTGATGGGTTTCCAGACCACCGGTACGGCAAGCGAATACTTTGCGGTGGATGCGTCCAAGGTAACGCCGATTCCCGAAGAAATGAGCTACAGTGAAGGGGCAATGCTGGAACCGCTGGCCGTAACCGTACATGCCGCAAAGCGTTTCCCGGATCTGCAGGGTGCCAAAGCAGCGGTGCTTGGCTGCGGACCAATCGGTATTCTGCTGATGCAGAGTCTGAAGGCACTCGGGGCTGCCGAAGTCATGGTGACGGATATTTCGGATTTCCGCCTGGATCTCGCAAAGAAGCTCGGTGCCGATTACGCATATAACACAATGAACAAGGATTTCGGGGAAGCGCTGCTGGAGAGCTTCGGTGAAGACAAGGCGGATGTCATATACGACTGTGCCGGTACGGATATCACCATGGATCAGGCTATCCAGAATGCCCGCAAGGGAAGCACGATCATCCTTGTGGCAGTATTCGGCAAACGGGCAAATGCGGATCTTGCCAAGCTGAATGATTCGGAGCTTGATCTGAACACATCCATGATGTACACGCATGTGGATTATATGGATGCCATCCGCCTGGTCAAAGAGGGCAAAGTACAGCTGCAGCCGCTGATGACCAATACGTTCCCGTTCAGCGAGTATCTCAGTGCATATCAGTACATTGATGACAACCGTGAAAAGACAATGAAGGTCCTTATAGACCTGGATTCTTCAGAAGAGTAGAGAAAAAGGTGCCGCAGAGGCACCTTCAGTCTTTCTTCGGGGGATTTGTGCGGGCTGTACGGTGCGGTTCGTTCAGCTGGCGGTTGAAGATCAGATCCACATTGTAGTTGATGGCGGTTCCTTTCCAGAAACTGCGTCTGGTAACCGGATCCCAGCGTCTGTATTCAATTGCTTCAGGCGGTCTGTTCTCGAACGGATTCAGCAGATAGGTTGTGGAACCGACATCGAGATCTCCTTCAATGCCGCTCATTATGCGGTCACAGTTTTCAAGATAGTATTTCAGAATATCCGCGTGCATCGGCGTTCCGTTATGAGGCGCACAGATCATATCGAACTCATTCCGGCGTTCCAGCAGTTTTACGATATTGTCCCGGAATGTTTCAACCGGTGTATTCCACATATTGACCTGACCGGGATCGATTTCATCACCGGTAAACAGAATACCTGCCGTACGGTCAAGATAAAGAATACTGCTGGGAGCGTGGCAGGGGGTGATGGCAATTGCTTCTATGATGCGTCCGCCGAGATCGATGATATCGCCGTCTTTGATCACGGTACCGGGATTCATGGATTTATGGGTGTTGCCGAGCAGGTCGGTGCGGAATCTGCCGTTGTCACGGTTGTCCTGCAGCTCATTGCGGCATGTTTCCGACATATAGATCGTACAGTCATCAAACAGATAGTTTGCATATGTATGATCATGATGGGAATGTGTATTGGCAACCAGCAGCGGTTTATCAGTAACATTCTCCTCAATATAGGTGCGCAGATCATACGGTGTATCCGTCGGATCAATGACGAGTGCGTACTTTTCACCGATCAGTACGTGAATACGCGGTGTTTCGGCACTGGGATTGAACGGGATGATGATCCAGGTATCGGGTTTGGCCAGCCGCATATCAAACTGTTTGTTAACGGGGTATTCCGCAACCTGGGCCATCAGCTGCTTTTTCAGGGCAGTCATGAATTCGGGATTGGTATCTATCATGGTAAAGTCCTCCGCTGTGTATATCATACGCAGCAGTCCGCTCCGGAAGACGTCAATAACAGGAGTCTTTAAACATGAAAAAAGACCTGTTGCCAGGTCATCTTTCAAGTTCAGTTTCCCGAACTCCTTCTTCTTAATGGCGGTTCCGACGAGGATCGAACTCGCGATCTCCTCCGTGACAGGGAGGCATGTTAGCCACTACACCACGGAACCATGTATGGCGAAGAAGGAGGGATTTGAACCCTCGCGCCGGTTTCCCGACCTATGCCCTTAGCAGGGGCACCTCTTCGACCTCTTGAGTACTTCTTCAGCCTGCCAAGTGCACGTGCTTTTTCAGTGCTCATTCAATATACCATAGACAAAAATGAATGGCAAGCTGTTTTTTCGGGAACTGTCATTTTTTTGCACATAGCCGGAAAAGAAAGGCTTCCCGTGAAGGAAGCCAGTCCGTACAGTGTGTTATTCCGCAGCTTCCAGAGCAATCTCCATCATCTTGGTGAAGGAGTTCTGGCGTTCTTCCGCGGTGGTGATTTCAGGATATACGAAGCTGTCCGATATCGTCAGGATACATGCGGCATTCTTACCGAGAACAGATGCGTTGTGGAAGAGGGCAAAGCTTTCCATTTCCACGGCTGCACAGTGCTTCTCATCACGCACGAAGGGAAGATAGTCACTGTCCTCACGGTAGAAGACATCACTGCTGTGTACGATGCCTTCAGTGATCGGGATCTGCAGCTTTTCCGCAGCTTCCCGCAGACGTCCGTTCAGATATGCGGAAGGATACAGGGTGTCGCGGTCTTCTTTGCCGCTCTGCGTTTTTGCATATGAGGATTCGGAGTATGCACCGCTTACCAGCATAACGTCGTAGACATGCAGATCAGGGGAATATGCGCCGGCCGAACCGACCCGGATGATATTCTCTACATCATATTCCTTATACAGTTCATAGGAGTAGATACCGATGCTGGGCATGCCCATGCCGCTGGCCATGACCGATACCCGTTTTCCTTTGTAGAAACCGGTATAGCCCAGGACATTGCGCACGGATGTTACAAGTTCGGCTTTTTCCAGGAATGTTTCAGCGATGAACTTTGCCCGGAGAGGATCTCCCGGCATCAGCACGGTTCTGGCAAATGCGCCTTTCTCCGCGGCATTGTGAGGTGTTGCCATAAAGGCCTCCTTTCGTTATTTCTTGGTTCCGTTGCCTTCCTGATATGCTTCAAGAACGTTGGTATCGTAGGAGAAGACCATACGGCTTCTTCGGCGGCTGCGGTCAAGTGCAAGCTCAACCAGACGGTCCATGAGTTCCGGGAAGGATATGCCGGATTCAGCCCACAGATAGTAAGCAAGGGATCCGGGGATCGTGTTGATTTCGTTGACGTAAACTGTTTTTGTTTCCGCATCCATCATGAAGTCAATGCGGCAGACACCGCTGGCACCGAGGACACTGAATACCTTCAGGGCAAGATCGCGGATCTCCTTTGTGATTGCATCATCGAGGGGAGCCGGCACAAGTCTTGCAGTAGAGGCCATGCCCTGGGAAGCAGTCTTTGAGGATTTGCCTCCGGAGACATACTTCTTATTGAAGGTCAGCAGTTCTTCGTTGTTGTCCTTGCCGACTTCTTCGAGAACACTTGCCATGGCATGGAAGCTGTCACCGAGGACGGAACAGTTGATCTCACGCATGGGCTTGACGACTTTTTCGGTAATGATCTTGGTATCGTACTGGGCTGCTTCCGCAAAGGCCTGAAGATATTCATCATCGTTGTGGGCAATGGAGATGCCGATGCTGGAACCGGTGCATGCCGGTTTGATGATAACGGGGTAGATGAGCTTGCGTACTTTGCGCAGGATTTCATCCCTGTGCTCATCCATTTCCGAAGCATAGACCCAGAACCAGTTGGTGATCGGCAGTCCGGAAGCGGAGAGAATCAGCTTTTGCAGAACCTTGTCCTGGCCGACCGCAGCCGAGATGACATCGCATCCTGCATACGGTACCTTCAGCATCTCCAGGAAACCCTGGATGGTGCCGTCTTCACCGTTGGTGCCGTGCATGACCGGAATGACCACGTCGACGGTGCCGAGCGTCTTCTTGCCGAACATGCTTGTTTTGACGGGTTTGATCTCCACGGTGTTGTTGGTGCTGACCAAAGTGATCTGGGTGGACCGGCTGATCAGTCCGTTCAGGTCGGTGAAGCTTTTCAGCTCACGCAGTTCATCGGATACGTAGAGTCTGCGGTCCTTTGCTATATAAATGGGAATAACGTTGTATTTTTCTGTATCCAGTGCGGCAATGGCCTGGTGTGCGGAAATAATGCTGATTTCGTGTTCGACGGATTCACCGCCGAATAATACTGCTACATTGAGTTTCATAACGGAACCTCCGGATATTATTATACTCTAAAAAGAATGCTGTCATCGCATGGAAGCGGTAATTGATGAGGGCTGCACCATTCTGTCAATAAAGCAAACGGGATTTCTCAAAGCATGGTAAAATAGAGACCGGTTGACAGGAGGCAGTAATGAAAAAAGCTCTGGCTCTTGCGGGCGGAGGAACCCGCGGATCCTATCAGAACGGTGCCCTCAGAGCATTGCGCGAAGAAGGGAAAGATGATTTTCAGATAGTGACCGGCACCTCAATCGGTGCTTTGAATGCAGCACTGGTCGTTCAGAAAGACTATGACGCTATGGATGAGCTGTGGCATACATTGACACAGGACAAGATCATCAACGGCGCCATCAGTACGGACTTTAACTTCGAGACAATGATCAATGAGCGCAATCTGCTCGGATCATTCTTTAAAAACTACATCCGTGAACAGGGAGCGGATATCTCCCCGATGATCGAACGGATCCACAAGCTGTACAATCCGAAGCGCTTCTTTGCCTCGGATATTGATTTCGGCTGTATGTGCATCCATCACGGCACTTTGAACCCTGTGTATGTAACCAAGGAAATGATGAGGGAGCACGGCGAGGACTGGCTGATTGCCACGGCCAGTGCGTTTCCGGCCTTCCCGGTTCACCGCTTCAGTGAAGGGGATTACGTGGACGGCGGATACTTTGACAATCTGCCGATCGACTATGCTTTCCGGCTCGGTGCGGATGAGGTGATTGCGGTGGATCTGAACAACAACCCGAATCATCCGGAATACATCGGCAGAAACTGCGTGACCTATGTGTTTCCGCAGATTGAAACGGGCAATTTCCTGAGTTTCGACCGTGAAAAACTGGATCTGCTTGAAAGCGCCGGATACAACGATATGAAGAAAGCCCTCGGTGTGTATACAGGCGTGAAGTATACATTTCTGAAAGCACCGCTGCCGGCATATCTGCCGAAGCTGATCAAAGCACTGATGATGCTGGATTTCAGAATCAGGCATTCCGTACGGCTTCCGGAGAACCTTGCGGGTCCGGCGGAAGTGATTGAGAAACTCCGTGATCAGCAGAAGAAGAAACAGCTGAGCGATGAGGAAATCTTCTGGGGACTGATGGACAATCTGATGGAGCTCTGCGGATGCGATGTCGCAAAAGTCTGGACCTATGAAGAAGCCCGCAATGCGATTCTGGCGGAGTTTGCGCCGTGTGCGTATGAGGACTATCCGTACAAGCCTTCCATTATGCCGAAGGATCTGTATGCTTATTCACGCACGCTTGATACAAAAGGTGCTGTCGCAAAGCTTGTGCACGGGAGAGTGTATCCGGAGCATTGGCTGCTTACGGCACAGATCAGACTGACCATCTATCCGTTTGAGTTGGGGCTGGCTGAACTGGTGCTCCTGATGATGAAGGATCTCGGAGGTGTGGAATGAACCGGATCGCTGTCTTTGAAAAAGTGAGTTTTGAGCAGTTTGCGAAGAGCTGGCAGTCCTGTTTCGGCGAAACGGATACCGATACCGTGCGCCGTATCTATGACAGGATACAGCTGCCGCAAAGAGCCACGGCCGGATCTGCCGGATATGATTTCTTTTCTCCGGAGACCTTTGAAATTGCGCCGGGTGAGCAGATCCTGATTCCGACCGGTATCCGGGTGCGGATGCGTGAAGATTATGTGCTGGTGCTGTTTCCGCGCAGCGGGCTTGGTTTCCGCTACCGGCTGCAGCTGAACAACACGGCCGGCATTATCGACAGTGATTACTACGGTGCGGAGAATGAAGGACATATTCTCTGCAAACTGACCAATGATACAAAAGAAGGAAAAACCGTGAAGCTGGAGGCAGGCAAGGGATTCGTACAGGGAATCTTTCTGACCTACGGCATTACGGAGGATGATGCGGCAGAGGCGCAGCGTACCGGCGGCTTCGGCAGCACGACAGACAGGAAAGCAGGTTGAGATATGACAGACGAAGAAAGAAAACAGAAGATTTTTGAAGAAGAACCGGTTCCGGAACATATCCTTGTAAAGATCGAGGAGCACCGCCGCAGAGGCATGGAAGTTCCCGATGAAGAGCTGATCAAGAGACCTTCGCACATTGAAGGCATCAGAGCAGCAGGTGTGATCAATACGGCGGTTCTTGATGAAGTGGCAGCCAGAATCCATGCGGGCATGACCACCCAGGATATCGATGACATCGTCAGTGAATTCACCAGAGCGCACGGCGGCATCTGCGCACCGCTCGGTTATGAAGGTTATCCGAAGAGCGTCTGCACATCGATCAATGCCGAAGTATGCCACGGTATTCCGAGCAGACACAGAAAGCTGCGGGAAGGGGATATCGTCAATGTGGACTGCACCACGATCCTGAACGGTTATTACGCTGATGCCAGCCGTATGTTCTGCATCGGTGAGGTTTCCCCGGCCAGAAAGAAACTCGTGGATGAGACCATGAAGTGTCTGGAAATCGGTCTTGCGGCAGCCCAGCCGTGGGCAACGGTCGGTGATATCGGCTATGCCATTGCGAAGTACGCGCATTCAAAGGGATACAGCGTTGTGCGTCAGCTCGGCGGACACGGGGTCGGCATTGACTTCCATGAAGATCCGTTTGTGGCGCATATCGGACATAAGAAGAGCGGGATGCTGCTGGTGCCGGGCATGGTGCTGACGATTGAACCGATGATCAATGCCGGCAAGGCGGAAGTCGTGATCGATCCGTACAACGAATGGACCGTATCCACCGCGGACGGCAAGGACAGTGCGCAGTGGGAACACACCATTCTCATTACGGAAACCGGCAATGAGATTCTGACATACTGATATGACCGCGAAGGGACTGGGGGCTGCGGATATTGCCGCCATGGAGCAGGCAGCACTCACGGCAGGCACTGCTTTTGAACAGCCATGTTTTCTGGCTGTCATTGCCAAACATGAGCTGATCATGCAGATCGGCGAAATGTGCGGAAGTGATCTTGGTGATGCAGAGCTGCTGGCGGTGACGTTTGAAGAGAATGGGATCGATGCAGGGGCCGGGGAACTGCTGGCCTTTGCCTCAAAAGCTCCTGATGGATACAGTATCCGTCTTCTGCCTGAAGCGGCGGCTGTGTTCAGATATTATCCGATGCTCGGGAAAGCCTGCGGGGCTCCGGAAGGGTGGATCTGCACCTTTGCGGCTGCTGTATCTGCAGGGGAAGCACAGAGGAAAAGTGAGGATATCCGCTGGGATCTGATCTCGCGGATTATGTGACAGGAGGATAAGCGCATGAACAATACGATTTATGTGACCGGACACCGCAATCCGGATTCGGATTCCATATGTGCGGCAATCACATACACCGATCTGCTGAACAGACTCGGAAAGCAGGCGGTTGCCTGCCGGCAGGGACCTCTGAATGAAGAAACCAAGTTTATCCTGAAGAGATTTCATCAGGAGAATCCGCTGCTTCTGACGGATGCGCGCACCAAACTCGGTGATATTGACTTTGACAAGGCAACGCTGATTACCAAGCATTCCACCGTGCATCATGCATGGCATGTCATGCTGCAGACAAACAACCGGTCTCTGTTTGTGATGGATGACAACGACCGTCTGTGCGGGGTGTGCACGACATCCAATCTGTCTGCCTACCGTCTGCAGGAAAAGACGCATATGGCTGAACTGATGTCCCTGGCGACGCTCGGTGATATTGCGCATACGATCGGCGGTCATGTGGTCTGGGGTCCGGAGGAATTCCATACCAACGGACGCATTCATGTCATTACGCTGGAAGGACAGGAAGCGAGCTGCTTTGATCTCAAGGGCGGCATCAGTATTCTCTCCAGCAATTCCGAAAAGCAGAAGATGCTGATCAGACAGGGTGTGCGCTGTCTTGTCATTACCTGCGGTGTGAAGGCTCCGGAAGAAGTTGTGGCGCTTGCCCAGGAACACGGCTGTGCGGTTGTGGAAACGGATGAGGACACCATGTATACAGCACAGGTCATCGGTGAATCCTATGCCATTGAACATATCATGCACAAGGATGTCATCAGTTTCTGCGAAGATGAATACATGTCGGATATCAGCACCAAAATGGCAAAGTCCAGAGTGCGCAGTTATCCGGTGCTTGATGTAAAGGGCAATGTCATCGGTGCCGTTTCCCGGTATCATACACTGAACTATCCGAAGAGAAAGCTGGTGCTGGTGGACCACAGTGCGACCAACCAGTCAATCCAGAATGTCGAAGATGCCGATCTGCAGGCAATCATCGACCATCATCATATCGGTGATATTACAACCGACCATCCGATTGAATACCGGAATGTCCGCTGCGGCTGCACATGCACGATCATTGCTTCGCTGTATCAGGAGAACGGTCTGATTCCGGACCGTGATATGAGCGGTCTGCTGCTCTCTGCCATCCTGTCGGATACGCTGAATCTGAAATCGGCGACCACAACGGAAATGGACCGCATTACGGTCAAGTGGCTGGCTGAAAGGGCAGGCATCAGTGATGTGGATGAATATGCAAGAGAGATGCTCGGCGCATCTGTAGCCCTGCAGAATTCCACGCCTGAGGAAATCCTGAACCGTGACCTGAAGTCCTATACCATCGGCAAATACAACTTTGCGATCGGTCAGACAAACTACAGCCATATGGAAGATGTCACCATGATCCTTCCGCACTTCACCGAATTCCTGGAAAAGGAACAGCAGGTGAGAAAGCTTGATCTGCTGGTCATGCTCTTTACGGATGTTATGGGTGCTGGTTCTGTATTTGTCTATTTCGGTCCGCTCAGTTATCTTATTACTGATATCATTGAAACAAACTTCAATGAACACTACGGATTTGATCCGCATATTATTTCACGTAAACAGCAGCTCATGCCGATTATTTCGGAGAATATCAAGAATATGTGAGGTAAACTACAATGCTTTCTGACAAACTGAACTACGACGCAATGTACCAGCCGTATGCATCAAACCGTTACTGCATCACCGCAAAGAACGGTATGGTTGCGACCGGCTCGAATCTGGCATCAGCCGCAGGTCTTGCCATTCTGCGCAAAGGCGGAAACGCAGTGGATGCGGCAGTGGCGACAGCAGCGGCGCTGACGGTTGTTGAACCGACAGCCAACGGACTGGGTTCCGACTGCTTCGCACTGGTCTGGATGAAGGATAAGCTGTACGGACTGAACGGATCGGGCATTTCCCCGCGCAATATCACGCGTGAGGATGTCGCTTCCAGAGCAGCTGACGGTAAGATGCCGACCTACGGATGGACACCGGTTATGGTGCCGGGTGCCGTACGCAGCTGGGCAGCTCTTGTTGGGCGTTTCGGAAAGCTGTCACTGGCCGAGGATCTCGCACCGGCCATTGCCTATGCAGAGGAAGGCTATCCGCTTTCACCGCTGCTTGCGCATATGTGGGAGCGTTCGGTAAAGGCATATACAAAGCGGTTTGCCGGAAAGCATGAATACGATGAATGGTTCCGGACCTTCACAAAGAACGGAGAGACTTACCGTTTCGGTGACGTGGTGAAGCTGCCGGGACATGCGCGTTCACTGAAGCTGATTGCCGAAAGCAACGCTGATGCATACTACGAAGGCGAGATTGCCGGGCAGTTTGTGCGCCAGTCTGCACGGGACGGCGGTTATTTCTGTGCGGAGGATCTGAAGGAATACAGACCGCAGTGGGTTGATCCGGTATCGGTGAACTACCGCGGCTATGATGTCTGGGAGATTCCGCCGAACGGTCAGGGCATGGTTGCGCTGATGGCACTGAACATCCTGAAGGAATTCAGCTTCACGCAGAAGGAATGCGTTGATACATACCATAAGCAATTTGAGGCAATCAAGCTGGCGTTTGCGGACGGCAAGCATTACATTACCGATCTGCGGTATATGCAGGTGGATTACCACGATCTGCTGAAGCCTGAATACGGAAGAGCAAGGGCATCCCTGATCACCGATACGGCAGGTCTGCCGGGACCGGGTGAGCCCAACAACGGCGGTACGGTGTATCTTTCGGCAGCGGACAGTGAAGGCAATATGATCTCCTATATCCAGTCCAATTACATGGGCTTCGGTTCGGGTATTGTGCTGGAAGGCTATGGTGTATCGTTGCAGAACCGCGGTGCGGACTTCTCGCTGGATCCCAAGGATGCCAATGTACTGGCGCCGCTCAAGAAGACCTATCATACGATTATTCCTGGCTTCCTGACCAAGGGAGACAAGGCAGTCGGTCCGTTCGGTGTTATGGGCGGATATATGCAGCCGCAGGGACATGTGCAGGCGGTTATGAATATGGTTGATTTCGGTCTGAATCCGCAGATGGCACTGGATGCGCCGAGATGGCAGTGGATTGCCGGAAACAAGTTTACGATCGAGCCGGAGTTCAATACGGAAATTGCCAAGCAGCTCCGGGACAGAGGCCATGATGTCTCGTTTGCGCTTGACCGTACGTCATTCGGCAGAGGCCAGATTATCAACAGACTGGAAAACGGTGTACTGGTCGGCGGTACGGAATCCAGGACGGATTCCAATATTGCCTGCTGGTAAAAGGGGGATTATATGAAAACATTGTGGGAGCTGTATTCCGCCTGGTTCAGAATGGGTATGTTTACCTTCGGCGGCGGATATGCGATGCTGCCGATGATCCAGAAAGAGGTTATTGAAAAGCATCACTGGGCTACGGAAGATGAGATCATGGACTACTATGCAATCGGGCAGGTAACACCGGGCATTATCGCAGTCAACACGGCAACCTTTGTCGGTTATGATGTGGCAGGCATTCCCGGCGGCATCATTGCAACGCTGGGTGTCATTTCACCGTCCCTGGTCATTATCATGATCATTGCCGGACTGATTTCCAATTTCAGCGAACTGGCAGCTGTCCAGCATGCCCTCAAAGGCATCCAGGTGGCTGTCTGCGTACTGATGTTTACGGCCGTTATCGGTCTTTACAGGAAGGGTGTCAAGAATGTGCCGTCCTTCATTATCTTTGCAGTGGCGTTTGTCTGTTCCTACTTCCTTAATATATCCACGGTGCTGCTGGTGATCATTGCCGGTGCGGCCGGATATGCGCTCTCTGTTATGAAGCAGAAGAAGGGAGGAAACAACGCATGAAGACATTTCTGCTGATGTGTCTTGAATTCTTCAAGACGGGTCTCTTCGCAGTCGGCGGCGGTCTTGCGACGATTCCGTTCCTCAAGGAAATCTCCGCGAAATACGGCTGGTATTCCCTGGATATGCTGACAACCATGATTGCGGTCAGTGAATCCACACCGGGACCGATCGGTGTCAATATGTCCACCTATGTCGGTTTTGAGATGTTCGGCATTCCGGGCGGTATCCTTGCGACACTGTCCCTGGTGGCACCGAGTGTCATCATTATCTGTGCGGTTGCCAAAGCACTGAAGCAGTTCAAGGACAATCCCATTGTGCAGGGAGTGTTCTCAGGTCTGCGTCCGGCTGTGTGCGGCTTCATTCTTTCCGCAGTTGTCAGTATCTTCCTGATGGCGCTTTTCCATGTCGATGCCTTCAAGGCAAGCGGTGCCATTACGGATCTGTTCAACTGGAAGGCAATCATACTGTTTGCGGCACTGTATGCATTCTCACAGTGGCAGAAAAAACTGCATCCGATCGTGATTATCATCATTGCGGCGGCGGCAGGTGTTGTCTTCGGATTCTGACAGGAAACTCAGCGCAGGCTGAGTTTTTTTAATACAGACCGGATGATATAATCAAAGAAAACAAGGGGAGAAAGATCATGGATTTTCGCGAAATGAGATATATTGTGACAGTTGCGGACTGCGGCAGTATTACGGCAGCTGCGAAAAAGCTGTACATCTCCCAGCCCTCTCTCAGCTACATGATTTCCAAGACCGAAGAAGAAGCAGGCGTCAAGCTGTTTGACCGCCATTCCTCACCGATCACACTGACCTATGCCGGCAAACGGTATGTGGAAGTGGCGCGTGAGATCCTGGCAATGAATGACAATCTGCACAAGGAGCTCCATGACATCGGCAACGAGGTTTCCGGTGAAATCAATCTCGGTATACCGACGGAGAGAGCGGGATATATGCTGCCGAAGATACTGAAGAAATTCAAAGGCAGTTTCCCGAAGGTGACGCTGCGTCTGCGCGAGGCAAGATCATCGGTCATCATCAGTGATCTGCACAGCGGCAAAGTTGATCTGGCCGTGCTTCCGGGAAGAAAGGAAGATCTGCCGGGCGGTCTTTGTTCGGAGCTGATCTACCGGGAACAGCTGTATCTTGTTGCTTCTCCGGAGTATGTGAAAGATGACATGATTCTGGAAAAGGGCACTAAGGACAAACTGCCGCTGGTTGATCTTTCAAAGATGAAGAATGTGCCGTTCATCCTGATGGGGGAAGGGCAGTACATCCGCAAGTATGCGGAAGAGATCCTGCATGATGCCGGTCTCAAGGCAGAGGAAATGGTCGTTGTGACCTCAGCCATCAGTGCCGTGCAGCTGGCCAAAGCGGGTCTTGGGGCGACAATCGTTTCCGAGCGGGCCGTGATACCGCAGGGCGGACTCAAGGAGAATCCCTGCTACCGGTATGCGGGATCAGATGCTATGTGGGATGTCAGTGCGGTCTACAGGGAAGATGCATATCTCGACAGACCGACCAGATATCTCATTGATCTGCTCAAGGAGCAGTTCGGGCATTCCGAAGACTGACAGTACTGTACTGAGCATTCTCTGCGCAGAGGATGCTTTTTTATACGGTCTGATGTATGCGCTATCATGAACGGGACCGATGGACTCATATAAGAACTATAGAATCTGTCTATGAAGAAGATAAATACCATGTATTTTACTGTATCCGGCAAAGGCGGTATGGTTTAAGTGCAGAAAGAGATAAGGAGGAACATCTCATGATCAAGCTTTACGATGAAGGCATCTACCTCGTAAACGGAACCGACATTGTCCCGGAAAGCGAAGCAGGAAAAGTTGCGCAGCTGACCGGCAAATCCGCTGACAAAGCAGAGGCAAAGAAGGGCACAATCGCTTACGGGATTCTGAAAGCACACAACTGCAGTGATTCCATGGAACATCTGAAGATCAAGTTCGACGAACTGACATCCCATGATATTACATATGTAGGCATTATTCAGACTGCCCGTGCTTCCGGCATGGATACATTCCCCATTCCCTATACACTGACCTGCTGCCATAATTCACTGAATGCAGTAGGCGGTACAATCAATGAAGATGACCATATGTTCGGTCTGACAGCCGCTAAGAAGTACGGCGGTATCTTCGTTCCCCCGCATGTAGCCGTTATCCACCAGTATATGCGTGAAATGTCTGCAGGCTGCGGCAAGATGATTCTGGGTTCCGATTCCCATACAAGATACGGTGCGCTCGGAACCATGGCAGTCGGTGAAGGCGGCGGCGAGCTGGACAAGCAGATTCTCGGCGATACATGGGACAACCCGTATCCTGAAATCATTGCTGTATATCTGACCGGCAAACCGGCACCGTGGGTAGGTCCGCACGATATCGCAATTGCCATCTGCGGCGCTGTCTACAAGAACGGTTATGTAAAGAACAAGGTTATGGAATTCGTCGGTCCGGGTGTCTCCTCCATGTCCACTGACTACCGTAATGGTGTTGATGTCATGACAACCGAAACAACCTGTGTTTCCTCCATCTGGCGCACAGATGAAGATACACATGCATTCCTGGCTGAACACGGCAGAGGCGATGAATACAAGGAACTGAATCCGGCTGATGTTGCATACTATGACGGCTGTGTCTATATCGATCTCAGCACAATCAAGCCGATGATTGCACTTCCGTTCCATCCGTCCAATGCCTATACAATTGATGAACTCTATGAGAATCTGGAAGATATCCTCCGTGAAACCGAAAAGGCTGCGGAAGGTGTCAGCCAGGGCCGTGCTCCGTATACACTGCTTGACAAGATCAAGGACGGCAAGCTCCAGGTGCAGCAGGGTATCATCGGCGGATGTGCCGGCGGCAACTACACCAACGTTGTTGAAGCAAACAACCTGCTGAAGGGCAAGATGATCGGTGCCGGTGAATTCACCCTAAGCGTATATCCTTCCTCCATGCCTGTATATATGGACCTCAGCCGCAAGGGAATCCTTGCTGACCTGATGGCCAGCGGTGCCGTAATCAAGACAGCATTCTGCGGTCCCTGCTTCGGTGCCGGCGATACACCGAACCACAACGGTCTCTCCATCCGTCATACAACCCGTAACTTCCCGAACAGAGAAGGTTCCAAGCCGGGCAACGGACAGATGTCTGCAGTTGCGCTCATGGACGCAAGATCCATCGCTGCTACAGCACTCAACGGCGGTCTCTTGACCAGTGCTGAACAGTATGCGGAAGCCTTCGGCAATGTTCCGGAATACCACTTCGACAGAACACCGTATGATGCACGCGTATACAACGGTTTCGGCAAGGCAGACAAGGCAGAACCGCTCTTCTACGGACCGAATATCAAGGACTGGCCGGAGCGTCATCCGCTCGGTGAGAACGTCCTGCTGAAGGTATGCTCAAAGATCCTGGATGAAGTCACCACAACAGATGAACTGATTCCTTCCGGTGAGACATCCTCATACCGTTCCAATCCGCTCGGACTGGCAGAATTCACACTGTCCAGAAGAGATCCGGCTTATGTCGGCAAGACCAAGGCTGTCGATGCGGTTGAAATCGCCAGAGGCAATGGTGAGAATGTAGTCGACAAGGCTCCTGAACTTGCGGATGTATTCAGCGTCATCAACACGATCCCGGGCAATGAGAACGTTAAGCCGAACGAAACAGAAATCGGTTCCGTCGTATATGCAAACAAGCCGGGTGACGGTTCTGCGCGTGAGCAGGCTGCTTCCTGCCAGCGTGTCATCGGCGGTCTTGCAAACATTACACAGGACTATGCTACAAAGCGTTACCGTTCCAATGTTATGAACTGGGGTATGCTGCCGTTCCATCTGAAGGGTGAACCGACTGCCTTCGATGTGGATGACTACATCTATGTACCGGGCATCAGACAGGCTCTGACTGACAACCGTCTGGATGATATCAAGGCATACGTTATCAAGAACGGCAAGGCAGAAGAAATCAGCCTGTACATCAAGGAAATGACTGCTGAAGAACGTGAAATCGTCAAAGCAGGATGCCTGATCAACTTCAACCGCAACCGTAAAAACGCTTAACAGAGAAGAGGATGCTGCAGAGATGCGGCATCCTTTATTCATGCATAACAAAAGACCGCATATGCGGTCTTTAACGGTTATATGGCGCGCCCGACGGGATTCGAACCCACGACCTTTTGCTTCGGAGGCAAACACTCTATCCAGCTGAGCTACGGGCGCTGAACAGTGAATATATTATCACATCGTGATATAATTTTCACCATGTATGATACGAATAAGATTAAATTGATCGTCTGCGATATAGACGGTACACTGCTGCTTCCGAAACAGCAAAGACTGACTGAAAAAACCCGTCAGGCTTTCCGGAAGGCCATGGATAAAAACCTCAAGATCATGATCAACACCGGCCGGCATTTTACATTCCTGCAGGAATCACTCTTCACTGATCTGCCGATGGATTATATCGGTACGATCAACGGCGGCTGTCTCAAGGACAGAAACGGAAAGACCCTGGACAAGCATCCGATGTCGGAGCAGACCATGCGCACGCTGACGGAGATTTCACGTGAGTAGGGTATAGGTCTCGGTTTCAAGTTTGAGGATGCGGTTGTCACATATGCCAACCATGAGTGCTTCGTGGAAGGCTACTGCACAAGTGAAGCGGAAGCTGCCAAGGTGATCGACGGTACGAAAGACTGCAGGCATCACGAACAGGCCGGATATCCGCTCGGCACATTCCTGATCTGCGGGGATGAAACGATTGAAGAGCTGAAACCGCTGATGCCGGAGATGGTATTTGCGTGGTCGTTCCGCAATGGTTTCGATGCCTTCCTGAAGAGCGTAACCAAGTCGCTGTGTGTGGAGCCGGTGCTGGATATCATGGGAATCGGCTGGGAGAATGTCATTGCATTCGGGGATGCCGGCAATGATACGGACTTTATCAGAAAAGCAGGGATCGGTGTGGCCATGGGCAATGCCAAGGACGATGTGCGCAGTGCGGCGGATTATGTAGCGCTGCCGTGTGCGGAAGACGGTGTTGCGTGTGCGCTGGAGGATCTCGGCATCATATAACACGGAGGAAAAAACATGACAAAAGAAGAACTGCTCGCTAAGTACAAAGAATGGGAACTGAAGACCTCAGCCTATAAAATGGCCCTGGCTATTATCGGCATTGACAAGCAGACAGTGGCTCCGGAAGGCGGTGCTCCGTACCGTGACAAGCGTACGGCGGTGCTGGCCGGTGAACTGTTTTCGCTGCAGATGGATCCGGAAAACATTGAAGTTCTGCGGGAACTGATGAAGATGGATCTTGACGGCGATACAGCCAAGGCAGTGAAGATGAACTACGATGAGATCATGAAGACTGTTGCGGTTCCGAAAGATGAGTTTGTTGCTTATCAGAACCTGACCAATGAGGCATACGGTGCGTGGCTGGATGCGAAGAACAGAAGCGACTACGCTGCGTTTGAACCGTATCTTGAGAAGCTGATTGAAGGCACCAGAAAGATGTATGAATACAGAGACAGTGATCTTTCCCTGTATGACCGCATGCTGGATGATTATGAGCCGGGCATGACCCAGGAGAAATATGATGTCTTCTTTGACAGACTGAAGGAGCGCATCGTACCGCTGATCCGCAGAGTTACGGAAGCGCAGAAGATCGATACTTCCTTCCTGCACAGAAACTATCCGGTTGAAGAGCAGAAGAAGTTCATGGATGAGCTGCTGCAGTATCTCCGCTTTGATCCGTACTGGGGATACCTGAATGAAACGGAACATCCGTTTACCAGCGGTACCTGCGAGAATGACTGCCGCACCACCACGAAGTATCTGCCGGACAACGTGGCTTCCGCCATCCTGTCCACAGTGCATGAAGTAGGTCATGCGACATACGGACATCAGACCGCCCCGGAATATGACGGTACGATCCTCGCCGAAGCAATCTCCATGGGCATGCATGAATCGCAGTCACGTCTGTGTGAGAACTATCTGGGCAGATCAAAGCCTTTCTGGGAAGCCAACTATCCGCGTCTGCAGAAGCATTTCCCCGAACAGCTGGGTGATGTTTCCCTGGATGCCTTTGTGGCAGCCATCAACGCAGCCGAGCCTTCCCTGATCCGTACGGAAGCAGATGAACTGACCTATCCGCTCCATATCCTGGTCCGTTATGAAATTGAAAAGGGCCTCTTCAACGGAACCATTTCCACGAAGGGCCTGGATCAGACATGGAATGAAATGTATGCGAAGTATCTCGGTGTCACGGTACCCGATGCCCGCAGCGGTATCCTGCAGGATGTCCACTGGGCAGGCGGAAGCTTCGGTTACTTCCCGACCTATGCCCTGGGTTCTGCTTTCTCGGCGCAGTTCATGCATGCAATGCGGAAGGACCTCGATGTGGATGAATGCCTGCGCAATGGTCAGTACGATGTCCTGATGGGCTGGCTGAAGGAACATATCCACAAGTACGGCGCAAGATACAATGCGGATGAAGTCATGCGTCTTGCGACCGGAGAACCGTTCAACCCGGATTACTACCTGGATTATCTGGAAGACAAATATACAAAACTCTACAATCTGTAAAAGAAAACGGAAGGGATCGGTTATGATCTCTTCCATTGTTTTTGCTCAGAACCCGCGGCTGTCGAATTTCATGGCTGCGAGTTTTTCTTTTTTGAAGTCGTTGTAGCGGTCTTCACGGATTGCTGTGCGTGCTTCTTCCATCAGCCTGATCAGGAAGCGCAGGTTATGGATGGACATGAGTCTTGTGCCGAAGCCTTCATCGGTGCGGAACAGATGGTTCAGATAGGCCCGTGTGTAATTTCTGCAGCAGTAGCAGTCGCATTCCGGATCAAGCGGTGTGAAGTCATCCCTGTATATGGCTTTGCGGATGTTGATACGGCCTTCACTTGTCAGCAGGGTGCCGTGTCTTGCAAGACGTGTAGGCAGCACACAGTCGCACATGTCGATATTCATGGATACAGCTTCAAGCAGATCGTTGACGGCACCGACCCCCATCAGATACCGGGGTTTGCCGAGCGGCAGGTCTTTGCAGGACCAGCCGACCATGCGCAGGAATGTTTCCTTGTCTTCACCGACGGAAGTGCCGCCGACCGCATAGCCGTCAAAATCCATTTCAATCAGTTTCTCTGCACAGTATTCACGCAGGTCCTGGTAATCACCGCCCTGGACGATACCGAACAGAGCCTGTTCTTCGGGACGCTGGTTGGCATTCTTGCCGCGTTCTGCCCAGCGCAGCGTGCGCTCCATGGATTTCTTTGCATAGTCATATGTAGCGGGATAGGGGATGCATTCATCAAAGGACATCATGATGTCTGCACCGATGGCATTCTGGATCTGTATGGATTTCTCCGGCGAAAGGAAGAGCTGGTCTCCGTTCAGAGTTGACTTGAAGGATACGCCTTCTTCGCTGATCTTTCTGGTATCTGCCAGGGAGAAAACCTGGAAACCGCCGCTGTCCGTCAGCATCGGTCCTTTGTAGTTCATGAACTTCTGCACACCGCCTGCTTTGGCAACGATATCTTCACCGGGCCGCAGCCACAGATGGTATGTATTGGCCAGCACAACACCTGCGCCGAGCGCATACAGTTCTTCCGGGGAAACAAATTTAACGGTCGCCTGGGTGCCGACCGGCATGAACATCGGTGTTTCCACATCACCGTGCGGTGTATGCAGGATACCGGTGCGGGCTCCGGACTGCCTGCACACATGCGTGATTTCAAACGAGATAGGTTTTTTCATATGCTCTAGTATATCAAAAAAGACTGTCATTCAATGGTATAATAATCAGTAATGAGGTCGCAGGTCATCAAAATCAGAAATCTCCCCGATTCTTTTTCGCCGGTTATAACCATACAGGTCAAACCGATCGGTTTTCTGTTTCTTTTGATCACGCTCGGTTCGATTGTCATGATCCGGGAAGGCTTTATTACGGTCAGCGGCCTGTTTCTGGTGATTCTGCCGGTATTTGCGCTGCTGGTTATGCCTGACCGCAGGCTTGCGGAATGTTCCGAAGACTGTCTGGTGCTGTATAATCAGAGGGAGCGCGATGCATGCATGCTGATATACTGGGATGAGATTGTGAAGTGGCAGTATGAGTGGCATCCTTCCGCCGATCTGCTGGTTGTCTCCATGGTGGACGGCAGCACGCAGACGATGGAGATGTATTCCAAATTCAGGATTGCCAGGGCAATGAACCAGTATGCCCCCGGCAAGGAAGTCCGTACGACCAGAACAAAGGATGAACGTATATGAAAACTGTGGATCCCGAAAAAGTTGAACAGTGCCGCCGGTCAATGAACAGCGAGCGGGAATTTGATGATATGTCCATGATCTTTACGATGTTTGCGGACAGCACCAGACTGAAGATCATGAATGCACTGTTTGTGAATGAGCTGTGCGTCGGAGATATCGCCGAACTGCTGGAGATGTCGCAGTCTGCGGTCAGCCATCAGCTGGCAAGCCTCAAGAAGACAAAGCTGGTGCGCACCAGGAAAATCGGCAAACGGGTGTACTACTCAATGGCCGACGATCACATCAAAAATATTTATAAGATGGCTTATGAGCATATTACCGAAAATGACTAAAGTTGCGGCAATAGACTTTGAGACAGCCAACGGCAGTCCTGCCAGCATCTGCTCAGTAGGTATTTCGGTGCTGGAAGACGGATGCCCGGAAGAGGTCTATGAGAGTCTGATCAGACCGGAGAAGAATGTCCGCTGGTTCAGCCGCATGAATATCCGCGTGCACGGGATTCAGTCACAGGATGTGGAGGATGCGCCTGATTTTGCACAGGTTTACAAAGAAATCGTGCCGCTGCTGGAAGACAGTGTCGTGGCGGCGCACAATGCCAGGTTTGACATGGGATGTCTGAAGGCATCCTGTCTGAACTGCGGGCTGCCGGTTCCCCGGGTTTCATATTTTGATACGGTGGAGCTGAGCCGCAGGGTCTTTCCGAACCTTGCCCATCACAGGCTGAATGATGTGTGTGATTATCTGCATGTTGAGCTGGATCATCACAAGGCGGGAAGCGATGCCTACGGGTGTCTGATGATCGTGGCAAACATTATGAATCTGGCCGGTATCTATGATATCAATGAACTGCTCGAACAGTGCAGTACACGTATATACCATCTATAGGAGGAAACATGAAAACAGTCATTCTTGAATCACTCGGTATTTCTGACGAAAAACTGCAGGCACTTGAAGCGCCGTTCCTGGCTGAAGGTGTCGAATTTGTACACTGTGCACGGACAGCTGATCCGGAAGTGAAGAAGGCGGAAATCGCTGATGCGGATGCGGTTATTCTTGCCAATATGCCTCTGGAAGCGGATGTCATCCGTTCGGCAGATCATCTGAAGTTCATCGATGTTGCCTTCACCGGTGTCAATCATGTCGGTCTTGAAGCTGCCAGGGAAAAGGAAATTGCGGTATCCAACGCAGCCGGCTATTCCAATGAAGCAGTCGCTGAACTCGGTGTCGGCATGGTGCTTTCCGTATACAGATATCTGAGACAGGTTGAAGACAGCTGCCGCAGCGGCGGAACCATCAACGGTATGACCGGTATGGAAAT
The DNA here is from genome assembly GCA_017459725.1 of Solobacterium sp. Lineage (GTDB taxonomy): Bacteria > Bacillota_I > Bacilli_A > Erysipelotrichales > Erysipelotrichaceae > Bulleidia. The sequence continues at coordinate 6,868 of JAFUCL010000060.1, read as the reverse complement.
CCGCGGCAAGAAGGTCGGTATTGTCGGATACGGTGCCATCGGCAGAAGAAGCGCTGAGCTGTTCCATGCCTTCGGTGCGGAAATCACTGCCTGCAAAAAACACCGTACGGATGATATTCCGGACTATGTGGAACTGACAGATCTCAAGGGTGTTCTGGAAAGCTCCGATATCGTTCTGCTGCACTGCCCGCTGAATGATGAAACAAAGGGACTGATCAATGCCGGGACGCTCGGTTATATGAAGCCGGATGCCATCCTCGTCAATCTTGCCAGAGGACCGGTCGTCGACAGAGCTGCGCTGATTGAGGCACTGAATGCCGGCAAACTGCGCTGTGCATGCCTGGATGTCTTTGAGGGAGAACCGCCGCTGACCGGAGATCCGATCCTTGAAGCACCGCGGACACTGCTGACACCGCATATCGGATTTGCCACGAAGGAAGCTCTTGAGGCAAGAGCAGAGATCGTCTTCGGCAACCTGGCATGCTGGATGCAGGGCAGTCCGCGCAATTCCGTACTCTGAAATAAGTAAGCATAAAAGTGTAAATCTTTCATTTTGCAATGAAATTGATTTACATTTTTTTGCACCGCAGGTATAATGGGTGCGTTAATCATAGGAGTATGTATATGGAATCATACAGCAACAATGCCTATTTCTGGCAGAAGGTAGACACTTTGTTTCTTTCCAGCAATCTGAAGATCAGCAGAAAAAAAGGAGAGACGCATCCTAATTTCAAAAACCTGGTTTATCCTGTTGACTACGGTCATCTGCAGGATACCGTCAGTATCAATTCCGAAGGCATCTCCGTCTATGTCGGCTCCAAAGGACACAGTTCCGTTACAGCTCTGGCAGTTGCGGCAGACATTCTCGAAAAATCCATTGACGTCAAAGTTCTGTGCGGATGCACGGAAGAAGAAGTCCTGGATGTGCTGCATTTCCTGAACCAGACGGATTATCAGAAGACAGTTCTGATCCGCAGGGGAAATGATATCCCGGGCTGGAGCCTGACCGACAACTGATTATAAAAATGCTTCATGAGGTTTTTACCCGAACACTTCATGAAGCGTTTTTTTATGCGATATAGCGGAACATCATGATGAAGTGGCATAAGGAGCCGGTCATGATGAAGAGGTGGAAGAGCTCGTGGTTGCCGAAGCCGATGCTGTTCTCCGGTATGAATTTCTTTTTGGATGAGTAGATGAGACCGCCGACTGTATAGAACACGCCGCCGGCTGCGAGCCAGATGAACTGACCGGTTTCCATAAGACGGATCAGCTGCGGCATGACAGCGATGCATACCCAGCCCATGGAAATATACATAACGGAGGATACCCATTTCGGACAGTGCACCCAGAACAGCTTGAAGATCATGCCTGCCAGGGCAAAAACCCATACGGCAATCATCAGGATCGTTCCGGTCGGCTGCGGAAGAACGGCAGTGCATACAGGTGTATAGGAACCGGCAATCAGAACACAGATGCTCATGTGATCAAACTTCTTCAGAATGCGGTTAATGGTCGGGGTGCTGTTGACGGCATGGTAGGAAGCAGAAGCCAGATACAGCAGCATCATACTGCCCATGAATATCGCCAGTGCAATGATCGTGGATGCGGGTTTTCCGTCATTGACGGCGTGGACCAGCAGGAACGGTGTGCCTAAAGCAGCCAGCAGGAAACCTGCAAAATGAGTGAGGCAGCTGATCGGATCCTTCAGGCGGAATCTGCCGCCGGAACGGCTGCTGTTGCCGGAAGTACTGCGGAAATCCAGTGCTGTCATTTGCCTTCACCTCCTTATCGGTTATTGAATAACCTGTTTATAGTTTCAGATTAGCGGATATTAAAAAACCTGTCAAGGGGTATTGAAAATTGGTTGACGGCAATCCGTGCAGAAAATACAATTATTTTATGAGTGATAAAGAACAAATTCAGAAAAGCCTGCATGCCTTTGTGCTTCCTGCCTATAACGAAATACCGGATGTAGGTCTGTATCTGGATCAGGTTACCAAGTATATCAATAGTTTTCTGGGGGATTTTCCGGGCCTGGAAGTGACACCGTCCATGATCAGCAACTACGTTAAACTCAAGATGGTATCCAAGGCCAACCGGAAGATGTATTCACGGGAACAGATTGCATATTTCATTTTCATCGTGCTGGCCAAGACGGTTCTTTCCATGGACAGTATCCAGGATATCTTTGCCATCCGTGAGAATGTCTGTACAGTGGAGCAGGGGTATGAATACTTCCGCAAGGAGCTGATCGGTGTTCTGCACGCTTTCTATGCGCCTTCCGCCAGGGATCCGCGCCCGGACGGTGTACGGGAGGAAATCCGCATGCTGTACAATGTCGTTGTGACGATTGCCCATAAGATGTATCTGGATATGTATTTCCGGATCCGCAAGATGAGAGAGAATGAGAAGGAAGGCTGAGAACATCAGCTTTTCTTTTACGCCTGCGGTATATATGGTATTCTGAAGAAAATCAGACAGTACAAATAATGGAAAGAGAAGGTAACGGTAATGCTGCTGGAAATGAAGAGAATTCCCGTGACAGTGGATTCGTATCCGTTCATCACGGCGGTCAATGTCTGTAAACTCAAGGAACACGGGTATGCAGAGGATGAGTATTTCATGCGCGGTACGGCGAATATCTATGAAGAGGACGGTTCCGTAAGCTATGCCGGGGCTCCGTATACAACCAGGCTGATTGTCAGAAGACCGGTGGATCTGGATGCTTTCAGCGGCAATGTCGTTGTTGAGATCCTGAATGCAAGTGCGCATTTTGATATCGACCGTGACTGGATCCTGACTTGGAAACATATCGTCAGACACGGTGATATCTATATCGGTATTTCTTCAAAGGGACAGGTTGTGGATGCCCTGAAGAGATTTGATCCGGAACGCTATGCGCCGATCAACTGGGCGAATCCGACACCTGAGCGCGATGCTCCGCTGAACAATGACTTTGATTATATGCCGCAGTATGAACTGGGTCTTTTCTGGGATATGATCGTAGATCTCGCCAAGGCACTGCGCCGGGATGATCCCATGAATCCGATTGCGGGATACGGGAAGAACTGGCTGTATCTGGCCGGCTGGTCGCAGTCCGGCAGCTACATTGCCCGGATTCTCAACTCCTTTGCCTACAAACCCGAGAACTGTGCAGACGGACCGCTGTTTGACGGTTATTTCAACACCGGCAGCGGCGCAAACAGCAAACCGATGAATTCCTACATCGGCGGGGGCAGGATGATACCCGGCACCAAACCAACCGGCAGTATTCTCTGCTCCAGGGAGCCGCTGATTGCCGTGAATACCGAAAGCGAGAACCGCCGTACATTCTGGTACGGTGACTTCGATGAACCGGAGTGCAGATTCCGCACCTGGCAGATTCCCTGTTCCTCGCATGATACCGAGTATTCACTGCTGAAGTACTATGACGGACTGGAAGAGGACCTGGAAAGAGCAGGGGTTGTGCTTTCCTGGGAAGGCTATATCGGCGAGCCGATGAACACTCCGTATGAACCGATCTTCTGTGCCGCTCTGCAGGCTTTGTTCAACTGGGTGCGGGAAGGCATCCCGGCTCCGCATGCGCCGAAAATAAAAACCCGTATGACCTATGAACCGACCGACCGTACGGGTGCTTTGGTTGCCAATGAAAAGGATGCGTTCGGCAATGCCCTGGGCGGTATCCGCTATCCGACCGCAGACTGCCCGACAGCCGTATACCAGAGCTACAGCGACCGTGAGGACGGCGGTGTGCAGATGATGTTCGGCCAGTGTGCACCGTTCTCACCGGAGATGCTGGTGAATCTGTACGGCGATCTGGACAATTACAGGCGTCTTTGCGAAGAGAGCACCGACAGAGCGGTTGCCGGCGGATTTATCCTGCCGGAAGACCGGGATGACATGGTCGATGCCGTATGTGCCATTGCCGCAAAGCGAGGACTTCGTTAAAAAAAGGAGCGTTTCCGCTCCCGGTTATACAATCAGACGGCCCTCGAAATCCTTGGTGATTTCTTCAGGGCGCAGCTCTGCAATCAGTTCTCCGGCCAGAGGCAGAGCTTCCGCATAGATCTCGTCAAAGGACCGTGAATCGGTTACTCCGGGCTGTCCGGGCACTTCGTGTTCAGCATGGTTTTCGTTAAGGACTTCAATGAAGTCCTTTTCTTTATGGGCAAGCATCATACCGGTGACAAGCTTTGGTTTTTTCAGCAGGTTCTCGGCTTTGTCGGCGATGGTGTACTTCAGCTCACTGCCGGGTTTCAGCCAGCGGGTCATACGGACAATGACAGCTGCCGTGTGCTCAATCTTGGCGGCCGGGATATCCCATCCGTATACTTCCCGGAACAGCAGACGAAACATGGCGCCGAGGTCACGGGCATCGGAACGGCTGACGGCAAGGTCTCTGTACACACTGTAAGACAGCGGTGTTCTTCCGCGCAGCTTCAGCACATGCACGTCGATCATGCCTTCCTCCCGGAAATGCGCTTCGATTTCCTTCACACCGGTTTCCTTCGCTTCCTTGGACGCAAAGTAACGGATCAGCGGATGCGCGGAGGAGTCCAGTGCATAGTGGCACAGAAAACCGCAGTAGTAGGAATACAGGTCACCTGAATGCGCACAGAGACGGCGCATGGTATCCAGCAGGGCAGCAGTCTTCTGTTCGTGCATCACACTGCCGCAGCGGTACAGGGTGCCGGGCAGGACCACGTAATTGGAGAAAAAGAAGAAATCGGGTCCCTGTGAGCCCAGATAGTACATCGGCAGATTGGTGATGCGTTTTCTTTCTTCTGCCGGAAGGGTGTCCAGAACATCTCTGGCAAATTCAATGTGTGTTGTCGCAGCGGGCATGTGTGTCCACCTCCTTAGAAAGGATACCACAGGGATATCCCGTGTGAGCTATGATTCACTGTCATCAAACAGCAAAGATCCGATCCGGATCTGGTTGGCTCCGCACGCCAGTGCAATCCGGTAATCATCACTCATGCCCATGGAGAGCACCCGTATACGCTCTTTTCCGAAATGCGCCTGCAGGTTCCGGTATAATGCCGCACCTTCCGCAAACACCTGCCGCACTGCATCGGTATCATCCGTGTGCGGTCCCATGACCATAATGCCCTGGGGTGAAAGGGCAGGCAGCGTGAACAGCAGTTCGAAAAAAGGCAGGGCTTCCTCAGCCGGAAGTCCGCTCTTGGCTGTGTCGCTGCGGGCAAGATGAAATTCCGCCAGCACCGGCAGAACTCTGCCTGAACGGGCGCATTCCTTCTGCAGAAGAAGGGCAAGCGGAACGGAATCCAGGGAGCTGAGTACATCGATATACGGAAGGGTCTGACGGACTTTGTTGCGCTGCAGATGACCGATGAAATGCCACCGGATATCATCAGGCAGTCCGCTTCTTGACTGCAGTCCGCTGAGTCTGTTTTCTGCGAAATCACGGATGCCCTGATCATACCAGGCAAGCACCTGTTCATTCGGACGCAGTTTGGATACGGCAATGATCTCTGCTTTTCCCGTGGTCTCCTGCTTCAGCTTTTCATACTGTGCAAGGGGAATATGAACCATAACGGAATTATACCACCGACTCATGCTATAATGACCGTACAGGCGTTTATTATGAACAGAAATACATTTTGGGATGTAACAGGAAAAATATTACTGGTTCTTGCGCTTCTGATCGGCATGATCAGTCTCAGCATGAACCTGCTTTCACTGCAGCTTGAGAAGCGGAATCCGCAGAATTCCGGCGGTGTGAATTACTATCTTCCGGAAGAGAATTCAAGCGTGATCCGGATCCTCGGCACCGGTATGATCGACTACGGTCTGTATGCACCGCAGATTCAGGATTACAGCGAATGCTTCGAGGATCTGCATGACCTGATCTCCAACTACGAGGTTTCCGTATGCACGCAGAGAACTCTGGTCGGCACACAGGTGCCTGCCGCCTTCGCAGAGAATGTCAGGAAGATCGGTTTTGATGCGGTCGGTCTGGCAACTCCGAATGCAATGACGAACGGCAAAAAGGGTGTGGATGATTCGCTGGTCTTCTGGGATGCACAGCAGCTGCAGCAGGCCGGCAATTACTGGAGCACCGATCAGCAGAACCTGATCCGTCCCTTTGAAATCAACGGCATATCCGTCGTATTCCTGTCCTACACCGATTACCTGGATGATCCGCTGCCGGAACAGGAGAAGTATCTCGTCAATGTGTACGATGATGAAAAGACACCGCTGTTTGTCGAGCAGGCTGCCGATGTAGCGGATGTGGTCGTGGTATCAATCTGCTGGAAGGGCAGTGACGGGGAAGCGCCGAATGAGCGTCAGAAGACCATTGCCAAAGCCCTGGCCGATGCGGGTGCTTCGGTTATCCTCGGCAATGCATACAATGCCGTGCAGCCGGTTGCCTGGATCGATGACACACTTGTGTTCTACTCCATGGGCAATGTGCTGTGCGACGGTGCACCCGGTCAGAACAGACTGGGTCTGGCCGGTGTGGTCACGGTTACCAAGACAACGCTGTATGACAAGAAAAAGATTGAGCTGACCAATCCCCGTGTGGATGTATTCTGCTCGGTGGAATCGGAAGACGGACAGTATGTATCCAGACCCGTCAGTTCCCTCAGTGATGATCAGCTGGAAGACCATGAAGCGGTTTATGAGAACTGCCGGCGTATCATCCAGAGCATGGATGATTCCATCCGGGTGGGCGGACTGCAGTAAAAAAAGAGCTTGCGCTCAACGTCATTAAGTTAAGAAAGAGGTTTACAGAGTAACTTGAGAGTATTCTGTAGACCTTTTTTCAAGATTGAATGATAAGACATTATGAAAAGCATCATATGATGTCATAATGTGATCTGGATTATCAGTTATAATG
>JAFUCL010000059.1 GCA_017459725.1 Solobacterium sp. | reverse complement strand
TGCAGTGATTCAAACTGCAGCTTAAACCACAACAAAACTAAGGCAAAGATGTTTTCATAATGTTCAACTCAGGCAATGTTACAAGAAAGCGCAATCGACACCATGAAAATATGGAGGACAGGTTACCCTATCCTCCATATTGTTGTGATGTCTGTACAGTGATTTATTTTCCTTGTCTACTTGACAAGAGTCGGATCAGATGATGCATTCTTTTCTTTGTAAGCATAAAAAAGCCATACGGTTTACCGTACGGCTTCATTGGACTCTGCTTGTTACTCGGCTGCTACGTTGGTGTAGATCTTGTTTACGTCGTCGCAGTCATTCAGCATGTTCATGAGCTTCTCGAACGCTTCCTTCTCCTCATCGGTATTCAGCGTTACATACTCATTCGGCAGCATGGTTGCTTCACATACTTCGAACTCAACACCCGGAACCAGATTTTCGATTGCTTCCTGCGCCTTGCCGAAATCGGTGAATGTTGTCTTGACTGTCATTGCGCCGTCTTCGATGGTGATATCCTGAACATCAACCTCAGCCTCCATCAAGGCATCCAGCATCTTTTCCTCGTCATCATACGGGAAAACGAACAGTCCTGACGGCTCATAGTTGAATGAGACCGCACCGCTGTTGGCAAGCTTTCCGCCCTTGCACTTATTGAAGCAGGTCTTTACTTCCGTATAGGAACGGTTGGCGTTATCTGTCAGACAGTCAACGATCACCGTGCTCTCGCCGGGACCGAAACCTTCATATCTGCACTCGGTATAGTTTTCTTCTGTACCGCCTTTGGCCTTTTCAATCGCTCTCTTGATGACATCAGCCGGAACCTGGTTGGATTTGGCTTCTGCGATCTTACGCTTCAGTGCGAGGTTCATATCAGGGTCAGGCACACCGGACTTAGCGGCAATGTATAATTCCTTTCCGAACCGTGAATAAAGCTTTGATTTGATTGCGGCAGTCTTGGCCATTGATGCTGCCCGCACTTCATGTGCTCTTCCCATAAAATTCTCCCTTCTCTTATTAACGCACACCATTATAACCTAGCATTCTTTCAAAATAAAGAAATTTCCTCTTCACACAAAGTTCAGATACATGACATGTACTGTACAGAATCAGATCCTATACTGCCTGTGTAACGGAGGAGAGCAATGAAAAGACTGGTAACGGCAATTCTGGGAATCCTGCTGCTGAGCGGATGCGCAGAGAACAGCAGAGAAGCTGCCATAAACAATGCGGAAGTAATATCGTGCACCGGAAATACCCTGACCGTCATACCGGCAGAGGAAGATACGGCCGTCACATATGCGCTTTCCCCGGATGCCCTGATTCTGTGCAATTCGGATCTGGTCAGTGCTGCCAGTCTCACACCCGGTGACACGGTTGCCTATGCCCTGCTTCCCGGCGGTGCGATCGGCGCCATCAGCATCGTCACCGATCTGCATACAGGCAATTAATCAAAAGCCGTGCAGTTCATGGTAGAATGTCTGACAGAGGTGTCTGTATGTCCGTATACGCTGTCAGTGATCTGCATGGATGCAAAACCGAATTTGACCGTCTGCTGAACAGGATCAGCTTCACCGACTACGATGAAATGTATATCATCGGTGATGTCGGCGACCGCGGCAAAGAACCGATTCCCCTGTTTCAGGAGATTCTTTCACGCCCGAATATGCATCTGATCTTCGGCAACCATGACCAGTGGCTGCGGCGCTACATAGCGGAACTGATTGAGGAAAAGCGCAATCCCGGGTCCATATATATGAATACAGACCTGTTCAACTGGCTGCACAACAACGGCGGTCTGCAGACGATGGATCAGTTTCTCTCCCTGGATATCACCGAATGCTACGATCTGCAGTACAGACTGGAGAATCCTGAATTCTATAAATATGTCGAAGTGAACGGACAGCGCTTCCTGCTCGTGCATGCGGGGCTTGGCTCATACTGCTTTGCCGGTATCCATCCTGCCGAAGTGCCTGTGGATGAGCTGATCTGGTCGCATATCGGTCTGGATGACAATCCCTTCCCTGATACAACCATGGTTGTCGGTCATATGCCTACCTTCTTCTACGGTCCGGAATATGACGGACAGATCATATGGCATGAAAAAAGCCGCCTCATGCATATCGACTGCGGCTGTGTGTACGGACGTGCATTAGGATGTGTGCGTCTTGATGATCTGCAGTTCTTCTATGAACCTTCCACCTATCCGTATATAAAATTCTGAGCCGTCTCCGGCTCAGTTTTTTTCTATCCAGTCTTCCAGAAATGACACCATGGCAGCGGTATTGGACACATACTGCCGCGGTGTGAAGGTCTTGGCCCTTTCAAGATACGGTTTCAGGTCGCTGAGATCCTTCATATAGATCAGATACCCGTCCCTGTCAAAGGATTCGAGCAGCTGTATCTGATGGTCATTGACGTGTTCGCCATAAGCCGCAAGCCTTGCTGCTGCGAGAATTGTTTTGCCGTGCTGCAGAGCCGTCATGATGGAGCCGACGCCGCCGTGGGTGATCACAAGATCTGCTTTGGCAACCGCTTCTTCGAATTCCTGGCGGTTCATGGACTCAACAACCTTCATGCGGCTGCTTTCATACTTCGTATACCCGGACTGTACGAGAATCTCTCCGCTGAGCAGTCCGTCTGCTGCAGCCTTCTCCACACTGTCCAGAAGTCTTCCGAAGCTTTTGTCATTTGTACCGAGTGTCACAAAGATCATCAGAATATCCATCCTTTATATACAGCCTTCGGATATACCTCCAGCATGCTTTCCCACTGCACAAGAAAGAGATCGGCAATCGGATAGATCATCTTGCCGGCTGCCGTCGGTGTACGGCTGTTCGCAAATGTCTCGATCCAGATCACCTTTTTGCCGAAATGATGCGCAATTTTGCACATGGGCACGGCTGTATGCGTACCGGTGGTGATCACCACATCGGGACGTATGCGCCAGTACAGCCACAATGAACGCAGGCAGTTCCAGCTGAATTTGAAAAGATACGAAAAAAGATGGGATTTCGTGCCGTATACAAGATAATCGACACGGTCAGCCCCGAACTGATCACGCAGACTCTCATTCGCAGATGTCTTCTCCGTAATCAGGTGATAATCACATCTCTGAAACATGTCCTTCAGCTGCAGCAGTTCCGTCAGGTGACCTCCGGTGCTGGAAATAAACAGTATTTTCTTCATAAACAAAATAAGGGTGTGCCTTCAGCACACCTTTATTGTACTACTGTTTGCGGCTGTTTGCCGACTGCCTTCTTCAGCAGCTCTGCCGCTTCCGCATCCGTATCGCATTCCAGCACGTCCGCAGCCAGCTGCTGCATATCCGCATACCGCAGCGTGCCGATCATCTGCCGCACACTGAGAACGGAGGGTGCACTCATCGAGAACTCATCCAGACCAAGTCCCAGCAATACCGGCGCTGTCAGTTCATCACCGGCCATTTCACCGCACATACCGCACCATCTGCCGTACTTGTGAGCGCCTTCCACGGTCATTTTGATCAGACGCAGCACAGCCGGATTGAGCGGCTGGTACAGATAGCTGAGCGGTTCACTGGTACGGTCCGCAGCCATTGCATACTGAATCAGGTCATTGGTGCCGATGGAGAAGAAGTCCGCATACTTGGCCAGACGGTCCGCATTCACAGCCGCCGCCGGAACCTCGATCATACAGCCGACTTCCACATCATCACTGACCGGAATGCCTTCAGCGATCAGCTCTGCTCTTGCTTCATCGCAGCACTTTTTTGCCTCACGGAATTCCTCCACGGTCGCAATCATCGGGAACATAATGCTCAGTTTTCCGTATACCGATGCTCTGAGCAGTGCCCTGAGCTGGGTGCGGAAGATATCCTTGCGCAGCAGACAGAACCTGACGGCACGGACACCGAGAAACGGATTCATCTCTTCCTCGAAGGAATAGTAATTCAGTTTCTTGTCGCCGCCGATATCCAGGGTGCGGATGACCACACGTCTGCCGTGCATGCCTTCCAGCACACTTCTGTATGCTTCAAACTGCATCTCTTCATCCGGAAAATCATTCTCACACTGCATATACAGGAATTCGGTACGGAAAAGCCCGATGCTTTCCGCCCCGCTTTCCAGCACGCTTTCAAGATCTGCAGGTGAACCGATATTGCCGGACAATACGACCTTGCGGCCGTCTGCCGTCACCGAAGGCTTATCCTTCAGAGCTTTCAGTGCTTCCCGCTCCTTTCGGAACGCATCTGCTTTCAGGGCATATGCGGATACCTGCTCTTCTGAAGGATCAGGTATGACAATACCGTCACGCCCATCCAGAATGAGCGGCATACCGTTGCGGGTTGCCTCAAGAATGCCTTTGACACCGACAACAGCCGGTATCTCGAGACTTCTTGCCATGATTGCACTGTGGCTTGTCCGTCCGCCCGTTTCGGTCACAAAACCCCTGACAAACTGTCTGTTCAGGGATGCTGTATCCGAGGGTGTCAGATCCCTTGCCACAATGATGACAGGTTCATCCAGCATGGCCGGATTGGGTATCTCCATGCCGCAGAGATTGCACAGCAGCCGGAAGGTCACATCCTTCACGTCCGCCGCTCTCTCCCGCATATAAGCATCATCCATCCCTTCAAAGATCATCACCATCATCTCGGCGGTCTGCTTAGCGGCATATTCCGCACAGACCTTATCATTCCTGATGGTGTTTTCTATCTGGGCACGGAACTCGGGATCATCGATCATCATCAGATGCGCATCAAACACCGCCAGTTCCGCACTGTTCAGCTGTACGGAAGCAGCTTCCCGGATACGGGTGATATCTGCTGCCGTTCTTGTCAGCGCCGCATCCAGCTTTGCCAGCTCTTCATCCGGATCAGCACTTCTTCTCACGATATCGAGAACCGGCTGTTCCAGTTTATATACTTTTGCCTGCGCTATTCCCTGCGAGGCAGCTATTCCTCTGAGCATGTTCAAGCCTCCTTAAAACAGAAGCCTGATACAGGTATACACCCCGGCTTCATTCAGATCCGGACGAGCACAGCCGCCTCCACAGAATCCGCAGAAATTCTAGCATGATTCAAAGATCGAGACAATTTATGAATTCTTCGATTGCTTTCTGCTTCCTGCGGTAATAACCGGTAGCTGAGTAATACTCCATATACCATTTCGGATCAGACACCTCCAGATAATCACTCCGGATGATCTTCTGTGTGTCTTTGCTGCAGGTCTCCAGACAGCAGTCCACATACGCTACGACTTTCAGATCCTGCTCATACGCATCTTTGTTTTCCTCAATCAGGGCTGCCCGCTGACAGTAATTCATGCGTTTGCGGCACTCCTTGTATAGGCTGCTGATTCTGTCTGTCATCTTTTCAAGCTGCTGTACGGTGTACTCCGGGTTGTTTTCCTGCATTTTCAAATAACCTCCTCATAAATGTATCGGAAATGAACCGAATGTAAATATACGTTACTTACTATATCACCATAAAGTATTACTTTCACGTATTTTACTTCGGTGTCACATTATCTCTCTACGCAAATACGTTTCGTTTTCCGCGCAAGTTCTGATAGAATATAAAAGAATTTTTTTAAGGAGAATCACAACGTGTCCCAGAACTCAATCTCACACCTTTCATATAAGCGGATTATTATATCCCTGCTGGTATTTCTGCTGATCCCCTTCGCAGAGCGGCTCCTCGATCTGTGGGTGAACAATCCCACGATCTCATATACATTTGTCCTGAACCTCGCCGGCTGTATTCTGATCATCTATGACTGGAATCTGTTCGGCATTCACTACAACCGCTTCAAAGCAAAACCCGGTGACTGCATCCTCTATACGATCATCGGCCTGCTCTTAGTAGGTGCCTGGACCAAATTCAATTCATCCTTCCTGGGCGGATACACACTGGTGCCGGATCACGAAACAGTCAATGAATATACCTTTGCAGCACCGGCTATCCTCATTGCCTTCACCTACATACACGCATCCATATACAACATTGCCTTCAAGTGCCTGACCGACCACTTCGATATCCGCGAAAAGGAACTGCTGATCATCCTGGCCAGCGGCTTCCTCTTCGGTCTTATATACACACTGGCATTCATTCCCGAATTCAAACTGGACCTGCTGGTCAGAACTTATCTCTACCATGTCGTACTGACCGCTATCCTCTCCTACCTCTACAACCAGTCATCGACCTTTCTGACCGGGATTCTCTCGCTTGGAACCATCTCGCTGATTGCGTATTTCTTCTTCTGATATCACAAAAATATGGAGGTCCGAAGACCTCCATATTTAATTAATGTCTCAGTTTAGCACCCGGTTTCGGCACAGCGTTCGCGAATATGGCCGCCCGCTGTTTCTCTGCTGTTTTCAGCATATTATCCGTAACCTTCTGCGCGTTTTCCTCAAGTTCCGCCGGTTTGGGCGTTTTTTTCTTTTTCAGAAAGAACCGGAATCTCCGCTTTTTCATACCGGTGCAGCCTCCTTCCTCTTTTTCCTTCCGAAGAGCCATTTGAACAATGCCCGCAGGATCAGGACCAGAACCACCAGCAGCAGAATTACAACGATTACTGCCGCAATCATAACCTCTTTCAGATGCGTGGTCACAAACAGCAGCATCTTTCCGGCAATCGCCGAAGCACTGCCTGCTTTCTCCGAGAAGAATGTAAACTTCTCAGGCAGTTTCCCGCCCTTGCTTTCAACGTATTTCGCAAGGTCGCTCTCCACGGATTCAAACGGACGCGGTCCGTTGGTCAGCACGGTCAGATGGAATTCCTCCAGATCGAATTTGTCGCCCAGGGCCTGTTTTGTCCGTTCATTGAATTCCCAGAATCTGCACATGCCGTAACCGTACGGAATAATCGTTCCCGCCTGATCCACAACCGCTTCATACACCGGCTTCAGATTTTCGGCATCCATTCCGAAAAGACCAAGGGAAGCCATGTCATCCGCCAGCTGCTGTGCATCGTAGCCGAGTCCGTTCACACACAGATCCGCATACGCCTGCATGACATAACCGAGGAAGGTGTTCGCAAAGGCACTGTCGGCGGAATTCTCGGTCAGCGGTGATCTGTCCAGCATGATCTTCTCAACATACTGCGCCCATCCTTCGGTATAGCCGATTGCCGAGATGTTGTAGCGCATCGGATTGATATCCTGTGAATGGTACCAGGTCATCTGATACAGATGGCCCGGGAAGCCTTCATGTGCCAGCGTATAGTACAGCGTTACCGGATCTCCTGCCACGGCATTGCCGTTGATGCGGATAACGTTGCGGGTGACATCGTCAAACGGAGCGTCCATGTAATATGCCATGACTGACGGATTCGCAACACTCTGATCCAGGTAGGACGGTGTATATGTCACGGCCGGCCCGTGCGGGAAATCCTTCATATGACGACGCAGATATTCAAGCACTTCTTCCGGTGTCTCCAGTCCTGTCGTTACATCCGCTCCCTCTGAAGCTGTAAGGCCTGTGCCGACGGCAAAGGCATAGATATCCTTTAATGCCTTGCCGAGATATTCCTTTACTTCCTCCACGGAATCCGAGCTGGATGTCTTACGGCTGACCAGCGCTTTGTAGTATTCCTTTCCTTCCGGATAGTAATACAGCGAACCGTCAACAGACCGGCTGCCGCGCAGGCTTTCCAGCACCTTCATGGCATTTTCAACTGCCGGGAACACCTTGTTCAGCACCAGATCACGGTTCCTGTCCTTGAAGGATGTGCGTTCTTCATCTGTAAGACCTTCCAGCTGGTCAATACTGTTGCTGTAAATGACGATCAGCGGATTCTCTTCACCCTTGTCCACAAATTCCCGCATCTGCTTCAGGGCTTCATCCAGGGCTGCATCCCTCATGAAATATCCCTTGGCTGCCTGCTGTTTTGTGAACTCGTTCATAACATCCATCAAACGGACATAATCCTCTGTCAGGGTCAGGTAATCCTCAGCCGATTCCTTATCATACAGAACAAACTCCGTAAGCAGCGTCTGCACATCGGAGAAATAACCGCCGTAGGGATTATAGACCTCTTCATAATCCGGATATGCGTCCAGAGCAATCGTATCCATCAGATCATGCTCGTATGCCAGATAATCGTGCTGCTGGCGGTCATTCAGGGAATCATAGCTGAACTGATGCAGCTCATCCAGTGTCTTCTGTGCGGCTGCCTGTTCTTCCGCAATAGACGCATAGGAAATATCCGGCCATTTGACTTCCGGCTTCTTAAGACCGTATCCCTTGTAGTCAACAAACCCGAAATGCAGTCCTGTATAATCGCTTTCCATTGCTTCACTGAACTTCTCTTCAAGGAATGCGTCAAAGTCTGCTTCCGCCCTGACCGGCTGAAAACCGCCCAGGAACACCAGCAGAGCCAGAAGAACGGCACTGAGTTTCACAGCTGTCTTTTTCATCCGAACCTCCCCGGGATCATGCACTTTACCGTACATTCTCATGTTTTGATTATGTGCTGCGAATGCTGTCATACGTTTACATTATAACCATAACCTGCTGTGTGAAACAAAAGACCTGCCCTCACGGGCAGGCCTCAGCCTGAGACTCAGTCTGTTTCAATCAGACCGTAGCCGCCTCCGCGGCGCTGGTATACAACCGAAATCTTTCCGGTTTCTTCATCTGTGAAGATGTAGAAGTCATGTCCGCTGAGTTCCATCTGCATAATTGCTTCATCCAGATCCATCTCACCGGCATGGATTGTCTTTGTTCTTACAGGGATGTCTTCACCCTCTTCAGCTGCCTGTTCATCAAGGAAGCTCTGGGCAAGGGATTCTCTGTGCCTGCGGCTCAGTCTTGTCTTCTGTCTTCTGATCTGATCCTCAAGCTTATCCACGGCAAGATCAATTGCCGCATAGAGATCATCATGCATGACCTCTGTTCTCAGTACACCCACTTTGGTCGGAATCGTCACTTCTATTTTCTCAGCCTCCGGGTAAACCCGGGCTACGACCCGTGCGACCGTATCATCTCCGATGATCAGATACTTGTCGAGACTGCTGAGCTTCTTTTCAATCTTTTCCCGCATCGTGTCAGTAACTGTAATGTTCTTTCCTACAATTTCAAAACGCATAAGATACCTTCTTTCTATCTCCACGGAGACACTCCGTTTTGAACTACTGGAATCAGAAAAACTGCGGTCTGTGTATTCAATGATATATGTGTTTCTTTATCTGTCTTAATTATAACATGTGAAAGAATGGATAACATGAAGATTTGCAGGTATCAGTGCACTTCCTCGGTAATTTCCTGCAGCCACTTATACACAACCGTCATGGCATATGTATCCATACCGCAGTATTCCTTCAGTTCCTCAATGATTTCTTCGGCATCCGCATCGGGATCGCTGCGGTCCACCTGCCGCCACTGGAATACAGCATCCATGCCCTGCCGTATTGCCAGATCGTTGTAGCCGGGATCATCCATCATGGACATGATCACCTTCAGCGACCATAAACCGTGCATCCGCGTATCATAGACAAGACCGCTTTCAAACGGTGTCTGCAGATCTTTCATGCGCTCATTGACTGCGAGCAGTCTGTCCGCAAGATCGGGCAGCTGTTCGGCCAGTTCCCGGATCCGGATCATCTCTGCACCGTTGGCATTGTATGCCATCACCGTACCGGTTTCCGGCAGTTCGGCAAGCAGTCTTTCCGCAAAGGCACGCCTGTCATCATGGAATGACAGGAAGACACGGTGATCTACCTCACCGTTCTCATGCATGACATGCAGGGAGTATTCAAACGGAAGCACATCAAAAGGTCTCATTCCCTCATACGGAGGAATGGCATAGCGCTCCCACTCAAAGTCGAGACACGAAATCGGATACTGAATATCCGCCATCCACTGCCGCAGTCCCGTTCTGTCCGCAAAAAGACCCCCGTTCCTGTCGGCCATGATCTGCGCATACTGCATACGGCTTCCTTCGATTCTCTCGGGATCGGCATCCCTCAGATACAGTCTGCCTTCCTTCTGCATGTCGTATCTGTACTGCGCAGCCGAAAGCGTAAGGATCGAGTTATACGGGACAGCCTCCTCTTCCGGGAAGCATCTTTCATAGTAACGGCATTTCTGTCGGCCCGTGCACTTCGAAGTGCGCACCGGTGCTCCGGCTGTTTCCTCGGTGCAGTTCTCCATCTCCCGCAGCATACCGCTGAGATCCTTGCGGCTGCGCCGTATTGCCGTTTCCACCGTAAGGGAGGGATGATTGCGGTCATTGAAGAAGTGATCCGAGATGCAGAAAAGCTGTGCCGGATCAAGATACTTGCCGCGCACATATTCCGCATTCAGATGAATCAGATAGTATTCATGGAGCTGTATGCCGAGATTCTCAAGCACCCATACCGTATCGCAGTAGAACTGCATATCATTGGCCTGGGGATAGAGGCCGATAAACAGGAAGTAGATATCCCAGCCCTCATCTGTTCTGTGCAGGAACGGCACCTTGATACGCAGACCGTCATACTCAAAACGCGCTTTGATCAGCCAGTCGTATTCTTCCATTGCCTGCAGGGCTTTCTCCGGCGCATCCCCGCGTTCACCGAGGAAACGCTCCTTGATGCCCAGTTTCAGGGCTGCCAGATCACTGACCGTTTCATCCAGTCTGACAAAACTCTGAAAAGGCTGCTTTTCGGCAGTCTGGTCAAACACAAACATTCTGGGACATCTTGTATATTTCTTACAGTCCGAAATATGGAACATGCGGCCTCCTCAGTCTGCAGTTTCGGCAAGCAGATTCATTCCGCTTACCTTCGTATAAACCGCTTCCGTGTATTCTCCCGGTTCCAGGGGTTTGCCGCTGCGCACCCGCACAACACCGTCAACCCCGTCCGGCGCCTGGAACACACTGCGGCCGATATAGCGGTCACTCAGCGGATCATATCCTTCGATCAGGATCTCCGCACGCTTCCCGATCATCGCTTCCATGCGTTCACGGGCAATCTCTCCCTGCAGCTCCATGATTTCCGCCAGTCTTCTTTCCTTGACTTCCGGCGGTACATCATCCTCAAGCTCACTGCTGGGTGTGCCTTCCTCCTGGGAATAGGCAAACGCCCCGAGATGATCCCAGCGCACTTCCTTCATGAGCTGAAGATTCTTCTGATGCTCTTCTTCCGTCTCACCGGGGAAGCCGCACATAACCGTTGTACGCAGAACGGCATCCGGGAATGTCTTCCGGATCAGTGCAGTGCGTTCAAGTATTTCGGCCCGGCTGGATCTTCTGTGCATTGCTTTCAGCATCGTATCCGAACCATGCTGGATGGGTATATCAAAGTACGGCAGAATATGCTTTGATGCACGGATCGTATCCAGCAGATCATCCGGAATCTCATCCGGATACAGATACAGAATACGGATCCACTTGACACCTTCAATGGCATCCAGTCTCTTAAGTAATGAGGAGAGATGCAGCTGATGATCCCAGTCATAACCGTATCTGGAAGAATCCTGGGCAATCAGATTCAGCTCCGTGACACCCTCTTTTACTAGTCTCTCTGCTTCCGTCACCAGTTCATCTTCGGCAAATGACCTAAGATCCCCGCGGATCAGCGGAATCGCACAGTATGCACAGCGGTTGTCACAGCCGTCCGCAATACGCAGATATGCCATCCATGGTTTGCCGCTGAGTTTGCGCGGTGATTTGCCGTAGGTATTCGGAATCCGGATCCCGAGTGTTTCACTCAGTATCTTTCCGAGATTCTTATATTCATCAATGGCAATGAAGCGGTCCACTTCCGGCATCTCTTTCTCAAGCTCCGGCTTATAGCGCTGGGACAGACAGCCCATGACGATCAGCTTCTGCAGGCCTTCCCCCTTATGGTCGGCAGCCTCCAGAATCGTATCGATTGCTTCCGTCTTTGCACTTTCAATAAAACCGCATGTATTTATAATCACTGCTTCGGCATCCCGCCACGAGGAGACAAGCTCTGCATCCCCTTCCGCGAGCATACCCAGCAGGTTTTCCGTATCCACCAGATTCTTGGCACAGCCAAGTGATATCACACCGATCTTCATACTATCCTTACTTTCTTGTCACAATTGTACCATGGATCACCCGTAAGCATATTAAGTTGCACTCACCCGTAAAAAAGCCATCCGCATACACGGATGACCTGTGATTACTCTTCAGCAAACTCCCGTTCCAGATCTGCTTTCATGCGTCTGTACAGGTATACTGCAATGAGTGCGGCTATGATATCGGCAATCGGCACTGCAAACCATACTCTGTCAAGACTGTGGAAGAGCGCTGACATCAGGAAGAATCCCGAGGCCGGCAGTACGAGTCCTCTCAGGACATTGACAATCAGTGTGTATTTGGCATGTCCCATTGCCTGCATGGCACTGGTCAGAATAACGGCGGTGCCCCCGAATACAAGTGAAAGCACGGTAATACGCAGTGCTGTCATACCGATGGCACGCATCTGTTCCCCGGCACTGAACATACTGAGCAATGTCCCCGGTATCAGTTCGAAAACAATGGTCAGCACCGTCATCAGACTGATGATAGCCGTCAGGGCATATCTGATCGTACCATGCACACGGTCAGCACGCTTGGCACCATAGTTGTACGACAGAATCGGCACCATGCCGTTGTTCATTCCGAAAGCTGGCATAAAGCAGAAATTCTGCAGCTTCATCCAGATACCATAAACTGCGGTTGCCGTTGTACTGTAGCCAAGCAGGATCTGATTGATCAGGAATGAGCTCATTGAGGTCAGTCCCATTGTAATCATGGACGGGAAGCCGATTGTATAGACTTCGCGGATGACATGCATTTCCGGATGGAAGATCATTTCCGGAGAGAAATGCACCCACGGATTCTTCTTTATATTCAGAACAAACGCAATGGAAGCTGCCAGAATCTGTCCGAGCACCGTTGCCAGAGCCGCCCCTGCTATGCCCATTTCCGGAAACGGACCGATTCCGAAGATCAGCAGCGGATCAAAGATGATATTGAATACAGCCCCGCTGGCCTGCGCAATCATGGCAAGTGTCGCATTGCCGGTGGATGTCAGCATCTTTTCAAAGAGTGTGCCGTAAAATGCTCCTGCGCTTACAATCCATACAATGGACAGATATGTGGTTCCGCCGCTGACGATTTCCGCCACATCCGTCTGCATCCTGTAGAACCTGTTCGTAAAGAATATACCGAGCAGCGCAAACACTACGAGATAGCACAGACACAGGAATATACCCGTGCAGGCCAGTTTGTCTGCATGTTCATTCTGCTTTCTCGCCAGTGCCCGCGGTATGCCTGCCGCAATGCCGACACCCGTGCCGACACTGATTGCAGTCATGATCTGCTGCATCGGAAATGCCAGAGAAACAGCCGTCAGGGCATTCTCCGAGATCCTTGCCACGAACATGGAATCGATAATGTTATACATGGCCTGTATAAAGAATGACAGCATCATCGGCACCGCCATGGAGATCAGCAGTTTTCCGACCGGCATCGTACCAAGCTTATTGTCTTTCTGTGACATGAAAAACCTCCTCTTCAAAATATAAAGACAGCTCCGCGTCATACGGAACTGTCCTTCACGTCAGTCAGCCAGTGAGCCGAACGGATCCCACGGCAGAAGCTCAATCGGCTTTGATTTCAGAGCCTTGAGCTGTTTGGCGTTCAGATACTTCTTGTGAACGACCGCCTCATAAACGTATTTGTCAAACCATGTATCACTGCAGATGTAATAGCCGTCATGGGCAACTTTGTCACCCCAGGAATTCTCAATCTTCCAGCGGGTCGGCTTGCCGCCGTCAAGGTTGACACCGGTCAGAACCATAGCATGGTTCATAGCACTTTCACGTGTATCCAGCATTTCAGCCTTGGTCATATCCAGATGCATATCAAATGTTCCGGCATAGTCGAAATGCGCATCATCCCAGAGACCGATATCACGCTTGCCGTCTTTGCCGCAGTCGCAGCCGAACCAGACAATCTGTCCGTCCTTCAGCTGATCAAGAATCAGTTTCTTGAAATCGCTCATCGGCAGGTTCAGGAAGGAAACCGGGTTTCCGTCCACAACATTGCCGAGATACTTGACCGTATACATCTTGTAGTAAGGCTTGTCATCGGTCGGTCCGTTGATGATGCCGACATAGTCATCGAGATCTTCCTTCAGGTAGTTCCTGTAGAAGTCGAGCGGTGTCACATTCTTTACCGCATGGTATTTCTTCTTGGCATCCACATACTCGAATGTGAAGCTCATCGGCGGCACACCGAAGCAGGAGCACAGCAGTCCGTAGCATTCACTCAGACATGCATCCTTGGCAGCCGCAATCTCATCAGCTTTATCCTCTGCCATCAGCTTCTTCACTTCCGCCGCAAATCTGCGCAGACGTCTGTTGATGATCTGGTTCATCGCTCTTGTATGGGAGGACTGGTATGTTTCCGGCATAGCGCTCTTCGGGCAGATACCGTACTTCTTGACCAGGGAAACAAGCATATCCCACTGACCGCCGTCGCCGACTGCCGTTTCCAGGACATACCGCATCGTTTCATCGGAAAGCGGTGTTTCCTTTTCCTGCAGCATCACTTCCATGAAGTAATTGATCTTTTCAAGCTTGTCATAGAAAGCAATATAATTCTGGGACAGTTCAAACTTTTCAATATGGTATTTAGCCGCAATCATTTCACGCAGCACATTCAGTGCCGAGAAGATCCAGCAGCGTCCCGAAGACATCTGGTTGGTGACCGGCATGGTCTTGATATCGATCGAGAAGATATACGGATTGTCCACCGTGCTGTCCAGTGAATTGGAAATCGTACCAATGTCATTGTTGGTCAGCGCATTGCGTACGATTCTCGCTTTGTCATCCGCCAGATAGTTTTCCCGCATCTTCTTCAGATCGGCTGCTTTGATTGCTTTCATTTTTGTCATGATTAACCTCCTGATTACCTCTGTAACTGTATCACTTTTTGTCTTTTCCGTTCAACTCCGCACGCACTTCCGCCAGCATCCTGCTCTCTTCTGCAGACAGCGGATACTTCTCCAGCAGATCCGGCCGGTACAGCAGTGTGCGCTTCAGCGATTCCTTCTTCCGCCAGAGACGTATCTGTTCATGATTTCCGGAGAGCAGCACAGCCGGCACATCCCTGCCGTTCCATGAAGCAGGTCTTGTATACTGCGGATACTCAAGCAGACCGTTTTCAAATGATTCCTCTTCCGTGCTCACCGTGCGGATCGTACCATCCAGTAAACGAACAATCGAATCAATCACGGTCATCGCCGGCAGCTCACCCCCGCTCAAAACATAATCCCCAACAGAGATCTCTTCATCAATATCATCCAGAATACGTGCATCTATGCCTTCATAGTGTCCGCAGACCAGGATCAGATCCTCGCTTTCCGCAAAGCGTCTGGCATCCTTCTGGGTATACGGATGACCCGATGCCGCAAACAGGACGGTATGCGACTTTGCACTCCTGACATCTGCCAAAGCTCTGGCCATGACCGGATAGCGCAGGATCATGCCTGCCCCGCCGCCGTACGGAGAATCATCAATGTGCCGGTAACTGCCGTCCGCATATGCACGCATATCCGTGATCACCAGCTCAAGACTGCCGTTTTCCAGTGCTCTTTTCACCAGCGGAAAGGCATGAAAGCCTTCAAACAGTTCCGGAAAAATGGTCAGCACGGTAATTCTCATCAGTATCATCCCTTCTTTAAGTAAAAAGGCATCGTTCATTTCGGATGAAAGATGCCCGTTTATTTCAGCAGTCCGAATCCCTGCCTGTAAATATCAAGCAGTTCCTGCCGCTCCGTATCCGTCATTGCCCGCTCATGGGCATCATGATCTGCCAGCGTTCCCTCATGGCTCATCACCGTCTCACCTTTGTTCACAAATAGAACAAAGGGAACATACAGGCGGTGGTTCCCGTTCTGATCAAGACCGAACGTATCACCGACCGCTTCATACAGCAGATCGTAATCCGGTATCTCCGTGTTGTTGGTCACGGAGGCATCGGGTCTTGTATTGATATAGTACACAGGGATATCTGTCTCCCTTGCTGCCTCGTTTAACACGGGCAGTGCTTCCTGACACCACGGACAGGCGGTAAAACCGAAGAAGACCGCAAAGCTCTCTTTGTTCTTCATCCTGCCGAGCATATCCCTGATGTCACTCTTCAGGAAGGCATGGTTTTGGAGAGATGTGTCCGTATATCCGCCAAGATCCGCAGCTTCTGCCTTTTCTTTAGCAGTACATCCGGCAAGCATCAGCATTGCCAGCAATGTGATCAGAAACCTGTGCATGATTTTCTTTTTACGCTTCATAGCGTTTTTTTATCACATTCCCTTGCATATCGTCAACGCCGCGTTAAAGTATGCTATAAATATTAATAGTTTTTTATGCAATTCTGAAAGGAGCGAACAATTATGGCAGTATACGGCTCTGCTTCCGTCAATGGTTTTCTGCATGCGGAAGGACGTAAATTTGTTAACGGCAAAGGCGAAGAAGTGATCCTTGAAGGTTTCGGCACAGGCAACTGGCAGAATCCCGAAGGCTTCATGTGCGGATCCCCGATTCCCCTGCACGCCACCATTGCAGGCTATGAGCAGAAGGTAGCCAAACCTCTTCCCTGGGACAGAAAACGCACCATGAACCAGGTATTGATCGATCTTGCCGGTGAAGATTATGCGCATACATTCTGGCCGCGCTGGGAAAAGAATCATCTCGGTGAAGGCGATATCAAGGCAATGTCCGAAATCGGACTCAACAGTGTCCGTCTTGTTCTCAACGCAGCATCATTCCTGCGTGAAGAACCGGGCATGCAGTGGATCGAGGAAGGCTTTACATACCTCGATCAGATTATTGACTGGTGCGAACAGTACAAGGTATATGCAATTCTTGATCTGCATGCGGCGCCGGGCGGACAGTCTGCTCTGGCATGCGATGCCGGCTATGACACAAGACCGCGTATGTTCTATGAGAAGGAATCCTGGGACAGAGCTGTCGCTCTCTGGGAGAAACTTGCCAGACGTTACTGCAAGAGATGGATCGTCGGCGGTTATGAGCTGCTGAATGAACCGCTCTCCTCCCCGCTGGATCTGGATATTCTGCCGCGTCTGGGTGAATTCTACGATACCGTTATTGCAAAGATCCGCAAGTTCGACAAGAAACATATGTTCTTCCTCGAAGGTGCTTTCTATTCCACCGACTGTTCCCTGTTCGATCATGAGTTTGATCCGGGTTATCATAACTGGGCCATCACCTTCCACAAATACGGCTTCTCACCGGAAAAGAAAGATCTGTATCCGTATCTCGAGAAATCCGTTGAATGGGATGTACCGGTATGGCTGGGTGAAGGCGGTGCAGGCCGTGATGAGAACTGTGTATTCCTGAACATTGCGAAGGATTACGGCATTGGCTTCAACTTCTGGTGCTGGAAGAGTGCACTGCATGACGGTCAGGCACGCATTGTCGGCCATAAGCTTCCCAAGAACTGGGATAAAGTTCAGGGCTATATTCTCGGCGGCGGTGACCGTCCTACCTATAAAGAAGCAGCGAAGATCTTTGATGAACTGCTTGAAAACCTGAAGTTTGAAAAATGCATCACCAACTTTGACTGGATCCGCCAGTACCGCCGTGAAGCTCCGTTCGAAGTGGCAGCGGTCGGCTATGACAATACACCGGGCAGCTTCTGTCCGCACTGGGATTTCGGCAACCTGCTGAACTTCCGTCCGGAAGACCATACAAAACTCGTCTTCGATAACAATCTGCCCCATCCTGTCCTGACCGGACACCTGAAGCTCAACGCCCGTCCCGGAGGACCACGCATCAAGAATCCGAATGAGGATCCTCTGCAGGCTCTCCTGCTGGAACTCAGTGCCGGTGAACATGCGGAATACACCGTACGCAAAGCTGTCAAGGGCACGGAACTGGTAATTGAAGGCAGAAGCGCGGGCGGCGCAGAGATCACTGTTTCCTGCAATGGCGAAGAGCTCGGCACCGTTAAACTCGGCCGCAGCCAGAAGAAGATGAAAGTGACCGCTGCAGTTGCCATTCCGGAAGGCTGCTTCGAAAAGATCCGTCTGACTGTTACCAAGGGAACCGCACAGCTCAAGAAACTGTACTTCACAGTTGAATAATCTTATGAAAGAGGCTGTAACAGTTGAAAAGCTGTTATAGCCTCTTTTGAATTGGTAAAATGGAGATATGAAAAGTGCTAATCAAGTACTAGCCCTACCTGATCAGCGAACATATTATAATGCTGTTCAGCTGGTTATGCCAATCGA
>JAFUCL010000058.1 GCA_017459725.1 Solobacterium sp. | reverse complement strand
CGCATTTACTACGGCAAGGTCAAGGAATACATGCGTAATCTTCAGGCCGAGCAATCCCAGAACTGATGAATAAATGTCCTGCTAATTACCGTTGAGCCGTTAAATCGGCCTTTTCGTAATGGCTTCTATCACATCACCGTCTTTCCTGAAAGTTTCTGCCAATTCACCCTTGACTTTTTATTAGCAGGCTTTCACTCTTCGAATCGCGTCTACGCGACACAATCTGCAAAAAAAATATTTCTCACATCTTCGTCAGACAGATTCAGCACCATTTTTATAATCTGTATCTCTTTCCGATAAAAATCACTTTCACCGCTTTTCTTTCGATATAATGTGGAAATATTAATGCCAAGCGCACTTGCAATCTGGGTGTCGTCCACCCCTTTTTCAACCATTCTGGCTTTTAGCAACTGAAGATTCATTTCTCCTCCTTGTTCGCGTTTACGCGACTTCTGGTTTAAATATATCACAGGTTTTGTTCTTTGCAATACATAAACGCGAATAAAATGTGATTTTTTAAGATTAAATATTGCATATATGCGAATGTTTATTATAATAAAGCTACGAAACGTGAGGTGACACATTAATGACAGTAGCTGAAATCATTAAAAACAGAATGGAGGAGCTCCATGTAGACGCGGATCAAGTTGCAGCTGCATGTGGAGTTAACCGTGCCACTGTCTATAGGTGGCTCAACGGTGAAATTGACAACATGCGCAGACAGAATATCGGATCACTCGCAAAGTTCTTACAGCTTGACCCTGCAATCATCGTCGGAAACTTAGAAATTGCTCCCCCTCCAGTCATACTGACCATGGAAAAGAGCTTTTAGCCGCTTATGATTCCGCAAGCGCTGACACAAGGAAAGCTGTCGATAGAATTCTAAAGATAAGTGATACATCGCAGTTGTCCGTTGAAGAAATTGAGAAACAGGACATTGCACGAAGAGCATGGGAATCTGAATTCAGCGGAGGCGACTCCGCTCTTCAGCGTAATAAAAAATAGAATCAGGCTCGTTAACCTTCTGCATCACAAACATCTAACTTCAAAGTAAAAGAGCCCCCAGCGTCTTGCACACACTGGGGGCTTGGCATAGTAACAGAACTGTCATCCTTTTACTATGCCTCCATTATATCTGAGACTGGAGGTATTCTCATGAAAAAAGACGAACACATTACTGTTTCAAACGGAAAAAAAGGGAAAGTATACACCGTCCGGCTGGTCTACTTCCACAAAGGAAAAAGGAAGTTCTACGAAAGAGCCTTCTCAGAGGCTAAATACGGCGCAGACGCAAAGGCATGTGCTATCTTCCACCGGAATGAAAAAATGGCTGAATTCCAGGCTGGAATCGTGCCACAAACAGCTCCTACCGTAGGGGAACTGTTCGAAAGGAAATTCGAATTGTTCCCATGCCGGCTGAAGACGCGCCTACAGCATGAATACTTCTTTCGCCAGGCTATTCAGCAATATGAGAATGTACCCATTGATAAGATCAAAGCTTCAGACGTTCAGGCATCAGTAAACCGTTACTGTGAAACGCATACGCACGATATGGGCGGTAAGCTCCTGTCTGTATGGAGACAGATCTTCAAAGCTGCGCAGCTGGAGGAATTGAACATTGCTGACAAAACAATGGCTGTGGTCGTGCCGAAGGATGCAGTGCCGGTCAAGAAAAGAAACGTCATGATCAGCGATGAGGATCTCAAAGCATTCCTGGATGCACTTCTGGAATACAACTCAGACAATCCCCGTGGAAGAGAGACAGCACTTGTATACTGGTGCGTTCTGCAGGTTATGTATTACACAGGTATGCGCCCTGCAGAAGTATTTGCATTGCAGAGACGAGATATCGATCTGGAACGCAAAGAGATCCGGATCAGCAAAGCCGTAGGAAGCTCCACAGACAAGAAAGGCCAGATCGTCCCTGCAAAGACAATCAATGCAATCAGAAGTGTCCCCTTCACCCAGGCATTGGCAGATATTCTTTCGGATTGTGTGTTCGGCCTGCAGCCGGATGACTTTGTCTTTACGATCGAAGGGAATCTGATTGATGTAGATTACTTTACAAACCACATTCATCTTGTTTCCAAGAAGAGCGGCATTCAGTTTCACTCATATATGCTGCGGCATAAGTTCGCAACAGATATGCAGAAAACACAGAGCCCACGGACCGTGCAGGATCTTCTGGGACATGCGACTTTCCAAATGTCTGTAGAATATGCCAGAAGTGATGAAGATGAACGCAGAAAAGCCATCGAGGACCGCAAGCTGTCCTGAACCCGGTATGTACCGGGTTTTATTATGTGGGGATTTTTGTGGGGAAAAATGAAAAAACCGCATTGTTAAGCGGTTTTTAACGAATAATTGGTGGAGCTGACGGGAGTCGAACCCGTGTCCAAGAGTTGTCCCACATTCCGGCGCCTACAGTTTAGTCCGCTGCTTGATAAGACTGCACACATGAGAGCGAACTATCCGTATGCAGAATCTGCCTGTAAATTGTCGGGATCACCCTACAGACTTCGGGGTCACCTTATCCACTTAGATTACGCAGTCAATGACAAGCGGCAATCCACCGACCGGGTCACTGCAACACCTCTAGTGTCTTAAGCAGCGAAAGCGAAACTATTGTTTCTGTTAGCGTTTAAATTTAGGTAGTGCTTAGGGCACAACTCCACTGCAGCCGAAATCAAACATAAACCTGTCGAAACCATGACAGCCCCATTTGATGCATCATCGATGCGAAGAAAATATAGCATTTTTCACTGTACAGTTCAATAGATGCCAAAGACAGCGGCTATGGTTACCGCTGTCTCTTAATTACTCCAGTTCTGCCAGTGCTTTCTTTGCCCAGTCGGGATCACTCAGCATTGCCCGGGCAACACCAATCAGATCCGCACTGCCGTCTGCCAGCAGATTCTCTGCATCCTGGGCTGTCTGAACACCGCCTGTCAGGATCACCGGAATACTGATTTCCTTACGGATTGCGGAAGTAATATCCGCGAAGTATCCTGCTCCGGTATAACCCGGCCGTATGAAGCCGTTCATGCCTCCGGAGATATCCAGAACATCGATGCCCTTTTCCAGCAGTTTTACGGCTTTGAGCGCATCTGCCTCGGTATTGCCGCCTTCGATATAATCACAGGCGCCGAGTCTCAGAATCACCGGGAATTCATCACCCACTGCTTCTCTGACCGCATCAATGACTTCTCTGATGATGCGCACTCTGTTCTCCACCGGTCCGCCGTATTCATCTGTACGGTCATTGGTCAGCGGTGAATAGAACTGATCCAGCAGATACCCGTGTGCCGCATGCAGTTCAACCGCATCAAAACCGGCGCGTTTTACACGCACTGCCGCATCCGCAAAAGCCTGCACTGTTTCCGCAATCTTCTCCTTCGTCATCGTATGGAGCTTCTTCTCTTTGTTCTTTTCCGTCGGTCTGAACAGGCTTCCCGCTGTCCAGACTTCATCCGCAAAGGCAGATGATCCGGCATGGTTGATCTGCACTGCTGCCTTCACACCATTTGCGTGCAGTGTTTCCGCAAGCTTTGTCAGGCCGGCAAGCACTGCATCGTCCGCAACTGATACCTGGTTGGCAGAGGCAATTCCCTCACGGCAGATAAAACTGTGCTCTGTAATAACAAGACCGAGAGCCCCTTCCTCGGACATGCGCGCATAATAGTTCAGAAGTTCTCCCGAGACAATGCCGTCATCGGATTTTCCGGTTGCCATCGGCGGCAGCACAAGTCTGTTCTTCAGCTCAATGTTTTTAATCTGAAGCGGTGTTTTAAGAATACTCATTCTGCCTCCCTGACTGCCTTCCCGAGTTTTCCGATCAGTGCGCAGTCTTCATCACTGATTTCCACATCGAGTGCTTTGCAGGTATCCTGCATTGTCTCAGCACGGCGGAAGCCAGTAAGCAGGTTCAGCCGTTCATACTGCTTCAGTGTCCATGCCTGCACAAGGTTGACGGAAGAACAGTCATACTTACCGGCAAGGGCATCCAGGCAGTCAAACAGTTCCTCTGTCTTTGCTCTGTACGGCTCCTGCATCCATTTCGCATTGGCACGCACATCTCCTTTGCCAAATGACTTCTCATAGAACCTGCGTCCTGTCAGCGCACCTTCCTCCAGGGATCCGTATACCTGGAAGACAGCCTCATACTTGTCACAGGTCGGGAAATAGACTTCCTGCGCATTGTTGAAGAGACTCAGCTTCTCCTGTACACCTGCCACGGTTCCGTAACGGCTGTAGTTTTCAAAATCCTCAGGTGTACTGTTTGAAATCAGCACTGCCCGGATCTTTCCTTCCTGGATCATCTTCTGCAGCTCCGCCATGGTTTCCTCAACCGGAACCGTGCGTGAGATTCTGTGCACCACCAGGGAATCAATATGATCCAGGTTCATACGTGTCAGTGAATCCTCAACATCTTTGCGCACAGCGGAAGCCCGGTGGTCTCTCATGACCGTCTTTCCGTCACGCTCATATTCGAACTCGCCGCCTTCACCGCGCCAGTTCAGACTGCACTTTGTCTGCACAATAAACCTGTCTCTTCTTCCCTGCAGTGCTTTGCCGAGAATCTCCTCACTGTGGCCGATGCCGTAGACAGGCGCCGTATCCACATAGTTGATGCCGAGATCCGATGCCGCATCCAGCAGATCCGCTACATGTGCTGCATCCACCGACATATCACTCCAGACATTGCCGCCGCCGATGCCCCAGCAGCCGAACGCCACCTTGGATACTGTAATGTCTGTTTTGCCTAGCTTCTGATATTTCATGATTGTACCTCCGTATCCATTATATTACGGTTTGTTAATAAACTGAGATTTGATATTATTAAGACAGATGCAGCACAAAGGAGGAATATCATATGTCCAGCATTCATTTTGAATTCTTTCCTCTGACTCTGCAGATGAACTGGGGAATGGATATTGTTCTGCCGAAGAAGATCTCGGCAGATGAAGAACTCCCGCTTGTTTATCTGCTTCATGATGATCAGGAAGGACACACGATCTGGAACCGCATGGTCGGCATTGAACGGCTTGCGGATAAGTATCATGTCGGTTTTGCGGCTGTGGATACTGCCCAGGGACTTTACACAGATATGAAGGACGGCTATACATTCTGCAGGTTTTACACCGAAGAGCTTCCCAAAATCCTTCACAGCAATTTCAACCTTCTCACAGAAGACTTCTCTAAAACACTGTTTGTGGGCAAAGGTGTCGGCGGCTATGCGGCAGCCAAGTGGGCTCTGAAAGCTGACAAAGCACCGGCAGCCGTGCTTGCGGTCGATCCCGTACTGCAGATTGAAAAATGGTATGAAGAGATTGCGGCAAACGAACCGGACCGTCTGTACCGTCTGATCAATGCCTGGGGAGAGAACGCTTCCTGGAAGCCTGAGGAAAACCGGCTTGACTGCATTGCCCGCGTATCAGCAGGTGATAAGATCCCGCTCGATGTATTCCGCAGCGGAAAGAAAACCGGAAACTGCACCGAGGCATTCGCGGAAAAGATCCGTGAGAACTTCACTCTGACACCGCACCTGATGGATGAAGAAGATCCGTGGCTGAATGCGGCGGATATGATTGCGTACGGCATTGAGACGTACCTGAAACAGGAGGTATAGCATGTCACTGGTCAGTATTAATTTCTATTCGGAAATGCTCAAAATGGAAACCCATGTCACCGTCGTCATGCCGGAAGCGAAACAGGGCATCGGTGTCATCCCCAAGATCAGGGAAGGCAAGCATCCTGTGCTTCTGCTGCTGCACGGCACCTCCGGAAACTCCACCGACTGGGAGAGATGGACCAGTGTGGAACGGTATGCAGGCAAGAAAGGTCTTGCCGTGGTCATGCCGAGCGGACAGCTTTCCGCCTATGCCAATATGATCCATGGTGAACGCTTCTTTGACTATGTGGCAACCGAAGTTCTTGATGTATGCCGCAAGATCCTGCCGCTTTCCGATAAACGCGAAGATACATTTATCTGCGGTCTGTCCATGGGCGGTTACGGTTCCCTGAAGATCGGTATGACATATCCCGAACGCTTTGCGGCTGTCGGTGCACTGTCCAACGGCAATCATGCCTATATGCCGGAAACTGTCAAAACCGGTGAGCGTAAAAAGCCTGCTCAGATGATGCTTGACCGTATGCATCTGTGCTGGGCGGTGGATGATCCGATGAAGGATTCCATTCTTGACACCAAATATGATGTATTCTGGCTGGCAAAGAAGAATATAGAGGAAGGCAAACCGCTTCCCCCTGTTTACTCTGCCTGCGGCACCGAAGACCACAACTATCCCATGGCGATGCAGATGTATAATTTCTTCACTTCACTGCCCGGCAATCCGTACCATTATGAATTCCATAATGAGGCCGGCGGACATACATGGGAATTCTGGGATCAGTGGATTCAGAGATACCTTGATTGGATTCCACTGAAAGTATAGAATACTTGTGTGTATAATACATCTTCCGCAAAGGAAGATGTATTTTTCGGGAAGGGATACCACTATGAAGAACAGTAAAGCGAATCTGCGGTGCTGGCTTGTTCTGCTCGGTCTGATACTGGTGCAGGGAGGAACAATCGGCATCTTTACGAACTGCCTCGGAATTCTCATGTCTGCCATCCGCCAGGATCTCGGTTTCCGTGCCGGTGATCTCTCGGTATATTATCTGATCCGCAATATCTGCGGCGGCTTTGCGGTCGGCTATACAACAAAGTATTACTTCCGTCAAAAAGGCAAATATGCCCGCATTACCCTGACTGTACTCGGTCTTCTGATGGGCGGCAGCTGTGCTGTCATGGCGCTCTTCAGCAAACTCTGGCAGTGGTATGCAGCAGCTTTCACTGCCGGTCTCGGTTCCAGTGCCACAACCGTGATTATCCCGATCATCCTGCGCAACTGGTTCCGCAAACGCACCGGCTTTGCCATCGGCACAGCCATGTCTGCTTCAGGGGTTTTCGGGGCTGTTTTCAGCCCGATCAGTTCATCGCTGATCACCGCCTACGGATGGCGTACTGCCTCCGTGATCATAGGCATTATCGGCTCCCTGATGATCATCATTCCTGCTCTGTTCCTTATAGAAATCTCACCGGAAAATGTCGGTCTGAAGCCATACGGATATGATGAGGCCGGAAGTGAAGAAAAGAGAACGATGACGCATACCGATGCAGTTCTCCCAGTTTCCGTTTTCATTGCCTGTGTTGTTGCAATCCTGGGCACTTCATCCATCGTACAGTTCTCCAACCAGATACCGGTCTTTGCGGAAAGTGTCGGTTATACACTTGCCTTCGGTGCCACTCTGACAAGCATCACAATGATCGGAAACCTCTCCGGCAAGCTGCTCCTCGGTGCGCTGACAGACCGGTTCGGCATTTACAGCTCTGCGCGTATATTCCTGGTTGCGATTATCTCTGCCCTTGTCGTCATGATTGTCGGCAGCAAATCACCGCTTCTGCTCAGTGCCGCAATGCTCTTCTACGGTTTCGCATATTCCATTGCCGCAACCGGGCCGGGCCTGCTGTTCCCGGATATATACGGGTCTTCGAATTATCAGGACAAACTGAAGCGTTACTCTTCCATCTCGTTCTTCTTTAACGCCTTCCTCAGTGTTGCCTTCCCGTATATCTATGATTTCACCGGCAGCTTCAACGCCGTATTCATGTACGGTATTGTTATGGGTCTGGCCGCATTCGTTATCTTCACAAGACTGAAAAAATACTCACTGTCCGCGAAATGATAAAAGAGGTCTTCCTACACATCGGTGAAGGAAAGACCTCTTTTCCTTTATCTGGAAGGTGTGCTGCCGTCAAAGTCGATGTTGGCATCGATAGCCGCATCGATTTTTGCCATCTGCTCATCGGTGAGCGTCCATTCGAACGCCGCGCAGTTTTCTGCAGCTTCATGCGGATTGCGGACACCGCAGAGAGCTGTGGAAACAAAGTCCTTCTGGGTGGACCAGTTCAGCGTGATCTGCGGAATCGGTCTGCCTGTTTCAGCAGAGATCTCATCCAGTACATCGACAACCTTCATGACCTTGGAGAAGTTCGGTTCCTTGTAGAACGGATAGAAACCGTTGCGGGGATCGCCTTTATGGAAGGTCGGGATTTCACGGATTGCGCCGGTCAGGATACCGGAACCGAGTGAACCCCAGGTAAATGTATCAATTCCTCTGGAGACACACCACTTCATCAGTTCTTCATCACGTCTGGCAACCATGGAATACGGCGGCTGAATGACATCAACTGTTCCGTACTTTTCAGATTCCAGGATCTGATCCATGTTGTAGTTGGAAGCGCCGATCCAGCGGATCTTGCCTTCTTCTTTGAGCTTGTTGAGGGCAGCCATGGTCTCTTCAAGCGGTGTATCGGGATCCGGCCAGTGAATGAAGTAGAAGTCGATATAGTCTATATCCAGTCTGCGCAGAGACTGTTCGCATTCATACAGAATGTTTGCATAGGATGCATCGCGTCCCTGTCCGCCCTTCTTTGCCTTCAGTGTTGTGGAACCGACACCGCACTTTGTCGCCACAAAGAGTTCGGAACGGTTGTAGCCCTTGAGCGCACGGCCGACAACTTCTTCGGAATGACCTGCACCGTAGACCGGAGCGGTATCAATCAGGTTCACACCGTTGTCAAACATAGCATGGATTGCATCGATGGAATCCTTCTCGTTGACATCGCCGTAGCCGAAATCACCGAGTGCCCATGTACCGACAGCGAGTGCGGAAACATCCACATCCGCATGACCAAAGTGTTTATAGCGCATTATTATTTATCCTCCTGTTTATCTCTGTTATCAGTATATATCGTGTCACACTGTTTGTAAACACAGTTTAGAATCTGCTTATAAAAAATACAGAGGCACCGGAGCACCCCTGTATACAGTGTGTTACTTGGTAATCAGTTTGAACGGCTGTACACCTTCGACAGCCTTAGCCGGTGTGATTCTGACTTCATCATTGTCCAGATCAATCAGAATATAGCGGCTGTTGCCCATGCCGAGCTCATGCATGTAGCTGAGCTGACGGTGGCCGTGACGGGACTCAATGCGCTCAACCAGATCATGATGATCCTCCTCGCACATTGCATAGATCAGATCAACGGATGCTGTATCAATTGCACAGATATCCGTGGATGCCAGGATACCGACGTTTGGTGTGACAACCGGAGCTGCCGCAACACCTTCACAGTCGCAGGATACGCTCATATTGCGGAGCACATTGACATAGGCGATGTTTCTGCCGAAGAAATCGATTGTTGCTTTGGTGGATTCGGAAATCTTCTCCATCAGTTCTTCTTCAACAACTGACCAGGCGCCTCCGCCTTCATGCGCATGGATCCATTTTTTGCCGATTCTGCCGTCTGCGCAGCCGATACCGATATTCTTGTTGGAGCCGCCGAAGCCGCCCATGGTATGTCCCTTGAAATGGGTCAGAACAAACATGGAATCATAGTTGACCATTGTCTTGCCGTGGCTCATTTCCTTGAAATGATGACCGCCCTTGACCGGCAGCGTAACGGTGCCTTCCGCGTCCATAATATCAACCGGGCAGAAATCCCAGCCGTTGATCTTCAGGGTTTCACGGTGCTGTTCTGTTGTATAACGGTCGCCCTCATAATACGTATTGGTTTCCACAATGGTCGCATTCTTCAGGCTTTCTTCATTCTCCATGACTTCCTTCACCCAGCAGCTCGGCACGATGTTCGGTCCGTGCGGTTCACCTGTATGAAGCTTGATGGCAACTTTTCCGGTGATGTTTGCATTCACTTTTTCATACGCTTTGCGGATACCGGCAGGCGAAATATCCCTGGTAAAGTAAACGATAGATTCATTGCCGGTGCGCTCTTCCATTGGTACATACTTTCTTCCGTCTGTCATTTTGTTCTTCTCCCTTCATGAGCTTGTTTCTGCCAGACACAGACCGTGCAGTCACCGTTTCCGGTCAGTTCCGTCCGCCTTCATGGCCGGACCCTGCAGCGGTGCTGAGAATACTTTTGTAATACTGTTCTTTCCTGTTCAGTTCGCGGAGATTATCGTTCAGGAACGCAATCTGCCGGTTGACGATTTCCTTCTGCCGCAGAATGATTGCATAGCGTTCTTCCAGAGTCGCATCACCCTGCCGCGCCAGATCGAAGTACTCACGGATATCACGGATGGACATACCGGTTGCCTTCAGGCATTCCAGCACCCGCAGTGAAGCTATATCCGCTTCGCTGAATACCCGCTTTCCGCTGACTTTCCGGACATTCGGAAGAAGACCTTCCCTGTCGTAATAACGCAG
The DNA here is from genome assembly GCA_017459725.1 of Solobacterium sp. Classification (GTDB taxonomy): domain Bacteria; phylum Bacillota_I; class Bacilli_A; order Erysipelotrichales; family Erysipelotrichaceae; genus Bulleidia. The sequence continues at coordinate 15,993 of JAFUCL010000058.1, read as the reverse complement.
TGCCGAAGCGCTGACGCCGATTATTCCCGCAGCTTCGGAAATCGTATATTCTTTCTTATCGTTCATAGCCACCGTCCTGTTCATCTCATTGTAAGACTTAAAGTACGGTTTAACACAAGACCCCCGGAACGATTATTCGGAGAGGTACTCTTTGAGGAAACCGGCAAAATCAGATGTCATTTCCCCGGCATGATCGGTGATATACACAACCCCGTCCTGCGCAATCACAGTATATCCGAAGCGCTCCGCAAAATCACGCACCGGCACAAACAGCTGACCGTCTTTGTACTCAGCCTGTCTCTCCATGTTGTACAGCACATCGTTGATGACACAGCCGACATTGCCTTCACTAACTTCAATGACGCAGCTGCCGTCTGCCGAACGCAGCACGGCACCGTGTCCTTCATACGTCGGTTCACAGCTGAATCCGAAGGCCTGCTCAAAGAAGTTCAGCGGCACATACATAAACGGACCGTAGGTAATCTTTTCATCCGGAATAACCGCCTGCAGTCTTTCCGGAACGACCATAACATCCGTCACTTCATAGCAGGCAGCGGTCAGATCCTTTTTGACACCGTCGAGGAAGAACGAACGGCAGCCGTCCGCAAGAATGAATGCATGATCACCGGTCAGTTTCTCCAGCGGTTCCGTGAATGTCAGTGAACCGTCCGGGTTTCTTCTGGTGCCGGAGAAATAATACCGCCACATCTTTTCGGCATCATCCACAGTCTGTCCGTGTCCTCTGTATTTGACATCACGGTAATACAGATCTGCTTTTTCACCGCGGTATACGAAGTAATTGTTTCTGCCTTCAATCTTGATAACAGCCGGGAATTCGCGGCAGCCGTTGACCTTCAGCCAGTATCTGCGGTCATATTTGTTCAGATCGTAACGGTTGTTGATGCGGCCTTTGGAATCCGCAAGCTTAGGGGCAAGACGGTCTCTTTCACCGCGGCTCTGGAATACCGGAATGGCTGTCTTTCCGGAAAGATCGATATCCGGATCCGCAGCTGCTTCAACACTGTCCGGACCTGCGCTCATACCGGCGCCGGCAAACAGTTCGGGTTTGTTCTTGGACAGGGCTGTGGTCATCATATTGCCGCTGGACATACCCTGAATATAGATTCTGCCTTCATCAATGTGATAGCGTTCCTTCATCTGGCGGATGATCTCATCCACAAGTTTGAAGTCAGGTCCTTCCGGATCACGTGTCCATGCCCGTTTGACGGACGCACTCGGGAACACCGTCACAAAACGGTATTTGTCAGCCAGCAGCACCCAGCCTGTCGCATAGCACTGGCCGTAGCCGTTCTGTCCGCCTCCGTGGAAGGAAATGATCAGCGGCGGCTGTTCATCTTCGCGCAGATCTGCCGGTGCATACTCCCACCATACATTGTCGATTCCTTCAGTGATTGAAACGTGTACTTCCTTCAGTTCATCCGGGATGATATGGGAGTCCTGTTCATAGAATGCTTTGACATTCAGAATATCTCCCTTCGGATGTGTTTCATTGGCGTCACCGGTAATGGATCTGCCCGGGACAAGTCTGATACTGCCCATGATACGTTTCCTCCTTGTTAGATTATTACAGGCGGATATCCACCCATTTGCCTTTATTGACACGGCTGACCAGCATACCGGCACGGATCAGTGCATCGATATCGAAGGAAAGCCACGGTCCGAGATACCCGAGATTCAATGCCGGGAACATTGCATTCAGCGGATAGCAGAAGAGATATGTCATCAGCGGTCTGACGATCGCCACACTGACCAGGGAAACCAATGCAACGTACCGGACATCACCCGCACCGCGCAGGCAGCCTGCCAGGATAACACGCAGATTCTGTGCGTAAATACCAAACTGCAGAATAATGAAGCAGATACCGGCAGCCTGGATGATCTGCTGTTCAGTTGTGAACAGACCCGGAAGCACATGTCTGCCGCAGAATGTGAACAGCATCAGGATCAGCGACATATACAGGGAGATTCTCTGTACGACTTTGACATATACCTTGGCTTTATTCTTGTCACCGGCACCGAGCGACTGTCCGACCAGTGACGTACAGGCACTGGAAACACCGTCGCCGACCGTAAAGGTCAGTGAAGATATCTGCATAACGATCTGGTTGGTCGCATATGCCAGGGTGCCGACACCTGCAATCAGTCTGCCGTTGATCAGGAAACCGATACGCATGAATACGGATTCCGCAATGGAACCGCCGCCGACTCTGATCAGACTGGATACAGTCGGTTTATCGAATGCAAATTTTCCCCAGGGACGGATGCAGAGATAATCGCCTTTCTTCAGCGCTACGCGCAGAGCCATGATGCAGGAAACCACGGTGCCGATTGCCGTTGCGATGGCTGCACCGCGCACACCGAGTGCCGGGAAACCGAGATGACCGCCGATCAGGCAGTAGTTCAGGAAAACGTTGACCACATTCGCCGTCATGTTAACAGTCATGGTGACACGGGTTTTGCCGATACCGCGCTGTGCTGCACAGATGCAGAGAACCCAGCAGTTGGCAATGAACGCCAGTGAAATGGTCTGGAAATAGATCTGCGCATTCGGCAGGGTTTCCGCAGATGCGCCGGCCAGCGTACACAGCGGACCGGCCAGTGTATAGCCGACAACCGTAATCAGAATACCGATGCCGGTGATGATCATAAGGGACTGTTTCAGACACGAAACAGCCGCTTCCTGTCTGCCTTCACCTTTTCTTCTTGCAATAACCGCCGTCGTACCGACACACAGTGCCTGGGCCAGCAGCAGCATAATCATACGCGGCTGTGCGCAGAGACCGACTGATGCGATTGCGGCAGGTCCGATTCTTCCCACCATCATCGTATCAAACGAATTCATCAGCGTCATCAGCAGTCCTTCGAGAGCAGCCGGCCAAGCGATGGTCAGCAGTCTTTTATACATATCGGGAATGGTATCCGGATCATCCTCCCGCAGTTTTGCGCCTTTTATACCGAGGAAAAAATCACTCAGGCTTTTTGTCTCCCCCATCTTTATACAACCTCCTTGTGCAGTTACCTATTTTAACACGATTATTGCATCATGAAACTGTTAATTGCCCGGGAAAAAAGAGCAGACAGTAATCTTACTTGTCTGCCCGTTTTCAGTATGCGGATATTGTTTACTCCCACTCAATTCCGGTGAATTTGCGGAATCCTTCCATACTGCGGATGATGGAATCAAACTGTGAAGGCATGCTTGTGTAATCCTGTTCAAGGATGATGTACTCTGCAGCCGTGCATGCTGAAGCTGTGTCGATGATAGCCTGGATATCCATGATGCCGGTGCCGATCTCTGTGAAGGAGCTTCTGCGCCTGCGCTGGAATTCAGCTGCGTATTCCTCGGTGATGGGTTCATGTGAACCGCACTTCTGAACATAGGAGCTCTCCGGTCCGAGGCCGAGAATATCGCCGGGTTTGACTTCCAGATCTTCCGGGGTGCTGCCGTTGAGGTTGATTGCCTCCATGCTGTCCCAGGCGAAATCCTTCTGGTGCACCAGCTTGATGCGGTTTCCGTACTTCTTAAGCATATCCACCGGATTCTGACCGCCTCTCATCGTCCAGAATGTATCGAGTTCAAGACCGACATATTCAAGATCGGTATTCTCAACAATGTGGTCAAGGATCGTTTTGCCGTTGAAGGTGCGGTATTCCATCTGGTGGTTGTGGTACAGATACTGGATGCCTTCCTCATGCAGGAATTTGCCGATGCGGTTGAATTCCTCGCACTGCTTCATCAGATCGTCATAGGTTGTGAAGGTTCCCATGGGATTGACCAGGCGGGTATTGCCCACGATGTGGTTATATTCCACAACGGCCGGCAGATCAGCCTGGGGAAGCGGATAGATATGCGTACTGATGACCTTTGAACCGAACTTGTCAAAGGCTGCTTTGATATCCGCGGCAGGTACACCGAAGCCGATACCGGGATCATTCTGCGCATTGTGATTGCATGTTTCAATAAATCTGTACCCGAGTTCTCCGACCTTTTCAACTGTTCCGATCGGATCCTTTGCCATTTCATCACGTACAGAGTACAGAATAAGACCTACTTTTAATGTCATATACCCTCCTGTTTTTCAATGATATTTATAAATCCTGTTATAAAAAGTATACGGTACTTTCGGAATACCGGCAACCTCGTTGGTTTGCATTTGTACCTTTGATATAATTATCTTTATGAATTGGAAAGATATGTTTCAGCCGCACATTCTTGCGCGGGGAAAAAACTACTACGAAAGCGGCCGGGTCGTGAATTTTGCGGCGTCCAGCACAACCTGTCATGCGGTTGTCAGAGGCACGGAGAAATACCATGTCACGATCAATGCGGACCGCAATGGAAGATATATGATGTCCTGTTCCTGCCCGCATTCCCGGGACGGTCATCTGTGCAAGCATATCGCTGCCGTGATGTACCGCTGGAAGGAAGGCGAACCGGAAACAGCCGCAACCCGTCCGGCAGTCAATATCAATCTCTGGCCGGAAGGTTATTTTAATCAGTGCTGGTACAAACCGGACAAAGCTCTGAAGAACTGCACAGTCAGCGCCGACAGTTACCGCGAAGCCGTGCGCATCCTGCAGGAGCACGAATACGGACCGGCTGATATCAGGGAGAAATTCATCGGCGGCAGTTATGACAGCAGACGCTGCATCGAAGCCGAAATGTATGCACAGACTGATGAGGATCAGCCGCATTACGTGTATATGATGCTGACAAGGGACAGTCTGGAGCGTGCCTACTGCACAAAGTGCTCCCGTTCTCTGTACAGCTATCGTAGCGGCAGAAACGATCTGTGCGAGCATCTGACTGCCCTGGCCATTGAAACCGGTGATTACATCCGTGCCAACAATCCCGGTGATGAGACGGATATCAGCGGACAAGCCCTGTTAAACAGTTACCGGACTTTCCGGGCCCGCCTGAAGGAAGATGAAAACCCGGCCGGCGGTCTGCCGATCACCCTCGAACCGCGCATTATCGAGAACGGGGCGTTCCTTTCGGCTGCCTTCCGGATCGGCTCCGGCAAGTTATATCTGCTGAAAGACGTCACTGAACTCGTCACGGCTGCGGATGAAGGAGCATCTCTTGCCCTCGGCCGCGGCAATACCCTGCACTTCACGACCGACCGGTTTGATGAACAGTCTGTCCCCTACTTTGACTTCATCAGGCGCCGGGTCAGCGAAACAAACACCCTGAACGAAATGCTGCGCAGACGTTCGGGTTACTACAGCGGTGAAATATCCCTGAAGAATTCAATTGAACTGAACGGGGTTGCCCTGGATGAGTTCTATGACATTGCGGAAGGAAAAACGTTTGAGCTTGAAAACCGCAGTGACAAAACCAAAAAGCGTATTACGTTCAAACCGGAACCCTTCAAATATGAACTGCATATTGAAAAGATTCTGGTGGACGGCAAATTCGAAGGTTTGCAGGTCAGCGGCAGACCTCTGCACATACTGAGCGGCGCCCAGCACCATTACTGCTTCTATAAAGATCATCTCGGCAGACTGAGTGAAGAAGACTACCGTCTGCTGGAACCTTTGATCCGTATTGAGGATTACCATGGTGTTCATATGCGCATCGGACGCCGGCGTCTTTCCGAATTCTATTACCGTGTACTGCCGATTCTGAAGCAGAATCCGATGATCACGGTAATCGAAGAAGAACCGGAACTGATTCACCGCAGTCTGCCGCCCGAAGCAAAACTGACTTTCTATCTGGATGCCGAAAATGAGCGTCTGCTTTGCCGCGGTGAAGCACAGTATGATACACAGCAGTTTGTTCTGCGCACACAGCGTCCGGGTGATGAAGCACCGGATGCCTACCGTGATCTCGAACTGGAACAGCAGGCCATGGCAACCATCAGGAACTATTTCCCCTGGGAAGATCCCGAAACCGGTGTCTTTGTCCAGGACAAGGATGATGATGCCGTTTACGAGCTGCTGGATTCCGGACTGAAGGAACTGCTGGCACTGGGTGATGTGCAGGCAAGCGAAGCTTTCCGCAGACTGCGTATCCGCCGTACGCCGATGATCCGCATCGGTGTATCCGTTGAGAGCAGCCTGCTGGATCTCGAAATTGCCACCCAGGACATGACACCCGAAGAGCTGCTGGCAGTGCTTGACAGTTACAGACGGAAAAAGAAATTCCACCGGCTCAGCAGCGGTGAATTCATTGCCCTTGAGCAGAATGATTCACTGGACATGCTTGCACAGATGATGGATTCCATGTCCGTTTCCCTGCGCGACTTTGTCAAAGGACGGCTTCATCTTCCTTTGTACAGAGCTTTGTTCGTCAACAAACTCCTTGAGGAACATGACAGCGTAGCCGCGGACCGTGACCGGCATTTCCGCAATCTGGTGCGCAGCTTCAATGCCATCAACGATTCCGACTATGATGTCCCCGAAACACTGAAGGATACCCTGCGTACGTACCAGGTTTACGGTTACAAATGGCTCCGCACACTTGCGGAATCCGGCTTCGGAGGAATACTGGCGGATGATATGGGCCTCGGCAAAACCATTCAGGTCATCGCCGTGCTGCAGGCCGTGAAGAACGAAGGACGTCTTCATGATCCTGCCCTGGTGATCTGTCCGGCTTCGGTCGTTTACAACTGGGAAGCAGAATTCAAACGCTTCGCTCCCGGTCTGAAAGCCGTACCTGTTACGGGAACTTCCGCAGGACGCAGTGATATTCTGCACAGCGGTGCCGATGTGTTCATCACGTCCTATGATCTGCTGAAACGTGATATCGGTTTATACGAAGACATGCACTTCTCCTACCAGATTCTGGATGAAGCACAGTTTGTCAAAAACCCGCGGGCTGCCGTTTCCCGTTCCGTACGCATCATCCACAGCGATCACCGTATTGCTTTGACCGGCACACCGATTGAAAACAGACTCAGTGAACTCTGGTCCATCTTTGATTACCTGATGCCCGGATTCCTGTATTCGTATGAGGATTTCCGCAGCCGCTTTGAAACGCCGATCACACGTTCCCGTGATGAAATCGCCACCGAACAGCTGCGCCGCATGGTCTCTCCGTTCATTCTCCGCAGACTGAAGGAAGATGTGCTGAAGGATCTTCCCGAAAAGCTGGAGGAAATCCGGTATGCGGGCTTTGATGAAGAACAGCAGAAACTGTATGACGGACAGGTTGTGCGCATGCGTGAAATGATTGCCTTGCTGGATCAGAACAGCGGTGAAAACAAGATCCGTATCCTGGCCGAGATGACCAGAATCAGACAGATCTGCTGTGATCCTTCCCTGCTTGTGGACGGATATACCGGCGGTTCTGCCAAACGCGAAGCCTGCCTGGATCTGATCCGCAGTGCTGTGGAAGGCGGCCACAAGATGCTTGTCTTCTCGCAGTTCACCAGTATGCTGGAGCTTCTTGAAGAAGATCTGCACAAAGAGGATATCCCGTACTACAAGATCACCGGCGCTACCTCCAAGGAAGACCGCATGAAATTTGTGCAGCAGTTCAACACGGATGAAACACCCGTCTTCCTGATTTCCCTCAAAGCAGGCGGAACCGGGCTGAACCTGACCGGTGCCGATATTGTGATTCATTATGATCCCTGGTGGAATCTGGCTGCCCAGAATCAGGCCACAGACCGTGCCCACCGGATCGGACAGACAAAGAAGGTCAATGTATTCAGACTGATTGTCCGGGATACGATTGAAGAGCGCATTCTGGAAATGCAGGAAGCGAAAAAGGATCTGGCCGATTCCATCCTGACCGGTGAGATGACTTCACTCGGTTCCCTCAGCAAAGAGGAACTGCTCGAACTTCTTTCCTGATCTCTTACCCAAAAAAAGCGGTTCACTTCATGCGGAAGTGAGCCGTTTTTCTATACAGTAAGATTGGCACTCATCAGTTCAAGCACATGCACGCCATCAGCACCGCCGAGCCGTACACCCTGCAGGCATGAATTACAGTATACAACCGTCCGGTCTGTCTTATACTGCTTCACCCATTCCTCCATTCTTGCTTTCTGTTCTTCCGGAGGAAGCGGGGTGACGATATCCTGCATCGGTCCGTAGGTTTTCGGCGCAATCTGCAGGTTTCCGGGAGCGATTGGCCGCAGCAGGAAGAGACCGTCAAAGGTGGTCTTTTCAAAGTTCTCTTCAAGTTCAACCGGAACCATATTCATACGCCGCAGACACTCGCGAATGGCATGCTGTTCAGAGGCATGTTCACGTGCCCGCCAGCAGTCCTGCACGGTAATGGCCTCGCCGTGATAATCAGGCCACGGGAATGATTCATCCCCGAGCAGATATTCATACAGGCTTGTAACATCCGCCTGCGGTGATGCCTCTTCGGTGATCAGTGCGCATGATGTGCAGTTGTTCAGGACCAGGTCTCCTTCCTTCAGAAGCTTCTGGGTAGGTCTGCAGCATCCTGCTATTGTTATATTCTTTTCTTCCTTCAGATACTTTTTCAGCTTTGCGGAAGTTTCCGGATTGGCCGCCGTAAACCGGCAGCTCGGCAGGTAATAAATCATTGTCTTCACTCCCTCCCTTATATCTGTCAAGTTTCACTATAGCATGTATGTACCCGGAAACCTACAATTATCTCTTTCATCATCATTCGATTTCATCTATACTTTTCTACGTTAGAACGGAGCACTGCATATGGCAAATTTCGTATTTGTATCCCCAACCTTTCCTGACACCTATTACCAGTTTCCGAAGGCATGGAAGGAACTCGGCGGCACATCTCTCTGTATCGGAGAAGATCCGTACGAATATCTTTCCGAAGATCTGAAACGGGCAAGTGATGAATACTATCAGGTCTCTTCCCTCGGTGATTATGATCAGATGTACAGAGCAGTCGCATGGTTCGCGCACAAGCACGGCAAAATCGACTGGCTGGAATCCCACAATGAATTCTGGCTGGAGCAGGATGCCATGCTGAGGACTGACTTCAACATAACAACCGGCGACAACTCCGAAACCGTCAGGCGCTACAAGCGTAAGTCCGGCATGAAGAAGTATTATGAGAAAGCCGGCGTCAAAACAGCGCGCTGGGCAATGGCTGAAACCCTGGATAAAGCTCTCGAATTTACAGCCGAAGTCGGTTATCCGATTATCGTCAAGCCGGATACGGGGGTTGGCGCAAACGCGACATACAAGATTAACAATGATGATGAACTCCGCGCTTTCTTCAATGATAAGCCGGCAGAACCGTATATCATGGAGGAATTCGTCACCGGTGAAATCGTTTCGTTTGACGGACTCTGCGGACGCAACGGAGAAATCATCTTCCGCACCGTGCATGTCTATAAATCACAGGTCATAGATGTGCTGAATCATAATTCCGAGGATTTCTTCTATTCACTGCGTGAAGTTCCCGAAGATATCGACAAAATCGGCAGAGCAGTCATTGAAGCCTTTGACCTCAAGGCACGTTTCTTCCACACCGAATACTTCCGGATGACCAAAGACAAAAAAGGTCTCGGCAAAAAGGGAGATCTGATCGGGCTTGAAGTGAATATGCGTCTGCCCGGCGGTTATATTCCGGATATGATGAACTTTGCGAACAATATTGACCTGTTCCGTATGTATGCGGATATGTGCATGAACGGATCATCCCCGATCATTACCGACCGTCCTTACTTCTGTGCATTCTTCGGCAGACGGGACTGGGGTGCATATGTTCTTGATGAACCGGAAATCTTCCACCGCTACGGACAGAACATCCGCAAGCATGGCCGCATGCCCGGCATTCTTGCAGGTATGGGTGATGATTATTATATTGCCTGCTTCAAAACACTGGAAGAAGTTGAGAAGTTCGGCACGGACATCGGTCTCAAATACACCGATACAGAAGAAAAGAAGAAGAAATAAATACAGCAGCGGAGCAATCCGCTGCTTATTTGTGTGCTTCGATCATCCGGTTGAGATATTCCAGTGCTTTGCTTTCGTCTACGTTGAATTTTGTGCAGAGATCACTGATGGTGGCATTTCTGAACATCATCCGTGTCATGGGGTTGTCAATCACTTTGAAGGCATCGTTCATCTTCTTCAGCTCTTCCGCCAGCCAGGGATAATCATTCAGCAGCTGTACTGCCTTTGCTTTGCCGTTGACTCTATTCTGTGACATATAATCATCCTTTCTTTATCTGCATATCCGGTGCCGGGGATTCGGTCCGGATTTTTTCTTCGGTCCATGCGTCCACCGCTGCGCGCAGTTCCGCCATCGCTGCAGGTTCCGCTGTGTTTTCGCGTCCGTATGTCAGCTGCAGATCATATTCAAGCGGCAGCCATGTGCGGATATCCGACTCATTGTGCGAAATAATGGCTTCCAGTTTATCCAGTGCTTTGTACAGTCTGGCTTCCTTTGTTTCCTGTGCTTTCATTTCCTGCAGAAGAGACAGCCATTCCTCTTTCTGCGGAGAGGGAAACGTATCAATCCACTGCCGGAAACATTCTTCCTCGGTATGTGAATCATCTGCCTGTTTCAGAAATGTCGGAATATCCCCGGTGAACGATTCTCCCAGATCATGGATCAGACACATGCGTATGACCCTGTTCATATCACAGTCACGGTATGCATCATCCCCGTCCATTAACATCCCCATCAGCGCCAGCCGCCAGCTGTGCTCGGCTGTGCTTTCCCGGCGTTCTTTGTCCGTGAAGCAGTGACGGTAGGTTGTTTTCAGCTTTGCGGCCTGTGACAGGATCTCCAGCAGTTTTTCGGGTGTCATCGGTTCCTCCGGATGTCCGCATTATACCGCAGAAACAATACCAAAAAAAGATGTCTCCGGTTCCGAGCGGAAACATCTTTGTACGGGGATGGCGGGCCAGGCTGCAGGATTCCTGTCCGACAAGTACAGTCTACCTGCGCAAAGAAAAACTGATGTACAGGATTCTGTACATCAGCGGATAAAGTTCGTGCCGATTCTCTTTTCGTAAGCAGGTGCTTCAATTCCTGCCTTGCGCCCTGCCTCGATGCATTTAAGAAGCCAGGCCAGGTTTTCACCGAGTGTGCGCATGGTCTGCAGTCCTTCAAGATCCTGAGCAGCTTCATCAGCGGAATTGCCGTGAATCTGGTTCCAGTACTGGGATGTCACCACCGGCATGTTGCTCATTTCAAAATACTTGTTCAGACGGTCATAGGCCGCACTGGCGCCGCCTCTGCGGCAGCTGACAATGCTGGAGGCAGGTTTGCCTGTCCACTTTGCCGCTCCGCTGTAGAACAGCCTGTCGAGGAAGGCAGTGATCTGCGAGCAGGGACCGCCGTAGTATACGGGGCTCCCCACGATCAGAGCATCAAATTCATCTGCTCTGCCGTTTACCTCATTGACAGCGTCTTCAAATACACATTTACCCTTCTTATGGCACTTTCCGCAGGCAATGCATCCCTGCAGGGAAGATGTGCCCAGCCACAGGATTTCCGTATCAATGCCGTGTTTCTGCAGCACCTTGCAGGTTTCCTGCATGGCCAGATCCGTGCAGCCGTGTTCATGGGGACTTCCGTTGACAAACAATACTTTCATAACCGTCTCCTATCCGAACGCTCTCGTACGCAGCTGATACAGATTCTCAAGTTCTCTTGCACTCATGCGCATCGCTCCGTGTGAGAATACCGAATTCTGAATCAGTCCGTCGGAACTGGCCACCGTCAGCCTGTATGTTCCCTTCAGCTGCGCGCACAGACGTTCTATATACTGATCTGCGGTCTGTCCTGTTCTGGTATACACCACGGACAGATCACCGCGTTTTGTTTCCGAACCGATGTTGCCTTTGGCTTTGTATCCGTCAAATACGATGATGGTTTTCTGCCGTGTATAGCCCTGGTATGCATGGATCATATCAATCAGTTTCTCACGGGCAGTCGTTATATCCTCTTCACCGGTCTGCTGCAGCGCCTTCCAGCTGAAGATCATATTGTATCCGTCAATGATCAGACAGTCGGGCAGCTGCTTCTCATGGGTTTTATGTTTGGAAGCTTCATCCGGCTCCTTTTTCTTCGGGGCCTGTTTATGCTCGTTCCGGTTGCGTCCGGTGGACATCTCGAGGATGCGGTCCATGTCATTTTCACTGACATTGTAGCGCCGGTGCTGCAGTGAAGCAGTCGGTCTTTTCTCCGTAATCAGCTCAACATGATCCTCCACTTCATACCATGGCACATAGTAGCCCGAACCATGCGTGCAGAAGACCGAACCGGTCGGATTGCGCATATCCCGTTCCGGATCATACCCCGACGCAGCGACAATCTCATCCTGGTCTCTGCAGAGATCATAGCCGTCAGCAGTACAGCTGAAGCGTCCCTGTCCCTTTGTATAACTCAGCACTTCCGTCTGGTAATTCGTTAACAGACGCACCGCGCCTCTGCCAGTTACGGTGATCTTTGTTTCGGTCTGTTCCTTCACCTCAAATGTGCACTGTTTGGTTTCAAGTTCAAAGAGTGCTCTGCTGAGGCTTTCCGGCGGCACCGTCAGTTCAAACGAATAGTACGGCTCCAGCAGGATGCTTTCCGTCTTCATCAGGGCCTGACGGACGGCTCTTGAGGCAGCCTGGCGGAAATCGCCGCCTTCGGTATGCTTGATATGTCCCTTGCCGGCCAGCAGGGTGATTTTGACATCGGTCAGTTCCGCTCCCGTAAGAACACCGCGGTGGTGCTTGTCACGCAAAGCCGCAAGAATCGCCCGCTGCCAGGTAGCCGAGAGAATATCGGTGGGACAGTCATTGGCAATGACAATCCCGCTTCCCCGTGCAAGCGGTGTCAGCCGCACCTGTGCTTCCGCATAATGCCGCAGCGGTTCAAAGTGTCCTGCTCCGACCACGCTTTCCGTGATTGTTTCACGGTATATGATCCGTCCGGTTCCGAAACCGACCGCAATGCCGCTCCGTTCACGGATCTTTTTCTCGAGGATTTCCTTCTGCATCTCTCCCATCATCTGCAGGGTGATCTTTCCGCTTTCAGGATCCGCCACCATCTGCAGCGCAGGATCTTCATCCGCCATCTGACGGCATGTTTCCGCCAGTGCCAGCACATTCGCACCGGCCGGCAGCAGCAGCTCATAGCTCATGAACGCATTCAGAATCGGTTTCTGACCGTTTTCTTCAATACCGAGACCTGCACCTTCCTCAATCTTCTCCAGACCTTTGATCACACAGATCGTACCGTTCTCGGCTTCATTGATCATCTCAAAATCATGGCCGTTGTACAGACGCAGCTGGTCTGCTTTTTCCTCTTCGCCGATTTTCTGCTTTGCCTTCAGACTTCCGGACGTAATCCGTACATGCGTCAACCGGTTGCCCTGTTCATCCGATGAAATCTTATATACCCTGGCACCGAATTCACCGCTGCTGTCCTTTTCCTCAGCCAGCGAAGCAATCATATCCATGAGTGCCTCCAAGCCCTCCAGTTTCAGTGCCGACCCGAAGAAAACCGGGAAACATTCGCGTGCCTTCACGGCCGCCGCAATGCTATCTTCCTCCGCACCGTTACCTTCGAGGACTTCGTTCAGAAGCGTTTCATTGACCAGCGCCAGTTTTTCATCCCTGTCATCCGCCGCAAAATCAATGCAGTTGTCGGAGCATTTCTCCGATAGATCCTTCAGCAGTTCCTCCCTGCTGCGGTAGCTGATATCCATCTTGTTTACAAATATAAGAGCCGGCACCTGATAGTGTTCCAGACAGTTCCAGATGGTTTCCGTATGGCTCTGCACACCGTCCTGTCCGTTGATCAGGATAATGGCAAGATCCAGGGCCTGCAGACAGCGTTCCATCTCACTGGAGAAATCCGCATGACCCGGTGTATCAATGACATACACCTGTGCATCCTTCCAGGCAAAATTGGCTTCCTTGGAGTAAATGGTTATGCCGTGGCTGCGCTCTTCCGCATCATAATCAAGAAAAGCATCCCGGTGATCGACTCTGCCGAGTTTCCGTATTCTTCCCGATTTATACAGCATACCCTCGATACAGGTTGTCTTGCCTGCATCGACGTGCGCCAGAATTCCCACGACCAGTTTTTTCATACCTGTAATTGTACTACATACATCAGGGACCATGCATCATTCCGAAATTCAAGTATTCTGTACGAAACAGTTTCCATTTCCGGATTTCTGTGCTAATATATCTGAGCATGAGTGCTTAGCTCAGTTGGGAGAGCACTTCCTTGACGTGGAAGGGGTCATGGGTTCGAGTCCCTTAGCGCTCACCATGTTGATTTCGGGAAATGGCTTGAATAAGCCATTTTTTGATTGTTCAGTACAATTCGTGGAACAATTTGTGGAATTCCTTATACATTTTCACCTTTGTACTTGCGGTTCATACGTCCGATGTACTCGCTTCTGTACTCTCGAAGGAGATACCAACGAATTTTGTAAACAGGATATTGTTATGAGAATATACCATCGCTTCTTTCAAAATCTCAACGTTCTCTCCGTATACTGGCAACTGCCTTATAGACTACGGTGTTTTTATACTGCGTAGGGGCTGGGATTCCGTCAGTGTTGATCCGGCAGATCTGCAGATGCTTATGACTGCATACTCTTCTTCATAAACCATACCGTTTTCATGATCTGTCACATTTTTTTATGGAGCGTAATATCCTTCTTACACAGGCCTCTGGCTTCCTGAAGCCTCATTACGGTGAACCTCATTACGAGACATAGGAAGATTAGAATATTACGGTGATACAACTTCTGTTTTTCTGTTTCGATACATTCTCCGTATGTTTTCATAAACTCTATGAAGGACTGAACCTCTCGTTCTGTGATGTTCTGTTCCGATACCGACCGTTCTGTTACCTTCGAAGCTTGTGGTGTATCAATAACCGTTGTCCAATCTGTTGTCCCTTGTTTCAGAATCGATGCCACCTGAAAGATCCTGTGCCAATCTGTCTTGACATTGCGGATAGTCTCCTGTGCGCAATAAGAAGCGCAGTGATTCAGCATCTTCTGTGCATCAACTATCTGAATATCACGGATATCTTTATCGCCGTATTCCGGCTTAATATGTTTGTCATAGACCTTGTGATCGAAGCCGTCAATTCCAGCTTCCGCAAACAGATTTTTAGACAAAGTCCATATTGTTGATGCTTATCCTATGAGAATAATCATTTTGACTGGCAACGATTTCATACCTTTGGTTTTTGTTCTATTTTATCTTCCCTAATGCTTTCAATAAACATATCGATGTCCTTTATCAAACGGTCTTTCCATATTTGCTTATTAATTTCGGCAATATCAATTTTATGTACCTCGTTCATGCCATCACTATAGAATATTGAATTAGCAGCTATTCTAATACCGTTTGCCGCTTTTTCTAACAAAGGCATTTTACTGTTCGCAATTTCTTCTGAAATACCCATTACTGTCTCGGGTGTATCTAATGACAACATATAAATATCATAAAGAATAGAAAGATCAGCAATTCCGTCCTTTTCATCCTTTTCGTATTTTTTCTCAAATAATTTACTTGCTGTATCCAAAATCCATTTTGACTCATTAATCAGATTCAGATGATTTATATAGTCTTTATAATCTGTGTCTGTAATATTGTCTGGGAGTTCCGGCATCTTTTCATCACGACATTTACTCCAAAAATGTAACTGTTCTATTGCTTCTCCACTTAAACCAGTATATTTGCTTGTTGCTTGATTCTCATAATTAACATATTCAGTTTCATATCCGAATAAATAATCTAAACTAACATCATATTTTTCGTGAAGACGAAATAGCAAATCGAAATCAGCTTTTTTATTTTTACCATTCTCGATTGCATTCATCTTCTTTTTTATGTTTTCTTCTTCGTAATTCTTTTCTGGATATAGAGTTTTGTAAAAAGAAACTTGACTCATATGATTCTTTTTTCTGATTCGCTCTTTTCAAAGAATTAGTTGATAAATGAGAAAATGCCATAATGATATTCTCCATACGCAGTAAACAGATTGACAGGTAATGGAATACGGGTGATTTCATTACATCTGAAAGGAATCTGTTCCATCATTGTGGT
>JAFUCL010000057.1 GCA_017459725.1 Solobacterium sp. | reverse complement strand
CATCAGATTTCTGAAGTCGGTTCCGCCGTAGTCATTTCTGATATCCGCGAAGTCATCGCCTCTGCCGTCAGAGCCCTTAATGTTAGTGAAGAACACGACATAGCCTCTCGCTGCCCACAGCTGCATCTCATGGAAGAATGTTTCACCGTATACGGTTCTCGGTCCGCCATGGATATCGAGTACTGCCGGATACTTCTTCTTTTTGTCGAAGTTCTGCGGCAGGAGGACCCATCCTCTGAGATCATAGCCTTCGGACTTATAATCGATTACATTCGGTTTGGCGACGTATCTGCCCTTGAGCATCTCTCCGTTCAGGTCTGTCAGCTGCTTCATATCACTGCCGTCACGGTTCATGACATATACTTCACTGACATGGTTCCAGTCCTGGAATACAACCGCAATCTGATCCTCGGACGCATCCATACTGCACATCATGCCCGGCTGTTCCCAGAGAACTGTTTTCTTCATCTTCGCATCGAATTCAAAGATGGCATTGTGGTCTGCGATTGTCGCAAAGGTCAGGTATTTGTTCTTTGATACTGCAGAACCGCCTCCGCCTTCCGCCGTATCCCCGATCACACTGCTGTACAGGGAAACTTCCGGACGGTATACGGTTTCCACCTTACCGTCTTTCAGTACACAGATATCAGCTGTCTGGTTCAGACCGTACCGCTTCATATCATTGGCGAATACATACATCTGATCCTTCAGGAAGAAGATGCCTCCGAAGTCATAGTTGTTCTTACCGTACAGTGTCTTCTGCTTTCCGGCTTTGACATCATATACGTACAGCTTGGAGAACAGATTCAGACCGCCCTTCTGCAGATCACCGCTGAAATAAATCTGTCCCTTGTGAATCTTCATGGTGCCGACAGAGAACAGCGGTGCTGTGATGCGTTTTACTTTCAGTTCCGGCTCTGTCTCCACCAGGAACAGTGCCGTTCTCATCTTGTTTACAAAACCGGCGCCGTTGAACCAGTACGGAACTTCATCCACAACCTGGTAATCCGCATCCTTCTTCTTTTCCTCTGCCTTCTTCTTACGGGTATCCGCATCGTCTTTGTATGCATCGGGATCATTGGCATCAATCATACCGAGAGCCGCATAGACACCCTTTGACACCTTTTCAAATGAACGCATCGGGAAAGGAAGCTTCAGCCAGGGCTTTGCTTCACCGCCGGCTGTATCAAGGATATACAGCTGTGTTTCACCGGGTGCTGCGTCTTCGCTCTTCCGGTTGATGATGAGATGTGTATTGTCTTCAAAGCCGACCACGGTGGCATCGATTGTCCAGGTTACCTGCTTTGCACTTCCGTTTTCAGCCAGCCAGATATCCGTATGGTAGCAGTTCTTGTCCAGATCAGCACGCTGTACCTGGAAAGCAAGCAGTTTTCCATCCGGGCTGTATTTCAGTCCGGAGGGCTGGCGGTAATCCTTGATGTCTTCCATCAGGATCGGCTTAAGAGTTGTTTTCTTCATGTCTTCTTCCTCACTTTGCATGCTTGTTGAACCAGTCGGTGATTTCCTTCAGCCTTCTGATCCTGTGCGTCGGTTTTCCGCCTCTGCTCAGTTCATGGTTTTCACCGTGGAAGATGCACATTCTTGTTTCTACATTCTGATATGCCAGCGCCTGCATCATCTGCATTCCTTCCGGCAGCGGACATCTGTAGTCTTCATCGCTGTGGATGAACAGGGTCGGTGTCTTTACGTTTTCCGCATACTTCAAAGGAGAATGTTCCCAGAGCTTGTCACTGTCTCTGTAGACATTGGAGGCACCCTGCTGGTCCGCATTGAACCACAGACCGTTGTCGGAGATAAACAGCTTGGAGATCCAGTTGGCAATGGAACGCTGGGAAGCACATGCACAGAACCGGTCGGTATGGCCGATGATCCAGTTTGTCATGAAGCCGCCGTAGCTGCCGCCTGTTTCACAAAGACGCCCAGGATCCAGGGCAGGATACTTCGCCAGAACTGCATCCGTGAAGTCCATCAGATTCTGATAGTCGACGGCACCGTACTGTCCTCTGATATCCGCAAACGCATCACCGCGTCCGTCACTGCCGTGGATGTTTGTGAAGAATACAAAGTAACCTTCCGAAGCCCACACCTGCATTTCATGGAAGTAGCCTGCAGTATAGATTGCGCGCGGTCCGCCATGTACATCCAGCACACCCGGATACTTCTTCTTCGGATTGTAATCCTTCGGCAGAAGAACCCATCCGTTCAGTTCTTCACCGTTGGTGATATATGTCATTTCCTGCGGTTCTGCTACATACTTGTCTTTCAGCACGTCTGTATTCAGGCAGGTTACCGTTCTGCAGTCACTGCCGTCATGGTTCATCTCAATGACTTCACAGAGTGCGGAAGGAGAGGAATATACAGCAGCGGTTTTGCCTGCACATGCATCCATGCAGAGAACAAAGCCCGGCTGATCAAAGACAACTGTCTTCTTAAAATCCTTACTGATGTTCCACAGCTGCACACGGTCTGTTTCGGAAGCCAGGGTTACCCAGTCCTCACCGTCAACTGCGCTGGCTTTACCGCCGCCCAGGGTTGTATCGGTAGCTGCTGTATCACGCAGGGCTCTGTCAAAGTGCGCACACTGCTCAAAGCCGTTTTCCGTATATCTGCAGATCGGTCCGGTTTCGTTGATGCCGTAGGTCCTGCCGTCGGTTGCCTGCATATACAGTTCATGATCACGGACAAATAGATTGGAAATGGAGAGATCACTCTTGCCGTACAGCGTCGTGGTTTTGCCGCTTTCCGCATCCAGTTTGTACAGGTTTGTCTTCTTGGTGCTCTTGCGCTTCCATGTCAGTGCCGTAAAGTACACGGTTGTGCCGTCATTGACGAAGGAACTGCAGTCCGTAAACGCTCCGGTCAGCCGTTTGATCTTTGTCTCTGTTCCGGTTTCCACTCTGAACAGTGCTGTTCTGGTCTTGTTGGTGAAACCCTTGCCGTTGAACCAGTACGGGACTTCATCCACAACCTGGTAATCCGCATCCTTCTTCTTTTCCTCTGCCTTCTTCTTGCGGGCATCCGCATTGTCTTTGTATGCATCAGGATCATTGGCATCGATCAGTCCGGCCGCAATATACAGTCCGTCTCTGATCTTCTTCATGGTGCCAAGTGCAAACGGAAGTGTCAGCCACGGTTTTGCTTCACCGCCCTGCAGGGAGATCCGGAAGAGATCGGTTGTGCCGGCTTCCGTGCTTTCCACGGAACGCTGCAGGACCAGGGTATCTTCATCTTCCCAGAACAGTGCTGAAGCACTCAGGGATGCGGTCAGCTGTGATGCTTTGCCGTCTTTGCTGATCCACACGTTTCTGCGGTAGCTGTTGTTTGCTTCGTCTGCTTCCGCCACCGTAAATGCCAGTGTTTTCCCTTCCGGACTGTACATGAGTCCTGAAGGGTAACGGAATTTCAGCAGATCTTCAATGACGATCGGTGCTGTTTTCTTTTTCATTTTCTGCCTCCTGTATGCGCTTCAAACCAGTCGGTGATTTCCTTGATTCTTCTGATTCTGTGCAGCGGTTTTCCGCCTCTGCTCAGTTCATGGTTTTCACCGTGGAAGATGCACATTCTTGTTTCTACATTCTGATATGCCAGTGCCTGCATCATCTGCATTCCTTCCGGCAGCGGGCATCTGTAATCCTGATCACTGTGGATGAACAGGGTCGGTGTCTTGGCGCCTTCAATATACTTCAGCGGAGATGCTCTCCACAGCTTGTCATAGTGATGGAAGATCGTATCGCCTTCCGGAACACCGCATTCACTCGGATCAAACCACGGTCCGATATCCGCAATCCATGTCAGGGAGATCCAGCTGGCAATGGACCGCTGGGAAGCTGCTGCACAGAACCGGTCTGTATGTCCGATGATCCAGTTTGTCATGAAGCCACCGTAGCTGCCGCCTGTGACACAGAGCTTTGTTGTATCAATTGCCGGGTATGCCGCAATCACCGCATCGGTGAAGTCCATGACATTCTTATAATCGATCTCTCCGTATCTGCCGCGGATATCCGCAAAGGCATCATCCCTGCCGTCACTGCCGGCAATATTGGCAAAGAATACGAAGTATCCCTTTGAAGCCCATACCTGCATTTCATGGAAGAAGATTTCACCGTAGATGGAGCGCGGTCCGCCATGGATATCCAGCACAGCCGGATACTTCTTCTTCGGGTTGTAATCCTTCGGCAGGAGTACCCATCCCTCCAGATCCAGACCTTCCGATGTAAAGGCAAGCTTATGCGGAAGTGCCACATACTTTCCTTCC
Organism: Solobacterium sp.; assembly: GCA_017459725.1. Lineage (GTDB taxonomy): Bacteria > Bacillota_I > Bacilli_A > Erysipelotrichales > Erysipelotrichaceae > Bulleidia. Next base: position 38,223 of record JAFUCL010000057.1, on the reverse strand, counting down.
ACGGCTTTGCCGTTGAGGTCTGTCAGTTTCTTCACGTCACTGCCGTCTGCGTTCATTTCGTAAATCTCGGTCGGTGCCGCTGCGTCTTCATATGCGAAGGCAATCTTATCACCGCATACATCCAGGAAATACACAGCACCCGGATGATCAAACAGAACGGTCTTGTTGAAGTCCGCATCATACTTCCAGATATTTACTCTGTCCACATCGGTGGCCAGTGTATAGAGATTACTTCCCTGCACCTTGGACTGCAGACCGCTGCCGAGCATGGTATCGCCGGCAATGTGGTTCATCAGTGTACGGTGCGGATCCATCACAAACTCCAGATGATTCTTTGTAATACGGCAGATATCCGGAGTCTGGTTCATACCGTATTCCTTCATATCGCTGGCATGTCCGAACAGTTCCCCGTTCCGGACAAACAGACCGCGGAAAGCATGATCCTTCTTTCCGTATACGACATCCTTCTTACCGGTCTTTGTGTCCACATGGAGCACATCAACCATCCGGCTTTCCTTCAGTGTATGTGTTTCCGCCGTGCACCAGAGATCACTGCCGTCAACCGTTACATTGGAAACACTCTGGAAGGGAGCGCTGATCCGCTTGACGGATACACCGTTCTTCAGCGAGATCAGGAACAGAGCGTTTCTTTCCTTGTTCGTGAAACCTGCGCCGTTATGCCAGTACGGGATTTCATCCACAACCTGGTAATCCGCTTCCTTCTGCTTCGCCTCTGCCTTCTGCTTACGGGTTTCGGCATTGTCTTTATATGCATCGGGATCATTCGCATCAATCTTTCCGGTTGCCGCAAAGCTTGTTTCATCAATCTTCTTCAGACCGCTCATAACAAACGGCAGATCAAGCCACGGCTGTGCTTCACCGCCGCTGAGCTTCAGGGCAAACAATGACGTTGTGCCGGCTTCCGTATCAGCGGTTGTTCTGCGCACAATCAGCGTATCATTGTCTTTCCACAGTACAAACGAAGCATCCAGACTGTGGGTCAGCTGTTCGCTTTTACCGTCACGGATCACCCATACGCTGCGGCTGTATGCATTCTTGTCCGCATCCGGGCGTGTCAGGGTAAAGGCAATTGCTTTTCCATCCGGGCTGTAAGCAAGGTCAGAGGGATAACAGTACGTAAGAAGGTCTTCAATCTCAATCGGTTTCAGTTTCCTGCTGGGCATATTCATTTTTCCTTTCCAGTATGTTTATCAAACCAGGAGAGTATCTCCTGCAGTCTTCTGATCTTGTCTCCGGGCAGACCCGTGTAATGCATGTTGTGGCTGCCGTTCCGGAAGAGAACCATTCTTGTCTCCACATTCCGTACAGCCAGTGCCTGCATGAACTGCATGCCCTCCCAGACCGGACAACGGTAGTCCTGCACACCCTGCAGAACCAGTGCCGGGGTTTTTACATTCTCCGCATACTTCAGCGGTGAAGTCTCCCACAAATTCTTCCAGTCAAACGGTCCGTCCGCTGCTGTCTGATCCGGAGAGAACCAGCTGCCGATATCACTCAGGAAATCCATGGTGATCCAGTTGACAACAGGAGCCTGTACGGATGCACAGCAGAAGCGGTCTGTCTTCGTAATGATCCGTGATGACATATAGCCGCCGTATGACAGTCCCATCACACAGAGTTTACTGTTGTCGATGGCAGGGAAGGCCGCCAGAACCGCATCCGTAAATGCCATAAATGCATCGTAGTCCACAGTGCCGAACTTACCGCGGATATCCGCAAATTCATCACCTCTGGCATCACTGCCGGGAACATTTGTATAGAACACAAAGTAACTGCGGTCGCTGAACAGCTGCTTTTCAAACGAGAATACTTCCCCGTAGGTTACCCGCGGACCGCCGTGCATATCCAAAATGGCAGGATATTTCTTCTTCGGATTATAGTCTTTCGGAAGCACAACCCAGCCGTGCAGATCCACGCCGTTACTTGTATAATCCACCCGTTTCAAAGGTGCGGAGACTCTGCCGTCCGTTACCGGTGCAGACAGGCATGTTCTTTTCGTAAGACCTGTGCCGTCTTTGTGCATCGTACGGATTTCCGGAGGTGTATCCCAGTTCTGGGTGATGATGGCAACCGTATCACCGCATGCCGCAATGGATGAGACATTGCCGCTTTCACAGTACAGATTCTCTGCATGCATGTCTGCGTCAAGGCGCAGGATCTCGGTGTGATCATCCACCGGTACAAGAATATACAGATCCGAACCGCTCACCGCATAGCTTGCGCATCCCTTCGGCCGCAGATCACCGTTGACTGTATTTACGGCCGCATTGTCGAAGAGGAATACCGGCTGCAGTCTGCCGTTTTCAATTCTGCAGAGATCCGGGGTTTCCTTTACACCGTACCGCTTCATATCGGTTGCCTGTACATAGAAGCTTCCGTTCAGGATACATGGCGCAGAGATGCGGTGTGTCTTTTTACCGTACAGCGTCTTTGTGCGCTTTGCGGATGCATCATAGCAGTGCACGGTCGTATATATAATCTTTGCCGGCGTGTCACGGTGCTGGCATACATACAGCACTTTGCCATCTGACACTGCATATTCACTGACAACTGTATCGGGTCCGGTGATTCTTCTGACCTTCAGCTCCGGTTCAAATTCAACCGTGAACAGCGCTGTGCGTTTACCGTTGACAATACCGGTTCCGTCTGCCGCATACGGCATTTCATCAATGACCAGATAATCTTTGTCTGTTTCACGCGCTTTCTGTTTCCGCATGCGTTCATCATCGCTGTCGAGATAGGCATCCGGATCATCGCGGTCAATTACACCTGCGGCAACATACGAATTCCCGTCCAGGTGCTTCATTGACTGCAGAACAAACGGAAGGGTGCAGAACGGTTTTGCTTCACCGCCGTCCGTGCTGATTACAAAAAGCTGCGCCGTCTGCGGAAGTGCATCTCCTGTTTCCCGTTTGAGAAGCAGGCGGTCACTGCCGAGCCACATAACCGGCACAGCATCAATGGAATAAGTGATCTGTTTTGTTTCTTCATCATCCATCAGCCAGGTGCTGAAATGAATCGTGTTCTTTTCTCTGTCCGGTGTCTCAACGAAAAAAGCAAGCCTCTTTCCGTCGGGGCTGAAAAGCATTCCCCCTGGGATCCGGAATGAGGCTATATCACTGATCTGAAATGATTTGTTTTTCATTGGCAACCTCCTGCGGTTCTGCTGTAGATGTACATGAAAAATTTTAGCAGAATGCACGGAAATTGTTCATATGTTTTGGGGATAAAGCGTAAAGATTATGCTGTTATCCAAGATATTTTTTCAGGGTTTCACGCACAGCGCCGTATCCTCTGATTTCATCGCGGAACATTTCCTCAATCTTTGCGCCGATTCCCGCGTCATAGAGATTACTCCCGAAGATTACTTCGTTGCTTAAGATGTCACGCAGCTGATCCTTCAGACTGTCCGGATTACCGATGACGATATCCTTCAGTTTCTCCTGCAGCTCTGCATTCATTGGATCGGGAGACAGCGCATATGCAGCACCATCATCCGTGACCGCAAGCAGATACCGCAGCCATCCTGCAATAGCCAGCGGAATACCCTTCAGGCATGATGCACTGCCGTAACGCGATACATATTCCTTGATTGTTTCACCGAACCGCACGGCCAGCATCTGTGATGTATCCACAACAATACGCTGCGGGGTATCCGGAATATATTCATTCGGGAAACGTACATGTATGCATTCTTCTATGAATGCCTGCGGGGAAAGAATACCGGGATCCTTTACGACCGCCATGCCTTCCTGCGGACCGACCAGTTCAACCAGTTTCTGCATTTCCGCATCCCGCATGACATCGGAGAAGCGTGTATATCCGAGCACGCATCCGTACGGCGCAAGGGCTGTATGCAGAGGATTCAGACATACGGTGACCTTCATGCGCTCACAGGCATTCACCGTATCCCTGTCCGTCATATATACACCGGCATCCTCAAGCGGCGGACGGCCGTTGGGGAAGCGGTCTTCGATCACCAGATACTGCGGATGCTCGGCATTCACAAACGGTGCAATATATGTCTGTTTCTGTGTGATGAGAATATCCATGTCCTCCACACCGAGCTTCTCAAGCATATGCTGCACATCCTCGCTCGGACGCGGCGTGATCTTGTCAATCATTGTCCAGGGGAACGTTACTTTGCTTTCATCCTGCACATAGCGCATTACATCAGCCGTGATGTATCCGCGTTTCTCCCATTCCCCGAGAACTTCCAGAACAGCACTGCGCAGCTTCTCACCGTTGTGCGATAAATTGTCCATTGAAACCAGCGCCAGCGGAAGCTCTCCCGCTTCATACCGTTCCTTCAGCAGCGACGCAATCAGTCCCGGTGCACTGTATGTGCAGGCCGGTCCGCTCTCCATTTCTTTTTTAACATGCGGAAACAGCTCACCTCTCGCATCCCGCAGTGTATATCCCTTCTCCGTAATCGTGAAGGATACCATCTGCAGACTCTCCGCCGTGAAGACTTCCCGCAGACGTTCTCTTGCCTTGGCATCACCCGGCACCGCTGCAATGCTTTCACTCAGTGAACCAATCACGCGTTTATCGGAACTGCCGTCACCGTACAAAGTTACGGCTAAGGCCAGATTGTCATACCTGTTGTAAATACCGGACACAACCTCAAAATCAAATGTCTCCGTACAGACAATGCCGGTATCCAGTTTGCCTTCCCGGATCAGCTGATCGGCAATACCGCCGATGAAGATACGGAAGATATTGCCTGCTCCGAAATGAACCCAGGCCGGTTTTTCCGCTGTTCTTTTGCGCAGTGCGGCAATGTCATATTCCGGCAGAGCGATACCCGCCTCCTGCCATGCATGAATATCTTTTATTCCCGTCAGTGTCAGTTTCATCACAGTTCCTTTACCAGCACGTCCAGCGGCTGGGTTTCCTTATGCTTCGGTGAAGGTTCTGCTTTGTCCGAAGGATATCCCATCGGCATCAGCATCACGACCTTCTCGTTCTCCGGCAGATTGAATGCCTTTGCGGTCTCACTGTTCGGGAAAGCATCCACCCAGCAGGAACCGATGCCGAGATCCCAGGCTTCCATCATCATATGCACTGCTGCGATGGAGACATCCTGCTGCCCGGATGTGATGCCTTCCTCCAGCCGGTTTCTCCACTGTACGTTTTCATCGTAAGCGAACATGAATACCACCGGTGCGTTGAATGCGCATCTGGTGATGGCTCTGATCTTTGCAAGACCTTCCGCACTGCGTATCATGTAAATTCTCTGCGGCTGGAAGTTGGCTGCCGTCGGTGCCAGCTGTCCTGCTTTGAGAATCAGATCAATCTTTTCCTGTTCAATCGGTCTGTCCTGATAGTCCCTTACCGAAAATCTCTCTTCTGCAAGTCTGATGAATTCCATGGTGTTATCCTCCTGCCATGTTTATTTAAGAATCTGAATATCCTTGGGGTAATGATTGAGCACTTCACATCCGTCTTCCGTAATCAGCACAAGATCCTCGATGCGCACACCGGCAATGCCGCGGTGATAGATGCCCGGTTCAATTGAGAAAATATTGCCCGGTACGCATTCCCAGTCAAAGCCCGAAGATACATCTCCGTACTCATGATCCTCCGTACCGATAAAGTGTCCCAGACGGTGCGTGAAGTCTTCACCATAGCCGCCTTCCGTAATGATATCCCTTGCTTTTTTATCGATGTCACAGAGCCGGGCGCCGGGTCTGCAGATCTTTTCCGCTTCTTCATTTGCCGTTCTGACCAGATTGTACACACGCTCTGCTTCCGCATCAGGTGCCTTCTTCCAGAAGAATGTACGGGTCATATCCGAACAGTAGCCATGATATTTACAGCCGACATCAAACAGCACAATATCGCCGTCCTGCAGCACCGTGTCATCCGGCATATGATGCGGATCGGCCGCATTGTCTCCGAAGGCCACAATCGGTGTAAACGAGAATGCCTCTGCTCCGAAAGACTGATAGATGGCCAGTGTCTGTGCAGCTACCTCTTCCTCTGTAACACCCTCGTGGATCAGCTTCGTGAATTCCGCCATGGCAAGGTCATTGATCTCTGAGGATTTCCGCATCAATGCAATCTCCTCATCATCCTTTACAGCCCTTGTTTTGTCCACGGCCAGTGATTCGTTCACGAATCCCTTTGCGGCTCCTCTTTCCATCAGCGGCAGCAGAAACCTTGCCTGCATGATTTTGTCCACCGCAAGCACATGATCCGGATTGATCTCCTTCTTCAGCATCTCCGCAACATCATCGGTATCCGTAAACTTATGTACACGCACACCGATATCCCCTGCTTCAAACAGTGCATTCAGAAACAGCACCGGTTCTTTATCTTTGCCCAGAAGCAGACCCAGAAATCTCTCACCCGGATGAAACAGTTTCCCGGTCAGATAACGGATGGATTCGGGATCACAGATCAGTATTTCATCCGCATCCAGCCCGGCCAGTATTTTATCCGCTCTGTCTTTTCTCATCCCTTTTTCCTCTCTTTCAGCAGGAATACCATCGCCACCGTCTTGGCATCCGGTATCTTTCCCGCCACGATATCCGCAATCAGTTCATCCAGTGTCATCTTAGTCAGGTTAAGATGCTCATCCTTGTCGAGATGCTGACCATGGTATTCATCTTTCTTTGCATAATACATGGCAATGCGCTCACTGTCGTAGGCACCGGTCGGCACCAGTTCACCGAGATATTCATAGTCTTTTCCGGACCATCCGGTCTCTTCAATGATTTCTCTTTTGGCAGTCGTCAGCGGATCCTCTCCCGGTTCCTTTTTGCCGGCCGGAAATTCCAGCAATACCTCCGACTGTGCATACCGCCACTGCTCGACAAGGAAGAACGTGCCGTCCTCATCCTCCAGGGCAATGCCGACACCGCCGGGATGTTCCACAACCTCCCGCATCGCTTCCTGTCCGTCCGGAAGCAGCGCTCTGTCACGCCTTACATTGATTACAGCGCCTTTGTACAGATACTCGCTGTCAAGCTGTTTTTCTTCAAATTCTCTGCGGTCCATTTTCTTACCTCTGTTTCTGTTTCCATCATACCAAATCAGACAGATCTTTCATGCCTGTATAACGTTTCCTTACCCTGCAGTGCTAAAATATTTATGACAGCAGTTCAATGAATATAATAAAATGAACGTGAGGAGATCCCGAGTATGAAGTGTGAATATTGTGGTCATGAAATTGAAGACGGCGCTGCGGAATGCCCTTACTGCGGCGCAAAGTACAAGCCTGTTGAGAAAACCGCACCGGTTCAGCAGATGACCGGCTGGGATTACTGTCCGAACTGCGGCGCAAAGAATGAAATGAATTCCAAGTACTGCATTTACTGCGGTGCTGAAATGGTCAACCCGCTGCCGACAATCGGCACACCGTACAGATCGATGCCGATGATGGAACCGGAAGAACCCGAAACGGAAATTTCCCTGGAACCTGAAGACCCTGCGGATCCGATTCCCGCAGATCTTACGGAGGATATTCTCTCCGATGCAGATAAGCGCGTAAGTGAACCCGACACAGAAATGCCGCCGATGTTTGCGCCTGAAGAAACACCGGCTGAAACAGTCCCGGAAAATCCTGCAGAACCGATTCCTGCGGATCTTACGGAGGATGTTCTTTCCGAGACAGACAAGCGTATAAGTGAACCCGATACAGAAATACCACCGATGTTTGCACCTGAAGAAACACCGGCTGAAACAGTCCCGGAAAATCCTGCGAAGCCGATTCCCGGAGATCTTACGGAAGATGTTCTTTCCGAGGCAGATGAGCGTATAAGCGAACCTGATACAGAAATACCGCCGATGTTTGCACCTGAGGAAACAACGGATGAAACAGTTCCGGAAACCATTGAATCTCTGGAAAACGCTGCCGCTGATCTGAACGCAAAACTGCAGAACTACGCGGAAGAGCTGAAGGAAATGCCGGCACCGGAACCTGTAGTAGTCGCACCGGTCATGCCGGAGATTCCCGTAAAGGAAGCACCGGAGCCTGTTCCCGCAGCACCCGTCATGCCTGAGATGCCCGTCCCGGAAGCATCGGCACGGCAGGCAGAACCGGTACCGCAGATGAACACACAGGCTGCTCCGCAGGATGTACAGATGATGCATACACCTCCGCAGCAGCAGTATGTGCAGAATCCCTATGCACAGCAGCCGGGCAATCCGTATGTCAATGCACAGTATGTGCCTCCCGGATACGTTGTCAAACCGATTGGTATGAAATGGTATAAGTTCCTGATCTGGTTTGCACTGATATTCGGTGCTCTCATGAGTCTTGTGGCAGCCTACCGGTACATTACAGATCCGGGCGGTGTTATCGAGAAGGTCTACGGTGTCTGCCTGATTGGCCTTGCCGTACTGGCAATCGCAGCGGAAATCTCACTTGTCAGATACGAAAGAAAAGGACCCAAGCTGTATCTCACACTCCTTATTCTGTATGGTGTTCTGAATGTCTTCTACAACCTGTGCGAAGCATATACAACCGGAGTCTTCAGCCGTGACACAACAATGGATATTGTCGGAACCGTCATCGCAACGGTGATTATGCTGATGCTGAACAAGATCTACTTCGACAAGCGCAGACATCTCTTTATCCGATAAACAGACAAAGCGGCAAACCTGCCGCTTTTCTCGTGCCCATGTGAAAGGGACCTTGCGGTCCCTTATTTCTCATATCAGCCTCTGCCGTTCTGGTTGAAGAACTGTTCTCTCTTCTGCTGCAGCTGTTCTGCTTCGTAGTCCATGTGCGGAGTGGGATCTGCCGCATAAACCGTCTGCCGCATATCAATTGAGATGTTGGAAACAGCCGACATGAACTTCTCATAATTAGCTGATCTGGTTCTGTTCTGTACCGTAAACCAGTCAATGATTGTCCAGATACCGCATCCGCCTGCCGTGAACAGTTTCAGGATACCTAAGCCGACATCCCCGAGCAGGAATCTGTCAACTCCGAATTCACCGAGAAACAGCGAGAACAGCAGCATCGTTACCGGCTCCTTGTAATCAATCGCTTCAAGGAAATAAATGGTATCATTCGGCACCATGGTAAGCACATCTCTGACTGTACCGAGTGCACTTGTGTTGAAGTATTTTGCATTTGCCGCAATGTAGGTATTCACCCGGAAATCATCCATAATCTCTGTCCTCCCCGTATCATTTCCTTTAGTATACATCGCTTCAATGCATAAAAGACTTCTTAATCAACGAAACATCTTCTTATATAATTGCGGTATATGAAACATACGGACCTTCTTACAGCACTTGTGTGCATACTGATCATGCTTGTTTTTACCATACTGCATATACGGTATATCTGTCCGTTCCGTTTTCTGTTCCATATTCCCTGTGCAGGCTGCGGTCTCACCAGAGCCGTGTATTACCTGTTCAAAGGAGATATACGCACCAGCCTGGCATACCATCCCTTCGGCATCATACTCGCAGCTGTGATGATATGCGCGGTTATCCTGAGAATCCTGTACGGCAGGGATGTTATCTCACCGTTCTGCAGGAAATATCAGAAACTGCTCATTCCGGCAGCCTTTATCCTTACAGCATTTCTCTGGTATCACAATATTCACAACCCTTTGCTTTACTGAATCACCGGACAGCTCAGGCTGTTCTTTTATTAATATTCTGAATATACAGCTGACAGATCAGACCAAGCAGGATAAATCCCAGCATGAGCCAGAATATTACAGCATATGATTTTACGGCGTCATAGATAAAGCCGATCAGGGCTGCGCCGACCGCATAAGCCACGGTTGTGCACATGGAACACATCGGATAAACCGAACCGTAATTGGCCGTGCCGAATGTTTCCCTGACAGTCATCACAACACCGACCGTAGCGACAGAATATGCCAGACCGATCAATGCCGCGCCGGCAATCATTGTGATACTGCCGCGTGTCAGCATCAGCAGCAGTACACCGGCAGTGACTGCCGCAAGAACCATCAGAACACCTTTTTTCACACCGATTCTGTCAATCAGCACACCGAGCAGCAGTTTGCCTCCCGTGTTTGCCACCATGCTTGCGGAAAGCATCGCCGCTCCCACAGCCCCTGCCAGACCATATGAATCCGCAATACCCGGGAAGTGCTGAACAACTGCCGTCAGACACCCGCCGGATGCCGCATACAGCATAGCCGCAATGACAACAATCCGCCCCGGTTTAACGGTATCCTTTGATTCCGCCGGGGATACGGTTTCCTCGCTTTTCTCTCCGAACGGTATCTCACCTGCACTTGCAGGAGTAAAGCCTATGCGGGCAGTCAGAAGCGGGAGAAACAGAACCGCCATCAGAACAGCGGAAATAATGTATGCCTGCCGCCAGCCGGCAGAAGCAATGATTGCGGAGAAGAGCGGTGAAAACACAGCACTTGCAAGACCGCTGAATCCCATCACAATGCTTGTCATCGTACCGTTGTTTGAATGAAACCAGTTATTCACCACCATGGATGTCATAACAACACCTGTCAGACCGGTGGAAACACCCCTGACGGCATTGAGTACATACATCATGTATACGTTCGGACAGACCGCAAGCAGTGCTGTGGACAATACGGTTACTGCAACCGCCGTCCGCATGATCTTTCCGAACCGATCTTCATTTATAATCCTGCCAAGAAGGATTCCGCCTGCCGCAAAAGCAAGATTGCATATCGTCATGGTCACACTGACGCTTCCTCTGCCGATGCCGAAATCCTCCGCAACAGGTGTAAAAAACAACCCGGCGATATTCGTGGTAAGACCGACTCCGGCAGCCGTAGCACCGCACAAAGCCGCAAGAACAATGATATACTTTGCTTTCATTTTCATATGACATTCTCTTTCCGGGATATATATTCAGCCAAACATCCCTGCGATACCGGTGATAACCCTTTGTTCATCCGGCTTTCTTGATTTGCAATCTCACGGAAGCTATACTTTTCGGTAATAGCAGCACGATGACAGAACCCTTCATTGCTTGTTAACAGTATTTTATTTTATGCATATTCCGGAATACCTGCAGGAATTGCCGGTGGCACTTGTATTCATGTTAGGAGACACTATGATAGACCTCTATATTCTTGAACAGTTTATCGGTTTTGCGCAGTACGGAACACTTTCGGAAACCGCTGATCAGCTGCATCTCTCACAGCCTGCACTCAGCCGCAACATGAAGAAACTTGAAGATGATCTCGGTGTACAGCTGTTCATACGTTCGAAGAACAAGATGACGCTGAATGAAAACGGGCAGTACTTTTATGAACTGGCCGACCGGCTGCTCAAGGAAGCCGGCAGTATTGAAACACTGATCCGTGATTATGACCGCAGACATAAAATGATTTCCGTCGGCATGTGTGCACCGGCCCCGGCCTGGAAGCTCACTCCCATGCTGGCCGAACTGTATCCTCAGATTTCCATCCAGACCGAAATAGATTCCAGCACACATCTGTACAGCGGACTGGAACAGGATACATACCAGTTGATTGTTGTACGGGACAAACCGCATTCAGAACAGTATCATTGCGTACAGTTCTGGCAGGAACATCTGATGTTTGCACTGCCAGCAGGACATAAGTATGCGGACAGGAAAACACTGACCTTCGCGGAGATGAACGGTGAAAGCATACTGGCATCCTCAAACATCGGTTTCTGGACTAACCTGCATAAAACCAAAATGCCGGCTTCACGTTTCCTGATACAGGAAGACCGCTTTTCATTCAATCAGATTGTTGAAGCTTCCACTCTGCCATCCTTTGTCACAGATCTGTCTGCCCGTTTTCTGGCATCCGGAAAGAACCGAATTAAAGTAAGGATTGCGGATCCGGAAGCCTCGGTTACCTACTATCTGGTCTGTAAAAAAGAAACCCGGAATTCATTCCAGGCTCTTTTTGATTCCCTGAATCAGTAATCTGTTTTTACGGATACCTGTTCCCACTTGTCCATTTCGTCAAGTCTTGCTTTTAATGCTCCTCTGACTGCAGCCAGTGCATCTGTGCCGAGCAGAAGCCGAAGCGGTGTTTCATCACTTTCGATTGCTTCAATCAGTGCAAATCCTGCTTTGTCAGGATTGCCCGGCTGCTGCTTAAGATTCACATTATTCTCCACAGAACGTTTCCAGGCTGTCGTTTCATAATCCTTGAGTGTATTCTTTGAACCCTTCAGAGAACTGTCATAGAAATGTGTGCGGAAAGCTCCCGGTTCAACGATCATAACTTTGATGCCAAGCGGTTTCATCTCTGCATACAGACCTTCTGACATCAGTTCCAGCGCCGCTTTGGTTGCTGCATAATAGCCTGATGCTGCCCCGGTTCTGGCTGCACCGATTGATGAAATGTTGATAATCGCACCGCTTTTCCGTTCTCTTATGCCGGGGAGAACAGCCTTGATCATCTCAACTGCACCAAAGAAATTTGTTTCAAACATCTGCCGCACACCGCTGTCTTCCGCTTCTTCTACAGAGGACCGGTATGCATAACCTGCATTGTTGACCAGAACGTCAATCTGTCCGAAGTGCTCCACCGCAGCATTTACAGCTGCCTGAATACTGTCTTTATCCGTAACGTCCAGGGCAAGGGCCAGAGATGTCTGCGGATATGCTTCCACAATTGATCTGACCTTCTCGGTATTCCTGGCTGTAACAACTACGTTATAGCCTTTTTCCAGTGCGTTCTTTGCAATTCCTGCACCGATACCGCCTTCTGAACATCCCGTAATAAGCCATGTTTTCATCTGCTTGCTCCTCCTCTTTTTTACAGCCATACTATAGCATCTGTATAAACCGGATCAGTCTGCCGGAACAGGAAAGCAGTATACATTTTGTTTATAGCTTACAGTCTTGTATCCCACTTGCCGCAGAAGGAATCCACTGGGCTTACACCTGTGAATGATGAGCGTCCGGTCAGCTTATCCATGACCGCATTCAGCGACTCCTGGTTGTTGGCATATGCATTGATATATGTTCTGATCCGCGGTGCATCCACAAGATGATACGGATTGCCGAATGATACAAAGATATTCGGAATCGTGGTCAGGAAATGCGGGCAGTTGGAACCAAGGGGATTGGTCCACTCAATACGCACGACTGTTTCACCGCTCTTGATCGGATAATTCGCCGCATAGATCATTGCATCGTATTTACCGACAAAATCAGTGGTCGGCGCAAGTCTGCCTTCAAGAGCTTTGCTGTCATTGAATACCGTGACTTCAAAGCCTTCCTTCTCCAGCATCTTCAGGAATGTATCACATGCATCTTCATGTCCGGGTGCCGGCTGATTATAGGAAGCTTTCAGCGGGAAGTACATGATGCGCGGATATCTTTCGGGTGTAAAGGGAAGAACACCCTTTTCTTCCTTGACCAGGGTAATGCTTCTGTCTGCACATTCCTTTGCCCAGGCATGATGTTCCGGTGTACCGATCTTTGTTTCCGCTTCTGCCAAAGTATAAGTTTTCTGTGGCTTATCCAGACCGAGCGCAGCCTTCATGGCAAGGATTCTCGTAACCGCATCATTAAGTCTTTCCTGTGTAATCAGACCGGAACGCACACCTTCCTTCATGAAACTGACATCCTCCGCCATATTGCGTGAGAACAGGAACACATCCGCACCGTTGGCAATCGCTGTAGGCACAGACAGATTTCTCGGCATCGGGATCGTGAAACCGGACATCGTTGTCGCATCGGTCACAATCAACCCATTAAACCCGAGCTTTTCACGGAGCAGATTCACCATCAGTTCCTTTGAAAGAGACGCAGGCATCATGTCTTCATCTTTAATATCCGGATTGAAGTGACGGATATACGCAGGCTGCACAATATGAGCAACCATGATGGACATTGTTCCCGCATCGATTGCTACTCTGTATACTTTGCCGTATGTTTCATCCCACTCATCCGTACTGAGTGAATTCACATTGGTCACAAGGTGATGATCTCTTTCATCTACGCCGTCACCCGGGAAATGCTTGCAGGAAGCTGCCATACCGTATGACTGCATTTTTTTTACATATGCAGATATCATCTGCGCTGTCAGTTCAGGATCAGAACCGTATGTCCGGCAGTTTGTAATCGGATTCCGCCAGTTCAGATCAAGATCAGCATCCGGCGCAAAAGCCCAGTTGATGCCGACAGCTCTGCCTTCTTCCGCGCAGACCGCTGCCAGTTTCTCGGCCATGCCGGTGTCTCTTGTCGCTGCTGCCGCAAGCTGCGCTCCGAACAAGGTGCCGTTCGGTTCAATGATATTTCCGCCATGCTCCAGATCGGCCGCAATCAATGCAGGCACTTTCAGATTATTCAGATAATTGGTCAGCTCAACACAGGTTTCCGCAGGCAGCGGTCTGTACATAACACCGCCGAATGGGGTAATCTCCTGCAGACCCTGAAGCTCCTCCAGTGTTCCGGCTCTGACACATGCGCAGAACAGCTGGCCGATCTTCTCATCCTCACTCATCGTGTTCAGTGTAGATTCGACCCAATTGATTTTTGCTTCATCAAGATAAAACGGTTTCTGTTTCAGCAATTCTCTGTTCATCATCTCACCCTTTCTGACTTTCTTATATTTATTTTATATAGTGAATATATATATGCAGGGTATATTATTTGCGGATTATACTATGCGAAATTATGCAACTGGCAGACCCGGATGAAAGAAATCGTGTTTTATTGTGTTCAGACCGCGGCAATAATGCATTATCTGTTTGCGGTTTACTTTATTTAACCGCCGAAATATAGTAAATTATCTCCGGAGATAAAGTATATGATTTCAGCAAAACAGCTCGCCGAAATACTCGGTATATCACCTTCTGCTGTATCCATTGCCCTCAACGGCAGACCGGGCATCAGCGAAGAAACAAGGAAAAAGATCCTCGAGACTGCAGAACAGATGGGATATGTGCACAAAAAGAGAGCAGGATCCCAGAATACAAATATTTACCTGTTTGTCAGTTCGTCTTTCAACGGTTCCAGCACTTCTGATCCCAATCTTTTTGTGGATCAGGTCATTCAGGGAATCAGCTATGAAGCACAGCAGCTCAGCTATTCTCTGAACATCACATATGTTGAACTTGCTTCCCTGACCGCAGAAAAGATCCAGGCAATGATTGACCGCGACTGCAGCGGTATCATCCTGCTGGCAACAGCCGGTGAATCCGTTGATGCGGATATCATGCGTTCACTGAAAATCCCTTTTGTCACACTGGATAAACCTGCCGAGATGTACGGTCTTGACAGTATCACCATTGCCAATGCCCAGGGTATTCAGCTTGCTGTTGAATATCTGCTGTCCCTCGGACATACAAGCCTGGCTTATATCGGCGGCGGTACGGCCTTCTCGAATTTCTCGGAGCGCTGGCTCGGTTATATCAATGCGGTATCCGTACATCCTGAACTTGCTGGATCTGAAAAGAATATTATTCAGATTCACCGATCCCACAGCGGACCCTTTGAATACTCCGAATTCATCAATGCTTTCCTGGATAAGAAAACAGCGGCCGGAGAAGAAGTGCCGACAGGATTTATCTGCGCAACAGACTGGATGGCAATCAGCTGTATCCAGACTCTCACGGCAAGAGGATACAGAATCCCGGAAGACATATCTGTCATTGGCTTTGACAACATTTCCCTCAGTGAAATCGTTACCCCGAAGCTGACTACCGTCAACGTCCCGAAGGAGCGCATGGGTGCACTTGCGGTTGACCGCCTCCATGCCATCATTACCGGCACTGCCAAAGAACGTGTCAAAATCAGTGTATTGACCAATCTGGTGATACGCGAATCCACCGGACCGGCAAAACAGTAACTTAAAACGAAGCAATCCGCTTCGTTTTTTTTCTATCTGAGCATCATCAACATTGCCGCAATCATGAACACGGCACCGAGTCCCTTTGCGAAACTGATGCTTTCCGACAGCAGGATAATACCGAATATCATGGAACTGACCGGTTCCAGCAAAGATAATATACTGCCCAGTTTACTGCCGATCTTACTGACGCCGACCTTCATCAGCAGCGCTCCCAGCAGACCGTTGTTCAATGAATACAGCACCGTCAGACCATATGCCTTCAGCGGCATGTCCCAGCGGATCAGTCCCGGTTTTATCAGAGAAGACACAAACATCACCACGACATATACAGCGCACATCCAGAACAGCGCCTTCATCGCATCCATGGCAACCAGCTCCGTTCTGTCCAGAAAGATCAGATACAGAGAGTAAGCAAGCGAAGAAGCAGCTGCCGGCATGATACCTATGAGATTTGCCGAACCGGACACATTCGAGAAAAGCAAAATTCCAATCAGTCCGCAGACAAGCGCAGCAATCTGGCTCTTGGTCAGCACATCACGGTAATATATCTTCAGAATCAAAGCCACCACGATCGGATACAGAAAGTGTATCGCAGTGGCAATTCCCACCCCGATGAACCGGTAACTCGAATTCAGGAACAGGTTTGTCAGCAGATGCACGATGGCCGCAAAGAACAGCAGCACTGCCTGTTTACGGGTAATGGACATATCCGTTCCTCTTATCTTCATGAACAGGAAGGCTGCCGGCACAACCACCGCACCGTGAAAGAAAACCGCAGTTGCCGGTGTATTGCCGAGCTGTGCAGACCAGGAATAAAGAACAGGTCCGAAACCAAACAGCAGACCTGACAAAGCAGTATATATGATGCCGCGGCTGCGCTCTGACATAGTGTACCCCTCCGGATTCCTACATAACTCTAACTCTTATCTCTGCAAAATCAACTGTTTTTATATTGCATGGAAAAGGATAATTTTCGTTAATTTCCTGCTGCTCCGCGTGTCATTTCAGGTTATTTTCTTTGCTATTCTTTAACTGTAAAAAACAGGAGGAGATATAAAATGACTGAATCAATTACCCGCAACCCGCTGTATGAAGGATTCACCGACGGATATTTCACAACCAACGATAATGTAAAGCTCCACTACCTCGTAAAGGGAGAAGGCAGACCGCTGATCTTTGTTCCGGGCTGGAGCGGTGATTCCCGTGACTATATGTTTGTTGCGCCGGGCTTTGCACAGAATTCCAGAGTATATGTCCTCGACATGCGCGGACACGGTTATTCCGAAGCTCCCGATCACGGCTGGCGTATTGCCAGACTCTCCAAGGACCTGCAGGAATTCATCGAATCCCTCGGTGTCGATCAGATCGATCTCTGCGGTTATTCCATGGGCTGCACCGTCTGCTGGAGCTATATCGATCTCTTCGGACAGGGCCGTATCCACAAACTGATTCTGGTCGATGAACCGGCTATGCTGGGCTCCAATCCCCTGGATACAGATGAAGAAATGGATCTCTACGGCGGCAACCGTATGGACTCCTGGGATTTCCGCAACAAATGCGCAAACAACGACGGCTTCGGTGATCTCTTCCGCACCAGGTTCGCCCGCGGTCACTGGGATGTCAAGGACGAGAACGCACTCGCTGTCAAGGACGCCGTACCGGCACCGGTCTTCCAGCGTGCATTCCTCGCTGAGCTGATCCGCGACCATATCAATCAGGACTGGCGTGATGTCATCAGAAGAATCACCATCCCGACCATCTTCGTCAACGGTGAAATCTCCCACGCTGCCCAGGAACCGTGCGCTGCCTGGATTGCCTCCGTAATCCCGGGATGCCGCAGACTGACTGTCACAGCCGAAGAAAAAGGAACGCATGAGCTCATGCTCAACGCTCCTCTGAAATTCATCCAGGGTGTCTCTGCCTTCCTCTACGAAGACTGACGGACATACTGCAGCGGTGTGCAGCCGCACCGGAAATGATGTAGTTGATCTCGGTTCCGTGATGCCAATGAAAAGATGTGTCCGTTTCGTGTCCCTTCTCCCGGACAATCTTCAGAATGCAGTTCTCTATACCGGCTCTGTTGGCGGTCTCTATATATTCGTATTCAACTGTTTTCATCTGTTCAATAAATAGTGGACAAACCAAGTGCTGTCCATATACAAAACATCCCGGTCAGATGACCGGGATGCCTGTATGAATGCTTAGTTGTGGCGGTAAACTTCCACACCAAGATATGTTGTGAATGCTTCTTCGAGAATATCTGCGACATGGCCGCGGACGAAGCATACATGGTGCTCGAAGCCGTTCTTGCAGATATACTTCAGCAGATCCTGCAGTCCTTCGACTGAGCAGTTGGCAACACCGCCCAGTGTCTTGACTTCTTCGTCTTCAAACTTGCCTTCACCGACATATGCTCTCATGACACCCTTCTGGTCATCTGTCGTAACACGGAAGAAGGTCATATCGCCGCCGGCAACCTGACCCTTGCAGGCACCGAAGCACTTCGGCTTGCCGATGGTTGTGCCAAGAACGTCAAGGCATTCAATCTCAATGTTGTCCTTCTGGAAGAAGCTCTTCGGGAAGTTGGAGCAGTGCAGGCATACACATGCATTGCGGTTCTCACGGATGTTGTTGTTCCAGTCCATCAGAGCCGGTGCTGTATCGGCAGCCAGGTATGCTGCCAGCATGGATACTGCGCCTGTAACATCGCTTTCGCATGCGGAAGGTTTGCCCTTGTCACCCATCATGCTCATTGCCAGACATGTAGCCACACCGTAGTTTTCTTCTACGCTGTCCCAGCACTGTACTGTGCTTGCATCGCACTGATACTTCTCAACCTGTTCTTCGATTGCAAGGCAGAGCTTGGCCTGCTTTGTCAGCAGTTCATCGGTGATAAACGGCGCAACTTCACCGTACTCACGGATTTCCTTGACTTTGGCAGCTACCTTTTCTTCATCGCTGTAGTTCATAGCGTTGAAGATAACTTCACTGAAGTCCACAGTCTGTATGGCAATACCGTACTTCTGCAGAATCTTTTCAGAGTAGCGGACTGTGTTGAAAGCAACCGGACGTGCACCGAGCATAGCGACACGTGCTGTGCGGATTCCCTTGACAACGTTGCATACTGCCGCAAACTTCTTTACATCTTCCTCGAAGTCAGCACTGTCAAGTCTGCATGTATGCGTCTTTGTCAGTGTGAACGGAATGTTTCTCTGATACAGGTTGTTGCAGAGGGAGATCTTTCCGCAGAAAGCATCTCTTCTGTGTGCCAGATCCATCTGATCGAAGTCATCATCGCATGCCTGGATCAGAATCGGAACATTCAGTTTGGACAGTGAGATTGCTTCAGCGATACCGAGTTCTTCACCGAAGTTCGGCAGAACAACGATGATACCGGAAATCTCATCCGCGTGTTTCCTGAAAAGATCTGCACATGTCTTCGCTTCATCATAAGTGAGGACTGCGCCGTATTCTGTATCATTCTCGCCTACCATGACATAGTCATGTCCAAGCTTTTCGAGTACTTTGACGATTCCTTCCCTTGCGCCTTTTACAAGACTGGACGGGAAGAAACTTCTGGTGGATACGATTACACCAAATGTCTGTTTTGCCATTTCTTTATTCCTCTTTCTTTTAAACAGGGGCATTCTTCTGATAGGATGCCCCGTCAGTATTTAATTATGCTTTCTTTGATTTGCTGAACAGTTTTCTGCCGGTAGGTGTGTATGATGTGACCATCATGCAGAGCAGCAGAACGATACCCTTGGCGATATCGACCATGTAGTACGGAACACCGACCATGATCAGACCGTTGTCGAGGATAACCCACAGCAGGACACCGACGAATGTACCGAGAGCATTCGGTTTATTGATACCGGCAACCGTACGGCCGATGTTAACGGCAGCGATTGCAGGCATGAGGTAGGAACCACCGGCATTAGTACCGACTGAACCGTTTCTGGCAGCCATGATCATACCGCCGAGGCAGGCGAATACACCGGTCATGATGAATGCGAAGGTTCTGTATGCGTTGACGTTGATACCGGAAAGTCTTGCGGCTTCAGCGTTTTCACCAACCATGTACAGGTAACGGCCATGCTTGATGAAGTTCTGGAATACAAAGACGATTGCTACGCATACGAATGCAAAGATGATAATCCAGGGAGCTTTACCGAGAGCCCAGAATGTATCGGATACTTTGCCGAGCAGCACCTGATCAGGACGGTTAACCTTTGTGGCTGTAACGACCTGACCTGCGGAATATGTCAGGGCAACACCGTTCAGGATGAACTGCATGGACAGTGTAGCAAGCATACCGTTGATCTTGAACTTCAGAACAAGCAGCGAGTTGATGCAGCCGATCAGCGCACCTGCGCAGACGACCAGCAGAATCGACAGCAGCATCGGGATTCCGAACCATGCCTGGAGGGAAATGGCAAGCATACCGCCGATGGTAACTGCTGAGCCTACGGACAGATCGAACACGCCGCAGGAGAATGCGAATGTTGAACCCATACCGACTACCAGATAGATACAGGTAGCACGCAGGATGTTAAGGACGTTGTTGGCGCTTAAGTAGCTGACCGGGTCAATAATTGAGAAGATTACAAAGAGCAGCGGGATCAATACAACCGGGCCCCACTCGCCCAAGAATCTCTGAACTGTCATTTTTCTCTTCTTTTCCATCAGTTGGTTCCTCCCGTTGAATAGAACAGAATCTCCTGTTCATTCGTTTCTGCAGTATTGAATTCTTTCTGAATCTTTCCATCGTACATAACGTATGTACGGTCTGTCAGAGCAAGTATTTCCGAAGTTTCACTGGTGCAGTAGATAACTGCCTTTCCCTGCCGTGCGATGTCAATGCAGAGCTTATAAACTTCCTGCTTGGCGCCGACGTCAATACCCTGTGTCGGTTCATCGAAGATAAAGATATCCGCATCAGAACCGATCCATTTACCGATAACCACTTTCTGCTGGTTACCGCCGGAAAGGAACATAACCTGCTGATCAATGCTTGGTGTAGCGATATGCAGCTGCTCCACTTTATCCCGCGCATCGACACGTTCCTTCTTCTTGTCAAGAACTGCCATGGCATTTGCGGAATAGCGGTTCAGAGTTGCCATGGACAGGTTGTCCGAAACACTCATTGTGAGCTCCAGACCTTCCTTACGTCTTTCCTCAGGAATCATGCAGATACCGGCTTTAACCGCATCTGCAGGAATCTTGGGAGTGATTTCCTTGCCATGCACCTTGATTGTTCCGGAACCGATTGGAAGCGCCGCATACAGTGTTTTCAGCATTTCTGTCTTGCCGGCACCGACCAGGCCCGAGATACCGATGATTTCACCGGAGCGTACATAGAATGAGCAGTCTGTGCACTTTCCGCTGAATTCGGAAAGTCCGTTTACCTCAAGAATGACATCTCCAATTGTTCTGCCGCTTCTGTCCAGAACCGTGTCATATGTTTCACCGAGCATGTACTGAACAATATCGTTGATTGTGGTTTCCTTGGTCAGCGGTTGGTCCGCAAGCACCAGGTTACCGTCTCGCAGAACGGTAAGTGTATCGCAGATCTCAAACAGCTCGTTCAGTCTGTGTGAGATAAAGATGACACCGACTCCTCTGTTATTCTTCAGATCACGGACAATTTCAAACAGATGCTGTGTTTCTGCTTCTGACAGCGCTGCGGTCGGTTCATCAAGAACCAGGAACCGGCAGTCCCGCAGAACGGCACGTGCGATAACGACCATCTGCTTCTTGGCCAGCGGCAGTGTTCCTACCAGCTGACGGTTGTCAATATCGGTAAGTCCGAGTTTGTCCAGGATTCCCTGGGATGTTTTGTAGATATAGTTCCAGCTGAGGAACTGTTTTTTGCCCATTCCGTTGACCAGATAGTCAACCATGATATTTTCAGCAACGGAGAGGTTCGGCTCCAGAACTGTATCAACTTCCTGGTATACCGTTTCGATACCGAGCAGCTTTGCTGTATTCGGTTCTCTGATCTCTACATGTTCTCCGTCAACTGTGATGTCACCGGTGTAGTGGTTGTAAACACCGGACAATACTTTCATCAGTGTGGACTTTCCGGCACCGTTTGCACCGATCAGCGCTGTAACCTTCTGGCTTTCGATGGTGAGATCGACGCCTTTCAGGGCTTTAACGCCAGGGAATTCTACACCGATGTTTTTCATTTCAATAATATGCTTTTCCATCACACACCATTCTTTCTTTGTGAATAGAAGAGCCGTGGCTGCAGGGGTCGGTATGAATGCATGCAGACCACCTAGGAGTCACGGCTCTTATGAATGATCAGTTGTTAATTCTGATTCTGAAACTGTTTTTGAAACTTAGTGATTACTGAGCGTACTTAGCGCGGAGTTCTTCAATAATGCCTTCCTTGAAGTCATCGGAATCACCGAAACCAGGCATGGACATGTTGAGCATGTTGGATTCGGAAGTAACGTTGTCCTTACCTACGAATACGTTCTCGCATGCGAATGTTTCAGGTGTTTCTGTGCCATGAGCGTTCAGAACTGCGATACGGACATCGATAACGCCTACTACATACGGGTCGCAGCAGCCTACACCGAGGAAGTTCTGCTGGCTCTGGATGAGTTCGATAACTTCGTTGGAGATATCGATACCTGCGAACCAAGCATCTTCATTTCTGCCTGCTGCATCGATAGCATCCTGAGCACCTGTAACTACTGCACCGGCGCAAGCGCAGAGGAAGATTCCTACCGGCTGGTCCGGATAGTCTGTCAGCATCTTTGTTACGTGGTTGTAAATGGAGTTGTAAGCATCGTTGAAGTCAGCTGCGCACAGACGGAGATCGATCTTGCCTTCGTCAGCCCATCTCTGGTTTTCTTCGCCACGGAGATCGAACGGGATGATCAGACCGAGTGTGTTGTATTCGCAGAGAGGATACGGTTCTGTTCCGCCGCATTCCTTCAGCTTCGCTGTGATAGCTTCAAGAGTCTTTGTTGTCATTGTGATGTCGCCCTGGGATGTGTATGTAACACCCGGAACGTGCTCACCGTTGCAGTCGAAGCAGACAACATACTTACCGGCATCGAGTGCCTTCTTAACGTATTCTGCCTGGTAACCTTCGTTAGCGTGGCTGATTACGATAATGTTGTAATCCTTGTTGATAACCTGGTCGAGAAGGTCCTGCATCTTGGCGTCGTCACCGTCGGATACATATGTATCGACTGTGTAACCCAGAGCGTTTCCTTCAGCGATGCATCCGTTGAAGAACTGTGTTGTGTGGTCGGAAGCCTGCATGTTTCTGACGACTGCGATCTTGCCTTCGTCGCCAACCTTGGCACCGGATGTGGATGCGGCTGCTTCGCCGCCTGTGGATGCTGTTCCGGAAGAGGAACCTGTGGAAGCGCTGCTGCCGCCGCCGCAAGCTACCAGTGAAGCTGCCATTCCGAACGCAAGAAGTGATTTGAGTAACTTTTTCATGTTGTTCTCCTTTTTTCTTTCCCCCAGCTTCTGCTGAGTTTTATCCATTTTTGTTAGAGCAGAGACTCGGCAGCGGAGGCGATGCCTTCCGGTGTCAGGCCTTCATGATCGAAGATTTCTTCCTGAGTACCGCAGATCAGTTCTGCATCGGGAAGACCGAGTACTTTGACTTTGCACGGTGCGTTTTCAGCTGTAATTGTGCTGACCATGGAACCCAGACCGCCGATGATGCTGTGTTCTTCAACCGTGACAATGTGCTTTGTTTCTTCTGCTGCCTTGATGACTGCTTCTTTGTCAATCGGCTTGACGCAGTACATATCGAGAACTCTGCAGCTGATGCCTTTTTCAGCCAGCAGTTCCGCTGCTTTCTTCGCCCGGGAGACAAACTCACCGACAGCGATGATCGTAACGTCTGTGCCTTCCTTCACCGTAACAGCCTTGTTGAATTCAAACTTTGTTTCCGGTGTGTAGACATCTTCGGTTGCGTTTCTGGAAACGCGGACATATGCGGCTTCGTTATCCTTGACCAGTTCTTCCATCATGAATCTTGTCAGATACTGATCACTCGGGATATATACGCGGATATTCGGGATGGCGCTTACCATGGCGATATCCTGGCAGGCATGATGGCTCATGCCGAGGGCGCCGTAGCTGACGCCGCCGCTGATACCGATCAGCTTGACATTTGTCTTGGAGTAGCAGACATCAACCTTGATCTGTTCAATGCTTCTTGTGGAAAGGAATGATGCCGGTGAGATTGCGTAGGGATGTTTTCCGCAGGATGCGAGACCTGCACTGATTCCTACCAGATCCTGCTCGGCAATACCTACTTCGATTGCCTGTTCCGGGAACTTCTCATAGAACGGTGCCATGTTGCCGGAACCTCTTGAGTCGCTGCACAGAACAACGAGATCTTTATCCTTCGGAGCTGTCTCTGTCAGAACATCCGCAATGATCTGCTTACAAGCTGTTCCCATATCATTCCACCTGTCCTTTCAGTTCTTTAAGAGCTGCATGATACTGCTCTTCATTCGGTACGTGATGGTGCCAGGATGCCTTGTTTTCAATGAAGGAAACACCGGAACCCTTGACTGTGTGTGCGATGATCGCATGCGGCTTGCCGTTTCTTTCCTTGCAGTGTTCGAAGGCTTCCAGCAGCTGACCCATATCGTTGCCGTCTTCAACATCGATTGCATCCCAGCCGAACACTCTCAGCTTAGCTGCTACATCACCGGATGCCATGACATCTTCGGTGGAACCGCTGATCTGCAGACCGTTTCTGTCAACGATGGCGATCAGGTTGTCAAGTCCGTAATGCACTGCGGACTGGAATGCTTCCCAGTTGGAACCTTCGGCCAGCTCGCCGTCACCAATTACGACATATACACGGTAATCTCTCTTGTCCAGCTTCGCTGCCAGCGCCATTCCAACGCCGACCGGCAGACCATGTCCCAGAGAACCCGTATTCATTTCGATACCCGGCAGTTCATTGTTCGGATGTCCGATGAATTTGCTTCCGCACTGTGAGAACGTGTTGATGTATTCCTCCATCGGGAAGAACCCTCTGTCAGCCAGCACTGCATAGAACGCTTCAACCGAATGACCTTTACTGAGAACAAATCTGTCTCTGTCCGGATCATCAACTTGTTCAGGGCTGACATTCATTACACCGTTGTACAGGCATGTAAGGATATCAATGACGCTGAAGTCTCCGCCGATATGACCAGTCTGCGCACGGTAGATTGCTTCAAGAGCATCACACCGAAGCTCATTGGCCTTGGCTTTCAATTGTTTTTTGTCCATTGTCTTAATCCTTCCTCTGTGTTACCGCTTACATATTTGCACGGTTTAGATTCGATTTCAATATATTTAGTTAAATTTAGTTGCTAAATTTTGCTAAAGCTTATATTTGCGGCTATTTACAGCGCTTTTTTTACAAAAAGCCCTCAATCATTAACGGGGAACACGGGATTATTACTAAATTTATATTGTCCCGTGTATACCCCGTTCCGCTGTTATTTGAAGAAGGACTGTTTTGAATTGACTTCCCAGACAACATCCATCAGCTTCCGGTCATAATCAACCTTCTGTACGGACGGTGCGTCAAAGAGCATGGTTGCTTCGTTGCCTTTTGTATATGCATCCCAGTGCGGCAGTGCTGCATTGTTGGGATCTCCGGTTTGCGCGAAGGCTGTCCAGGCTCCGAAGAATTCATTCTGCAGTCTTTCGCCGTCCGCATTGTGGCAGACCGCAACCAGATCGATATTATGGAATACATACGGCAGTTCCGCACAGTGCCATGCCGGTTCGCCGTCGTTGTACGGGAAATCATACGAGAACACATAACTGTATGTCGGAGCGGATGCCTGCTCAGCGCGCTTGTCGAGGAATTCGATGGTTCCCTTGCGGAAGCGCACATCCGTCAGCAGCAGATCCAGCACGCTCTTCTCGGGATATGCAGCTTTGAATTCCCGGACTGCTTCATCGGTATGCTCACCGAATTTCTCACGTACGAGGGCGATGCATTCTTCTTCGCTTCTTTCATACTTATGCTTCGGGAATGCCGGATTCGGGAATTCACCGAGGGTTGAACCGATCATGACCGGTACCGTGCATGCATGGGCGGTGAAGCCGTGCTTGTGTCCCTGGCCTGCATAGTAATCACCCGGAACCGGTGCGAAGGACGGCGCAATGCCGAGTTCCTTCAGCTGCGGACGGATTGCCGTATATGCATCAACAATCGTGCTGTACGGCAGTTCTTCGATTGTTCTGATTGTCTCTTTGGTAAGACCGAGCTGCTTAACCAGCAGTTCGGCTTTCTTCAGTGCCGTTTCCTTGGTTACTTCAGGTCCGCCGTAAAGAATGCCGCTTTCGATAATCGCTTTGTGGAACAGACCGTCAGCTGCCGGCATCTGCAGCAGTGTATGCACTTTGCCGCCGCCTCCGGACTGACCGAAGATCGTTACGTTGTCCGGATCGCCGCCGAAGTTTGCAATATTGTCTCTTACCCATTCCAGCGCCATGACAATGTCTGCCATGCCTGCATTGCCGGAGTTTTTGTATTCTTCACCGTATGCGGAAAGATCCAGATATCCCGCAATATTCAGACGGTGGTTCAGGGATACCAGAACGATGTCACCGTACTTGGCTGCGTTTGCGCCTTCATAGCAGACCAGCTCTACAGAAGAACCTGTATCGAAGCCGCCGCCGTGGATCCATACCATAACCGGTTTCTTGGCTGTATTGTCCAGTGTATCCGTCCATACGTTGACGTACTGGCATCTTTCATCCTGCGGCCAGTAACGGTGCGCAATACGGATATCATTGAATCCGTTTGCTTTCTTCTCCATGTACGGAGCGGTATCACCGTAAGCGATTGTGTCCAGAAGACCTTCCCAGGGCTGAATGGGCTCGGGCATGTGGAATCTCTTCGCTGTTGCGTACGGGATTCCCTTGAATGTGTAAATACCGTCAATCCTGTAACCGTGAACCTTACCTGCTTTTGTCTGTACCGCAGGCTCCGTGGATGTGCAGATAAATTCCATTGTTTTCCCTCCTTATTTGACACCCTTCTGCAGGATGATGCAGCCGTAGTTCTCTGTTTCGCCGGTATGCACCACAACATATGACGTACGCGCCATATCGTAGAAAGCAAACCGTTCAATGTACTGTGCGGAAGCTGCTGCTTCAGGATCGTACTTGGCGATTGTTTCGGTCATTTTTTCTGTAACCGGGGAAGAAACCAGTTTTCCGGTCTCATCCGGACGTCCCATGAATGTCACTGCACAGTCTGTCCAGTGATCAAGCGGCAGCAACTTCATGACTGCGTCCACCATTGTCACAACGTCGATACCGTCAGCGCGCACAACCCTTCCTTTTTCAGCCATACTGTTGGCCGGGAAGTATTCATCACCGAAGCAGATTCTGTCACCGTGTCCCATCTCCGCAAGAATACGGAGAAGCTGCGGTGAGATCTCAAACGGTATTCCTCTTAACATAATCAGAACACTCCTTTCGTCAGGATGATGCAGCCGTTGGTCTTGCCGTCACCCGTCGCCACCGTGCAGAACGCTGTCTTTGACAGATCATAGAATGCAAAGCGGTCCACATATCTCATCTTTCCGGCAGCCTCTTTATCATGCTTGGCAATGACTTCCGCAAACTTCGCCGTGGTTTCCGTACCGACGATCTCGCCGCTCTTTTTATCAGGGAAGCCCATGGCAATAACCGGATCACCGCCCCAGTTATCCAGCGGCATCAGTTCCAGAATCGCATCCACCAGTCTGAATGCATTGATGCCGTCTGCTCTGACAAGCCGGTTGTTGTTTGTCTTGGCCATGGTCTTTGCCGCAAAATACGCGTCGCCGATCACGATCATGTCGCCATGCCCCATCTCCGCCAATGCTTCAAGCATTTCCGGAGACAGCACCGCAGGTATTCCTTTCAGCATGTTCTTTTCCTCCTGTTATCTGAAGAGCTTCTGCAGGAAGTCATGCAGGCATGCACGCCATACATGCCACTCATGTCCTCCCGGGAAGTCCATATATTCATTTTTGATGCCCATGTCGCTCAGCATCTTCGAAGTATCCCTGACGATCTTTACAGACGGTTCATCGGCGCCTACGGCCAGATAGAACAGTCTGCTCTTTTTATTGAATGTCTCCGGATCATTGAAGACTGCTTTGTTCGGAAGCTCAAACTTCAGACGCGGTCCTTCCGGATACTGCTTCATAGGGAAGCCCGTAAAGAGACCGGCGGAAGCGAAGACATCCTGATGATCCGTAAAGATTACGGCACCCTGGAGAGATCCCTGTGAAAGACCTGCATATGCTCTGTCCCAGGCATCTGCCTTTGTCCGGTACTTGCCGTCAATGAACGGAACACAGTCTTTAATAAGAAGATCTTCCAGCTTGTTGACATCCACCTGCCAGCTGCCGTCTTCCTGTTTGATCTGCACCATGCCGTTGTTCATAACAATGATGCATTCCTCTGCTTTTCCTTCAGCGAGCAGATTATCCATGATGAAATTTGTCTTTGCCTCATAGACCCAGCCGTTCTCATTCTGTGATCCGCCGTGCTGCAGATACAGAACCGGATACCGCTTCTCTGTTTCCTCAAAGTACTTCGGCGGCAGGTATACCAGACAGCTTTCCCACTCGCCTGTTGTTTCCGATTTATACCAGTCACGTACAACACTGCCGTGCGGTACGTCCTTGATCATGAGGTAGTCCTGCTCTGGACACGGAATATCCACATAGTTCATCGGTCTGCCGTAGCCATAGCCGATCGGCGCATACGGATTCATAACCTCAACGCCGTTGACCTTCCACACAATGACCTTCAGACCCGGGAAATCAAATGACAGCGTGCCGGACCAGATACCCTTGTCATCCTTGGTCAGCGGAACCTGTTCACCGAGGATGAAACCTACGGATACGGTTTCTGCATCCGGCGCAAAGAATCTGCACAGCACCGAACCGTCTTCCTGCACTTCGATTGCCGGCGGAATGTCGGCGGGTTCAAATACCGTACCGTTGGATGACCTGCCCCAAAGCTGCTGGTTCCACATCAGGGCGTTACTGAGAAGACTTCTGTTTTCGAGCTGATCTTTACTGATTTTCATTATTATCCTCCCTTGCAAATGATAAATGTTCTAAATTTTAGTTATCGTTTTAGTTCGGTTTATACCATAAACATGCTTTTTTGCCGGACTTTTCTGATATTTTTAGCGTTTTTCTCACTTCTGTTTGACGAATACTATCATGAGTGATATTCTTTTTCTTGTAAAGTATTTAGTAAATTTAGTTATCTAAAATTCGCTTATTTATCTCGTTCCGTTTATTGTATTGATTTCCGGCATAACCACTTTCCTTATTTTTATGCCGGTGTCCGGATCTGCAGAAAGCAAAGGAGAAAATCATGAGCAAGATCACAGAATTCAAATTCATTCCTACGACCGAAACCTCAAAGCCTTTTGCGGCCGCGGCTGAAAAGTGCTGCTTTGACAAGATCGGTTACATCGAAGATGAGTATTTCCAGACCGGTACGGCTAACGTCTATGACGAAGACGCCGCGCATAATCTGTCCGTCAGAGTCAAGGACGCTCCCTACACAACCCGTGTCATTATCAGACGCCCTGCCGATGTTACTAAGTTCTCCGGCAATGTTGTTCTGGAAATCCTGAACTCTTCCGCAAACATTGACATTGACCGTATGTGGGTTGACAGCTGGCCTCTGTTCACCAGAAACGGTGATATCTACGTCGGTATCTCCTCCAAAGGTCATGTTGTTGATTCCATGAAGGCATTCGACGCTGAGCGTTATGCTCCGATCAACTGGAACAACCCCGATCCCGATACGGAAATTCCGGAAGCTGCCAGAAAACAGCTGATGCCGGTTCTGCCGCAGTATGAACTCGGTCTGTTCTGGGATATGCTGATTGATCTCTCCGAACTGCTGAAGTGCGACTGTGAAATGAACCCGCTCAGAGAATACGGAAAGATTCACCTGTATCTCACCGGCTGGAGCCAGTCAACCTTCTATGTAAACAGAATGGTCCGCTGCTTCCTGCAGAAAGGTTCCGGCAGAGAAGACCTCTATGACGGCTTCCTGAACGGCGGCGGCGGAGCAGGCATGGCACCCCTCAACAACACCCAGTCCCTTGAACTCGGTGACTTCACCGGCATGACATCCGGTGTCCTCGGTGCAACCAAGCCGTTCATCGCTGTCAATACCGAAAGCGACAGCCGCATGGCCAACTTCTACGGTGACTTCGATGAGCCCGACTTCAAATTCCGCGCCTGGGAGATTGCCGGCACCAGCCATGACTCCAACTACAACCTGGTTGAATACTACGGCGAAGCTGACCTGAAGATGCTCGAAAGCATCGGTATCTACAATGCTTACTACGGAGTGGATGGCGAACCGCTGGATACATACTACGAAGCAGTCTTCAGCGCTGCCTGGAAAGCTCTCTATGCCTGGTCAAGAGACGGCGTACCGGCTCCGCACGCACCCCGCTTCGTCACCGAAAGAACTTCCGAGGATATTCCGGGTATCGGCGGCATGATCATGCATATCAGACATGTAGGCGATGCCTTCGGCAATACCCGCGGCGGTATCCGTACACCTGCTGTTGACGTACCGACATCCCGCATCTGCTACTACTGCACATATAAGGACGGCACCATCAACGGCGCCTTCGGCAAAGAGATTCCGTTCTCTGCTGCCTTCCTGAAGGAACTCTACGGTTCTCTTGAAAACTACAGAAAGCTCGCTGATGAAGCATATACACGTACCGTCAGTGAAGGCTTCCTGCTTGAAGAAGACCGTGAAGAATACCTCCGCAGACTCACAGCTCACGCTGCTGCCCGCGGACTTGAATAATAGGGAGAGCAGCCATGCACGCAATTACAGAGTTCAAATTCATTCCCACAACCGAAACATCCAAACCGTTTGCGGCAGCTGCTGAGAAGTGCTGCTTTGACAAGATCGGCTATATCGAAGACGAATACTTCCAGACCGGCACCGCGGATGTATATGAAGAAAAGGAAGACCATTCCGTCTTCCCCATCTTCGAAAGCGCACCGTATACAACCCGCGTCATTATCAGACGTCCGGCAGATGTCACGAAGTTCTCCGGCAACGTTGTCCTGGAAATCCTGAACGCTTCCGCAAACATTGACATTGACCGTATGTGGGTCAACAGCTGGCCTTTCTTCACCAGAAACGGTGATATCTTTGTCGGTATTTCCTCCAAAGGACATGTCGTTGATTCCATGAAACAATTCGATCCGGAACGCTATGCACCGATTAACTGGAACAATCCGATGCCTGACAGAGAAATCCCGGATGAAGTAAAGAACGGTGTCTTCAAATTCCTGCCGCAGTATGAAGTGGGTCTGTTCTGGGATATGCTGCGGGATCTGGCAAAACTGCTGAAGTGCGGCTGCGAAATGAACCCGCTCAGAGAATATGGAAAGATTCATCTGTATCTCACCGGCTGGAGCCAGTCCACCAGCTATGTATGCAGGTATGTACGCTCATTTGCACCGTTGGAAAAGGAACCGCTGTTTGACGGTTACTACAACGGCGGCGGCAGCGGCATCGGCAGACTCGCTCCCATCAACAACGCTCATCCTTCCAATATGGGCAATACCGAACCTCACAGCGATATCCTCGGTACACCGCAGCCCTTCATGGCCGTCAATACCGAAAGTGAAAACTGCAGAGCGCTCTGGTACGGCGACTTCGATGAACCGGATTTCAAATTCCGCACATGGCAGATTGCCGGCACCAGCCACGATTCCAAATACAATCTCGTCGACTACTACGGCGAAGCAGACCTGAAGATGCTGGAAGGTCTCGGCATCTACAACGGCTACTACGGGGTGGACGGCGATGCACTGGATACACCGTATGAACCGGTCTTCAGCGCTGCCTGGAAAGCACTGTACAACTGGGTCAGAAAAGGCATTCCCGCTCCGCACGCTCCGAAGATTGAGACCACCTATTCCTTCACACCGAAACCGGGCATCAGTATTGCCTATGCGGACAATCTGAAGGATGCTCTGGGCAACTGCCGCGGCGGTATCCGCATTCCGTATGTTGTATATCCGACAGCGCGCATTTCCCGCACCAGCACCAGAGCCGACGGCCGCCTGAACGGTGCCTTCGGCAAGGTCAATCCGTACAGCCCTGAATTCCTGAAGGAACTCTACGGCAGTCTGGAAAACTACGCAAAGCTCGTTGATGCAGAATATGACCGCTGTGTCGCCCAGGGTTTCCTGCTTGAAGAAGACAGAGAAGCCAATCTCGCCCATACAATCAACTGCGCCGCTGAACGCGGACTTAAATAACGGAGGAAAAACCACATGCATGGAATTACCGAACTGAAGTACATTCCCACGACCGAAACATCCAAGCCGTTTGCGGCAGCTGCTGAAAAGTGCTGCTTTGATAAGATCGGCTACATCGAAGATGAATACTTCCAGACCGGAACAGCCAACGTCTATGACGAAGACGCTGCCCACAAAGTATTCCCGATCTGCGAAGACGCTCCGTATACAACCCGCGTCATTATCAGACGCCCGGCTGATGTCTCCAGGTTCTCCGGCAACGTTGTCCTGGAGATCCTGAACTCATCCGCCAATATCGACATTGACCGTATGTGGGTCAACAGCTGGCCTTTCTTCACAAGAAACGGCGATATCTTTGTCGGTATTTCCTCCAAGGGACACATCGTCGATTCCCTGAAAGGCTTTGATCCGGAACGTTATGCACCGATCAACTGGGACAACCCGATGCCTGAAAGAGAAGTTCCCGAAGAAGTCAAAACAGGAAGGATGCGTTATCTGCCGCAGTATGAACTCGGTCTGTTCTGGGATATGGTCATGGACCTTGCCAAGCTGCTGAAGTGCGACTGCGAAATGAACCCGCTCAGAGAATACGGAAAGATCCACCTGTATCTCACCGGCTGGAGCCAGTCCACCAGCTATGTCAACCGTATCGCAAGATGCTTTGTCACCCTGCCTGAATACGGCTATCTGTTTGACGGCTACTACAACGGCGGCGGCAGCGCAGGTCTTGCGCCTCTGAACAACGCCCAGCCGTTCCGTCTCGGCAGCAAAGAGCCTTCCAGCTCCATCAACGGCACACCTCAACCCTTCATGGCTGTCAACACTGAGAGTGAGAACCGCGGTTCCTACTGGTACGGCGACTTCGATGAACCGGACTTCAAGTTCCGCACATGGCAGATTGCCGGCTCCAGTCATGATTCCAAATACAATCTCGTCGACTACTACGGCGAAGCAGACCTGAAGATGCTGGAAGGTCTCGGTATCTACAACGGCTACTACGGAATTGACGGCGAAGCTCTGGATACACCGTATGAACCGGTCTTCAGCGCAGCCTGGAAAGCCCTGTACAGCTGGGTCCGTGACGGCATCCCTGCTCCGCACGCTCCGAAGATTGAAACAGCCACATCCTTCACACCTTCACAGGCAATCGGTGTTGCCTACGCTACAAACCTGACGGACGCCCTGGGCAACTGCCGCGGCGGTATCCGTATTCCGTATGTCGTATATCCTACTGCCCGCATCTCTTCCTCCTGCACGCTCAAGGACGGCCGTGTAAACGGTGCCTTCGGCAAGGTCAATCCGTTCAGCCCGGAATTCCTCAAGGAACTCTACGGCGATATCGACAACTACACAAAGCTGATCAACGCAGAATATGACCGCTGTGTAGCCCAGGGTTTCCTGCTTGAGGAAGACAGAGAAGCCAACCTCGCGCATACCATCAAGTGTGCAAAGGAACGCGGACTGTAATGCAGTCTGAAAACCGTAATATTCTGCAGGACATTCTGAACAACCGTGTTCTGGATGCCATTGTGTCTGCCTGGCTGATCTATCACTCCGTCAAAATGTTTGCGATGAACGATCAGATTGAAGGATTCATGCGCTGGGTCCATCTGCTGGCAGCTGCCGTATTCCTTTGCGGAGGCATCTTCTTCATGGTGAAGTCAGCACGTGTCCTGCTGGAGAATATTAAAAATCAGGAAAAGGAGAAAGAAGAATAATGTCTGAACTCAAATGGAAAAAGGGAATGGGTCCGTTGGACTTCTCCATGTTCCACGACATCCTCGTCGAAGACTTTGACGGGAACGTACAGCCGATGGATGAACCGTACTTCAAGGCTACTGAGATTGCGCCGGATACCTGGCAGATTCTCTCACAGGGTGACTTCCAGTATGTCATTGCCGGTGATGATGAAGCAATCGTCATCGACAGCGGCAACGGCTGCGGCGACCTGCGCGGCTTCGTGCAGAGTCTGGTTCCCGGCAAGAAAGTATACCGTCTCTTCAACACCCACAATCATGCCGACCACACAGTAAACAATTACCAGTTCGACGTTGTCTACATGCACAGAGACTGCTATGAAGACCGTGCCAAGATGTTCATGGACTGGGAAAAGCTGACCGTACCGGATGATTATCCCGTAGTTTTCCTGGAAGACGGCGATGTCATCAACCTCAAGGGACGTCCTCTTGAGGTATACAACATCGATGAACACTGCAAGGGTTCCCTGCAGTTCCTGGACCGCAAGAACCGCATCTTCTTCGTCGGTGATGAACTGAACGACCACTTCTTCGACAGCCGCATCAGTGTTGAACACAGCTACCGCAACCTGAAGAGATGGGCTTCCCTCCGTGATGCCTATGACATCATGTGCGCAGGCAACGGCATCGCCGATGCAGTATATGTAGACCGTTATCTGCAGGCTGCCGAATACATTCTCAGCGGACACGAGAACGAAGGTGTTGAATGGTATGAACCGTATGAGGATCATATCGCTTCCGCCCGTGAAAAAGACGGCAAGAGACTGATTACCCGCCGCGGTCCGAATATGGAAGACCTGGCAGAACCGCTGATTGCGGCAGGCTATGGAAAAGCTGTAGAACTGAACCACGGCAGAGGATGCTTCTGCCTGATGAGAAAGCTTGGACCGGACGGACCTTTCGACCGCCAGCTTGAAAAGTTTGACTGCAAATTCTGCTATTACGTGAACCGTATCTGGGATAAATAAGGAAAAGAACATGAGAGAACTGAAATGGAAACAGGGTATGCAGGCAATCGAAGTTCCTGCATATTCCAACGAATACCTGATGGATGAAGAAGGCGATATCCGTCTTCGTTCCGAACCGTACTACAAAGCAAAGAAACTGGCAGACGGTGTCTGGCAGGTGCTGAGTGACGGTGACTACACCTATGTACTGGAAGGCGACGATGAACTGCTGTGCATCGACGGCGGTTCCGGGGTCGGCAATCTGCGTGAATTCTGCCAGAGCCTGTGCCCGGAAAAACCCCTGTACCGCATCATCAACACACATTTCCATGTTGACCACACCATGAGCAACTATCTCTTCGATGTCACGTACATGGCACCGCAAACCTACAGCCACCGTCTGGATCCTTCCCATGAAGCCAACGGTTTCCCGGGAGATTATCCGGTTGTATTCCTGCATGACGGCGATGTCTTCAACCTTGCCGGCAGACCCCTGGAAGTCTATGCCATTGATGAGCATGCGCCGGGTTCCCTGCAGTTCCTGGACAGAAAGAGCAGAATTCTGTTCTGCGGTGATGAACTGAACGGCAACTTCTTCGACAGCCGCATCAGTGTGGAAAGAAGCTACCGCAACCTGAAGAGATGGAACTCCTTCCGCGATGCCTATGATCTGCTGGCAGCCGGCAACGGTGTCCATGATGCATGCTTCGTAGAGAAGTATCTCGAAATGGCAGAACATATCCTGTTTGAGGATCCTGACTGCGGTGTTGAATACTACAAGCCGTATGCAGACAAGACATCCCCGATCAGTGAAAAGGACGGTATGCCTGTGCATCTACGCAGAAGCCCGAACCTGGATGCTCTGCAGCCGATTCTGGAAGCTACACCGGACGGACAGAAAGCCCTTGCCACCAACAACGGTAAGATCTGCTTCTGCCTGCTGAGAAAGATTACACCGGATGCGATGTTCGACCGCCAGTATGAGAAGGACGGCGTCCGCTTCACCTACTACAGAAACAGAATCTGGGACGGACCTGTCTCCAGAAAATACGACTCAATGATTTTCCCTGTAACTGACGACCAGAAGGAGGACTGACAGCCGTGGGAACACTGAAATGGAAGAAGGGAATGGGACCGCTCGATCTCTCATCCCTCACTGATCTGATTGAAGATTTCGAAGGCAATATCCAGCCGGAAAGCGAACCGTACTTCAAAGCAACAAAGCTTGCGGATGGTGTATGATCTGTTCTTTCCAACGGTGACTACACCTATGTGCTGGAAGGCGATGATGAGCTGCTCTGCATTGACAGCGGTATGGGTGCCGGCAGTATCCGTGACTTCTGCCAGAGCCTCTACCCCGAAAAGCCTCTCTACAGAATCCTGAACACACACAATCACTTTGACCACACCCTGAACAACTATCAGTTTGATGCAGTGTATATGAGTGAATGGTGCTATGAAGGAAGATGCAGAAAGATGGGCGACTTTGCCAACATCGATGTTCCGGATGATTATCCTGTCGTATTCCTGCATGACGGCGATGTCTTCAATCTGAAAGGAAGACCTTTGGAAGTCTATGCCATCGGTGAGCACTGCCCCGGTTCCCTGTCCTTCCTGGACAGAAAATCCCGTATCCTGTTCTGCGGCGATGAACTGAACGATCATTTCTTCGACAGCAGAGTCAGTGTTGAACACAGCTGGCGCAACCTGAAGAGATGGGCTTCCTTCCGTGATGCCTATGATTTCCTCTGCGCAGGCAACGGCCAGGCAGAAGCACGCTATGTCGATCAGTATCTGGAGATGGCAGAACACATTCTGTTCGTTGATCCGGACTGCGGCAAAGAATACTACAAGCCGTATGAAGACCGCATTGCGACAGTCACCGAAAAAGACGGCAAACCTGTATATTCCAGAAGAAGCCCGAAATTCGCCAAGATGAAGCAAGCCTTCATTGACGCAGGTCTGGGACGCTTCCTGGAATACAGTGAAGGCAGAATGACCTTCTGCTTCGGCAGAAAACTCGGCAAAGACGGTATGTTTGACCGCCAGTATGAAAAAGGCGATGCCCGTTTCTGCTACTACCGCAACCGCATCTGGGACAAATAAAATCTCCTGCTTAAATATTTCCCGTGGAAGATGACCGGTTAACCCGGTCATTTTTCATACCGGATTCCGTATAAATAATCCATCGTCCCATACCGTATTAATCTGTTAGAATGGAATATAGAAACAAATGAGGGAGAATAATAGACATGACTGAACCGGGATATTTTCTGAACGGAACGGAAAACTCAGAACTTGACGCAGCCGAAGCATATCAGTTGGGGCTTATGTATTTCAGCGGTGAGGGAGTGCCGCAGGATACCGGAAAAGCTGAAGCATACTTCAAGCATTCCTCTGCCCGCGGCAATGCCGAAGCAGCTCTGAAGCTTGCACAGATCACACTCGCCAAAGGCGGAGATGACGCTGATGACCGGTATATCCGGTATGTGCAGCTTGCCGCAAAGAGAGGACTTCGCCATGCATATGTCCTGCTCGGTGACTACTTCATGCATACAGAGCGTATATTCAGAGCGTTTGATGCATATCTGGCAGGTGCCGATGCCGGCAGTAAGGATGCCCTTGAGGGTCTCTGCGACCTGCTGAACCGTGACAAACATACCGTGGCTTCCGACCTTGCCAAGTATGCCAACGAAAACATTCATAAGCTGATTGAAGCAGATAAAAAAGGACTGCCCGGATCCAAGGCAGTTATCCAGTATCTTGGTGAGAGCGGCTTTGATATCACCGAGAATGATATTGATGACACCGACTGTCCGCAGAACATCATATTCACCACCGACCTGGGTGATGTCCTGCAGCCGGTCAAGGGAACCGTCGTTCCGGCAGCTGAAATCAGTGATCCGTATTACGCAGGTGAACCGTACGGACCGACCCTGGCAGTTAAACCGGCAGACGGAACCGTCTACGCACCGTTTGAAGGTGAAGTCACAGCTCTCTTCACAAAGAAGAACGCTGTCATTCTGACCAATACCGAAGGCCTTGCGGTTATGATCCGCATCGGCACCGAAACCGATACTCTGAACGGAGAGGGCTTCGAAACTGTATTTGCGGCTGAAGAATTCATCATGCAGGGAAGTGAACTGCTTCACTTTGACCGTAATAAGATCAACGCTGCAGGTCTGGATGATACGGTAATCGTCACCATCCTCAACCCCCGCAGATGCGCCAACATCCGCAAAGCACTGTAATACATAAACAAGAGGCTGTAACAGTTAAGGAATGGTGAAACATTCTGAGGCTGGAAAACAGCCTCTTTTTAGATTCATTCAAAGCGAACATCCAAATGAAGCCAGCCAGAGTGAAAAGATTTCATTTCAATGGCGATATTCAAGAGATT
>JAFUCL010000056.1 GCA_017459725.1 Solobacterium sp. | reverse complement strand
GTTTTTTGTCTTTTTCCGTTTCGATGC
Source organism: Solobacterium sp. (assembly GCA_017459725.1). GTDB lineage: Bacteria > Bacillota_I > Bacilli_A > Erysipelotrichales > Erysipelotrichaceae > Bulleidia. The sequence continues at coordinate 29,654 of JAFUCL010000056.1, read as the reverse complement.
GTGCCTGTTCTTTACACCATTTGATGACACCGTCACGATCGGTATCGAGCTTTTCGGAAAGCTCGGAGAGCGTGCCGAGTTTACGAATGATCTTGGAAGTACTTTTGCCATTGCAATCGATAAAAGACTTAGTGATATAGAAGGATTCAGAGTTCTTGGATTTCGAAGTAGTAACACGCATAAGAGCACCCTCACAAATTATATCATATAATACTATATAATACTATATATAAATGCAAAATATTTGACAAAATTTCCATCAAAAAATGCGGCATTGAAGCCACATTCGTAAATTGCTTACTATGATTGAGTGTCAAACTCCCGACGCAAACATTAATTTCATATGCATTGTCCTTTCCGGAAGTCTCAGTACAGTACTATTTTACTGAATTCCGCACACGCTGCACACACCGGATTACATAAAAAGAAACCACGGCAGACATTCCATAAAGCAGATAAAATTAGTATAATTATTTGTGAATAAATTCGTGTTTTATATCTACCGCAGATAGATGGAGGTAAGTCATCATGGCCGAAAAATTATTCTGTTCCAACTGCGGAACACAGCTGGCAGAGGGATCGCTGTTCTGCCATAAGTGCGGCGCCAAAGTTCTCACCGTACCGGATGAAAAGGCTCTGGCCGCAGCTGACAGTATGCTGGAAGAAAGCATCACTCCCGTTGACAAGACTATTTCAATGACAACGATTCTGAAGGAAATGGAAGCTCTGACCAGGGATGACACACCTTCAGCACCGAAGAAAAGCGAAATTGAAAGACCTACCGTTGTCACGGACATTCCCCGTGCAGACAGCAGCCCCAAAGCGGCAGCACCTGCCGGCGAAGATGATCCATGGCCATGGGAGATCCCTGCATTCACCAATACCGAAGAACAGCATGTCGTAACCGAAACGGAACAGGCAGTGCCTGCACCGGAACCGGTCATCCGTGAAGAAGCCATTGAACAGGTCAGCACACCCAAAACACGTGCCGAGCGTAAAAAGGCAGAATTCCGTGATACCGAACCGGACGATCCGTATACAGACCGCACCGGCGTTGTACAGGCGACGGGAACCGTTCCTCCTTCAAGACGTGCAAAGGTCGATTATATTGACGAAGAGGACTATGAAGATGAATATGACCGCCCGAGAAGATGGCCGTTTGTGCTGCTCGGCATCATCATTGCGATTGCCCTCTGCGGCATCCTGCTGTACTTCTTCAAGCCCAATGCGCTGAACCGCGGCATCGATTTCTTCAACAGAATTGCCCACACGGACATTGCCCATGTGACGGCACGTGAACCGAAGGCAACCGCAACCCCTGCACCGACACCGGAACCCACACCGGAAGCGACAGCCGAACCGGAGCCTGAAGTATCCGCACCTGTTGAAGTGACACAGACCGATTCCCCGGACAACTATCTGGAAATCGTCACCACCCACTTTGTGACGGAATACTATGCATACCTGAATGCCATGAACAACAACACGCTTGACAGCCTTGACCATGTCAGCGAAGAACTGCGCGCCTCCCTGAAGGAACGCTATGAGACCACAAACAAGAATTACACGTTTGCCAACAACCAGCTCTTCCTTGACCCCGGCACATATAAAGTGTATGAATCCGGTGAGGAAGGCACATATGATATCAACTTCTTCGTACAGGCATTCAATGACTGCCACGACAAGGACGGCAACGCGGTTGACAACACACCGATCATGGATGTTGTGATCCGCTATACACCGGCAACCGACGACTGGACCCTCACAAGGCTGAAGATCAACAACCAGGCCAATGTGGATCCGAATGCATTCGTACAGATTTTCGAATAACACACTGTAAAGGCGGAATCACTCCGCCTTTCATTATGCCCGAAAGAAAAGCCGGATTACTCCGGCTTGTTCCGTATCTGTCAGTTTCTCTGGGTAACATCTCTGGCCGCATCGATTTCGAGCAGCTTCTTGTTGAGCTGATCTTCGATTCTTGCCAGTTCCGCTTCTGCCTGCATTCTCTTCTCGTGTCCGTCTCTCTGAATATCGATGACTTCGCTGAGCGTCGCAAGCAGCTGTTCGTTGGTATGTGTAAGTGTTTCGATATCGATGATGCCGCGTTCTGCTTCCTTGGCGGTTTCGATGGTTGCCTGGTGCAGTGTCTCCGCATTCTTCTTGAGCAGATCGTTGGTCATGTTCGTGACTTCTCTTTCTGCTTCCATAGCTTCCTTGGAATGTGTAATACCGAGGGCAAGAACGATCTGGTTCTTCCACAGCGGAATTGTATTGACCAGGGTGCTCTGGATCTTTTCGGTCATCAGTGTATCGTTGTTCTGCAGCAGACGGATCTGCGGTCCCATCTGGACGGATACCTGACGGGTGAGTTCCAGGTCATACAGTTTCTTTTCAAAACGGTCGCAGGCCTGAGCGAGATCGTTGGCAGCCTGTGCATCTTCCGGCAGTCCGCTGTCCTGTGCCTTTTTGATCAGTTCGGGAAGCTGGGTTGTACGGACTTCCTTGAGCTTCTTCTTACCGGCAATGATATACATGGAGAGTTCCTTTGTATTTGCCTGGTTTCTTTCATACAGCTGATCCAGAAGGGCAATATCCTTCAGCAGCTGAATCTGATGATCTTCCAGCACTGCGGAAATCTTATCGACATTGGCTTCTGCCTTGTCATAGCGTGCCTTGACATCCGCAATCTTATCGGTTCCCTTCTTGAACAGTCCCGAGAACAGACCTTTCTTTTCTTCCTTGTTGACTTCGCTGCCGCGCAGTTCCTTGACAAGGTCAGTAAGCAGATCACCGACTTCACCGAGATCCTTTGTACGGACGTTCTTCAGAGCGGCATCGGAGAAATCCGTTACCTTCTTCTGCGCAGCGGAACCGTAGTTCAGAACGGAATTTGCTTCCGTGATATCGATCTTTTCGGAGAAATCATTGACGACTTTGCGTTCTGCATCAGACAGCTTCGCATCGCTGTACATTTCTTCAATCGTCTTTTCCTTGGGTGCTTCCTGCTTGTTTTCGAGGTCTTCCAGCTGCTGTGACTGTTCTTCTTTTACTTCATCGGGAGTGAGCGTCAGTGTGATAACAGGTTCTTCCTGAGCCTGTGCCTGACTGTTATTGTTTTCGCTCATAATAAACCGCCTTTCTTATATTTGATAACTGAGTTCAGTATAGCACACCATCAATATATTTTTTGCGTGCCGCTGTCCAAAATCTTCACGGAACGGACAAAGCATCCGCGGTTGCGCATGATGGTGCCCGCTCTCTGCATCAGCCGCTGATTCCGGGTAATGCCGAAGACCGTGGATCCGCTGCCGGACATGAGTGCTCCGTCAAAGCCAAGGGCCAGCAGATCTTCCTTGATTTCACGGATCTCACTGACAAGCCGCAGACTGACTTCCTCCAGACTGTTGCCCAGCGCCGCAATCATACCATCGTAATCATTTTCCATCAGAGCCCTGCGCATCTCCTCAGCATCAGGGTGTTCCATAGTACTGAAATCAAGGCCTCCGAACGCTGCTGCCGTGGATACACCCTTGCGCGGTTTCACCAGCAGAATGCTGAAGTCCGTATGACATTCGAAAGGTGTGATCTTTTCGCCGATGCCTTCCACCAGTGCCGGCCTGTTCAGCAGACAGAACGGTACGTCCGCACCTACTTTCTTCGCTGCCGCAATCAGTTCCTCCTGTGATGCATTCAGACCTTCCATAGCCGCAATCATCCGGATCGCAGCTGCAGCATCCGCACTTCCCCCGGCAAGACCTGCCTGGGTGGGGATGTGCTTGGTCAGCGTACAGGCATACTCCGCGGTGACACCGAAGCATTCCTGCATGACATGGATGGCCTTGATGACCGTATTCTTGTCATTGACCGGCAGATAGTTCCGGTTGAGGCTGAGCGTTGTTTCCTGCGCCGGCACCATTTCCAGCACATCGTAGAAATCCACCGGCACCATGATCATCTTCAGTTCGTGATAGCCGTCCTCACGCCTGCGCACGACATCCAGACACAGGTTGATCTTCGCATATGCACGTTCCTTCATTCCGAAACCTCCTTCTTCAGAATCCGGTACAGCTGCACAAACGCTTCCGTATCCAGTTGCTGGGCACGGACGCCTTCCGCAAGACCTGCTTCTTTGAGCAGCTCTGCCGCAAGCGCAGGATCACCGGTGTATTCACGCAGGTTGTTGTACAGCGTCTTCCGTCTCTGTTTGAAACAGCCCTTTACGAAGGCAAAGAAATCATTGCGGTCCGCCAGCGGTTCATCACCCTGCTTCTTCTCGAAGGATACGACGGCACTGTCCACATTCGGAGCCGGCATGAAGCAGTTCCGCGGCACATTGAATACCCTGCGCACATTGTAGAGATACTGCGCCTCCACACTCAGCGCACCGTAATCCGGACTGTTCACGGGTGCCGCAAACCTGTCCGCTACTTCCTTCTGCACCATGACACTGATCAGCGGGAATGCATACGAAGCCTCAAACAGCCTGAACAGTACCGGTGTTGTTATGTAATACGGGAGATTGGCAATCACCGCAATCGATGAACATCCCGCCGCCAGCAGCTCTTCCGCCGCCGCATCAATGTCCGCTTCCAGAATATCCTGATGCACGATACGCACATTTTCATAGGGAGCCAGCACATCCTGCAGCATCGGAATCAGACTGTCATCGATTTCAAACGCCATGACCTGTTTCGCCCGCATTGCCAGCTGTTCGGTCAGACTGCCGATGCCGGGACCGATTTCAATTACGGCGCCGTCTGCTTCAGCCAGCGAAGCAATCTTGGCAGCTGCAGAGGCATCCACAAGAAAATTCTGCCCGAATCCCTTCTTGGCATGCAGTCCGTATGTATTCAGGATCTCTTTCGTCCTGGATGGTGAGGCGATGGGTTTAGACATATGCTATTGCTTTCTCCAGTTCTTCACGTGTAATGCCCAGACAGTTCAGACGGCTCCGGAATGTGCGGGCATTGGCATCACCGATATGCAGATACGCGCCGAGTTTTGTCCGCAGCTGCGCACTGTTGTCCGCTCCGGAAAGACCGAGCTCAAACATATCCTGCGCCGTGATGCATGCATGCGGAGTCTCCGTATAGGTTACCAGATTGGCCAATGCTTCTTCGAGCATTTCCTTCCCGGCATGCTCCACCCCGACCTTCTTTTCCGTACGCGCTCTTTTCTTCTCGGCAAAGGCGTTCTTACAGCCGGGCACTGCTTTGTTTATACGGTCTCTGATGCGGTTGCCGGGTGAATCGGGATCGGTGAATATGATCACACCGCGTCTTTCCTGCACCGTACGGATCAGATCCAGGGTTTCTTCATTCAGGCTCAGACCGCCGGTTTCAATCGTTTCGCAGTCAAACCAACGGCGCAGCCTGGCGGTATCGTTTTTGCCTTCGACAACGATCACTTCCCTGATCTGCTTCATTCCGTTTCTCCGAGGAATCTGCTGTAATTGGCATCGATAACCGCTGCCATTTCATCCGTGCTGATCTGCCGGGTCTTTGCCAGCACCTCAACGATATACGGAATATAGGACGGTTCATTGCGTTTGCCGCGCTTCGGCACCGGTGCCATGTACGGGCAGTCCGTTTCACTCAGCAGATACTGCGGGTCAATGGCTGCGCATACTTCAAGGGCATGTCTGGCATTCTTGAATGTGGTTGCTCCGCCCAGGGCAATATAGTATCCCAGTTTGGTGAATTCCAGACCCATTTCCGCACTGCCCGGAAAGCAATGCAGAAGCCCCCGGGAAGGATGGGCTTTCATAATGTCATATGTATCCTGGATGGCATCACGGGAATGCACAAGGATCGGTTTGTTCAGCTTTACGGCAATGTCGATCTGTCTCACAAAGAGTTCTTTCTGCTCTTCCTTCATATCCTTTTCCCAGTGATAATCCAGACCGATTTCACCGACTGCACTGATTCCCGGCAGGGATACGATCTCCTCCATCTCCGCCAGTCTTTCTTCGCTTGCTTTGCGGACATCTTCGGGATGGATTCCGTATGCCACCTGGAAACGGTAGGGATCCCTCTGTGCAAAGGCCAGGGCCTGCCGTGCTTCCTCAGCTTCTGTCGTAACGATCATGATACGGTGCACGCCGGCATCCGCAGCTCTTCCCAGCATCTCATCAAAGTCTTCCCGGTATTCCTCCGAAAAGATATGCGCATGTGAATCAATATATCTGTTCATAGTATTACTTGCCGAGACAGAAGCGGCTGAATATCTCATCCAGCAGATCATCTCTCCCGGTTTCTCCTGTTATTTCCTTAAGCGCATGCCAGGCTCTCTGCAGATCTATGGTCACAAGATCCGGCTGGGCACCTTCCTTCAGCGCGCTGATGACATCCCGCATCGCATTGGCAGCTTCGCCGGCCAGACCGATCTGTCTTTCGTTGTTCAGCGTATCTTCCGAAGCCGTGCGGATACCTGCCGCATACTTCTCCTCAATGGCTTTTTCAAGCGCAGAGATATCGTGATTCAAAGCGGATACCGAGACCGTGCCGGGTATCTCGTTCTGATCCTTTTTGTTGTATATGATGATGCGGCTGCGGTCTTTGGTCATCTCCAGCAGTTCCCGGTCTTCCGCGTCCGGTTCCGTTGTACTGTCCAGCACCAGCAGCACCAGATCCGCATTCTCCAGGGCTTTCAGTGACCGTTCGATTCCCATCTGCTCGATCATATCCCCGCTGTCGTGTATACCTGCCGTATCGATCAGATTCAGCGTTACGTTGCCCAGTCTCACGGTGCCTTCCACCAGATCCCTGGTCGTTCCGGCGATATCCGTCACGATTGCCTTGTCTTCCTCCAGCAAAGCGTTAAGCAGTGAAGACTTGCCTACATTCGGTTTGCCGACAATTACGGTTTTGATGCCTGCCCTGATCAGTACGGCCTGTTCCGCTTTGCGGATGATTTCCTCAATGTCCTTCAGCCATTTCTCCGCTGCCGGCAGAAGCTCCTCTTCGGTCAGCTGTCTGACATCATCGTATTCGGGATAATCGATATTCACTTCGATCTGCGCCAGAATCTGCACGATTGCATCAGCCAGCGGATCAATCAGCTTCCGCACACTTCCTTTCAGGGAATGCACGGCGCTTTTCGCATTGATGCCGTCCCCGGCCCGGATCAGATCATTGACACCTTCCGCCTGGGTCAGGTCCATATGTCCGTTCAGGAACGCCCGCTCCGTGAACTCACCGCGGCGCGCCATCCTCGCTCCGTTGGCAAGACACAGACGCAGAATCTTTCTGGTGATGTAAATACCGCCGTGGCAGCTGATCTCCACAACATCTTCACCGGTATAGGATCTTGGCGCACGGAAAACAGACACCAGTACTTCATCCACCGGATCATTGTTCTCCATGATGGTTCCGTAATGAATCGTGTATCCTGCCGCCTTGGAGAGATCTCTGTCGAACATACCGTCAACTATCTTAACTGCATCTTCCCCGCTCATGCGGATCACTGCGATTGCACCCTCTCCCGGTGCCGTGGCAATTGCCGCTATCGTATCACTGAACATATCCTGCCTGCGCCTTTCCTCCACCATTATACTTGAATAAATATCCCGGAACAGAAAAGAGCCGCATCACCGGCCGGTGTGCAGCTCCCTTCATGCTTTGCTTATTTACCGAAATATCTGTCCAGCAGACCCTTGAAGCCCTGACCGTGACGTGCCTCATCACGTGCCATTTCATGAATGGAATCATGAAGCGGATCCAGACCGAGTTCCTTGCACTTCTTGGCAAAAGCAGTCTTGCCTGCGCATGCGCCGTTCTCTGCTGCTACACGTGCTTCCAGGTTTGCCTTGGTGGATGCGGATACGACTTCACCGAGCATTTCCGCATATCTGGACGCATGGTCTGCTTCCTCAAACGCAGCCTGGCGGTAGAATGCGCCGACTTCCGGATAGCCTTCACGGATCGCAGCTCTGCTCATAGCAAGATACATACCGACTTCGGAGCACTCACCGGCAAATTCCGCACGGAGGAATTCCTTGATATCATCCGACAGGTCAGCAGCGACGCCTACCTTGTGCTCGGAAGCCCAGGAAAGTTCTCCTGCTTCTTCCTCTACCGGTTCAAACTTGGACTTGGGCTGTTTGCAGATAGGGCAAGCCCAGGTTTCAGGCAGATCGGCGAACTTTACGCCTTCTTTTTCTTCATCATAAACGTGACCGCAAATTGTGCATCTGTACTTCATTGTAAGTTTCTCCTTTCAAAGTGCCCCGCACTTAAACTCCTTCATTCTGTCTCTTCAGACAGTCTGCACAGATTCCCTCATAAAGAACCGAATGACGCAGAACTTTTCCCTGTACCTCTTCTTCCGCATGACTGTCCATTGCGCTGTCTTCCCATGAAGAGATGTCATACAGTTTTCCGCAGTACGCACAGTGCAGATGGTCATGCGGCATGGGATTGCCGTCGTAAATGTTCCACCCCTCACCGGTGATTTTGCGGATCTTGCCTTCACTGCACAGCCTGTTCAGGTTGCGGTAGACCGTAGCCTGCCCGATTCCCGGAATCAGCTCATGTACAGCAGAAAGAACCTCATCGGCAGTACGGTGAATACCTGCACCCTGCATCACTGAAAGAATCGCTTCTTTTTGTTTTGTATTGCGCTGTATCATAGGTTTTCTTATTGAGAACTATTATCATTTTATATTTTGTTACTGTTCTTTTCAAGTGGTTTGCTCAGGATTGCGCACCTGCATCAGCCACCGCAGTCCCTTCATGATCCGCTCATCGGAAGGACCGAAATGACCGCCGGGATTCAGTTCAAACACCGACTCCGCATACGCACCGATGATCTCTGCTGCAGCCCCGGTATTCTCCTCCACTTTTGCCATAACCGGATTCTTTGTATTCTTCTCTTTGTCACCGACTGACAGATACACCGCCCCGGCATGCACGGGATTTTCTTTCAGATAATCCATCCAGCCCGGATACCACAGTGATCCGGATACACTGGCACAGGCCCGGAACAGATCCGTTTTCTGACATGCATACAGTGCGAAAAGGCCGGCCAGCGAATAGCCCGCAATCCAGCGTTCCCTGCATTCCGTTTCCGCAATTACGTTTTGCACTTCCGCCAGGAAAGCATCCGCATTCCCGCTGAAGTCCTCACCCTTCCGGAATACCCTTTCCGCAGGCCACGGTGAAAGACAGCTGTTCCAGTCAAAATCATAGATACAGACAAATGTCAGCCCGGGAAACCTGTCTGCATATCCGGCCGGTTCATGCCCGATCAGGAATACAGCCGTACTGTTTCCGGGATTCTGCACAGTATGTTTCATAAGCAAATGATAACATCTCCTGTGTATAGAGTATAATTACTGTCATGAAGAAAAAAACAATTATAAAGAGAACCATACAGATTGTAATCATTGTCTGTGCACTTGGATGGATGCTGCTGATGAACTACACACCGGTATTCCTGAAGAGCAGAACAGCTCCGGAAGGCTATCTCTCCTATCCTGAATACATTCTGGTTGATCAGAGCGGCCGTCAGGTTTCCTCAGTTAACGGACTGTCCTTTCCGGAGGCATATACATCTGAATACGATTCCTCGCTGCAGACCTCACGCGGACTGAAACCCAGGGACAGCTGGGACAGATTTGTAGAACTGTACGGTGACTGCATGGCCAACAGTATCAGCGCCTATGAACCGGATACGCCGACAGAGAAAATGGACAGTGCCTACGCTGATCTGCATTATCAAACGCTTATGCGTGTGGCTGATTTTGACAGGGATTATATACAGTCAGGTGTGCTGCCGGCAGATAAGAACGAGATTTCGGTAACTTTCCTCGCAGCGACCAGAGGTTCACGGATACTTTACACGCAGAATGAACTTAACAACGACTGGGATGATGAATATGACCGCACCATCTGGATCGGATCATGGGATATTGCCTATGGCCTGACCAAGAGGCACAGTGTTACCCTCACTGTATTTGCAGAACCGGATGACAGCGGCAGGCTGGTCATAACCTACATCATGTCCTCAACTTACTGAGGAAACCTGCAGGTTTCCTTTTATACGCATTTCCGGAGGTTAATTCGTACATGCTGAAAACTGTGTTTTACGGCAGTCTGCAGTTCTGGTTAAGGGAACGGAACTACATAAAACTCATGGAACAGAACGGAGATATGCAGGTACTGGGTTTCTGCTGCACGGATAAGCCCGAATATGTTAATCCTGATGACTGCACAGCCGTTTCTCATACCGATCTTGCCAGGATGCCTTATGATTATCTCCTCGTGCTGAACCGTGCCGAAGAAAAGGAAACAATCCGGACACTGACACAGACATACTGTATTCCGAGGGAAAAGATTCTGCCGTTCCGGGTTCTGCAGATTCCCGGGATGACGCCGGCTGTCTTTGACGAAATCCGGAAAAAGGAATGGTCCGTTCTCTGCAACAACTGCTTTGCGGGTATTCTGTTTCAGCACCTCGGACTCAGATACAACTCACCGTTCAAGAACGGTTGGCTGAACTGCTGGGATGTTATGCGGCTGATGAAGGACCTCCCGCATTATATGGCGCTGGAACCTGTCTTTGATCACTGGGAAGAAGCCAACAGTCCATATGATCAGAAAAGGTTTCCTGTTTTCCGCCTGGATGATATTCTGCTGCATTTCAACCATCATACCGATGCGGATGCTGCCCTGGAGGAATACAGACGGCGGGCAAAGCGTCTTAACCCTGACCGTTTGATGGCCATCATCGTATCCGTCAGCTCCAATGTAGAACATGCCTTCCAGGAGTTTCCCGCAGAATATCCGAAACTGTGTATATCTTCCGCTCCGGATCATTCCCCGGATACTGTCTGGCTTCCGGCAGATAACAGCCTTGACCTGCAGGACAAGGCAAATCAGATGGCACGTGATGGCGTCGGTCCCGTGGACTGGGTTAAATTTCTGTTGGGCCGGAAAGACTTTCTCATTCGCAGATAACCGGAAACCTGTTCCATGCAGGTTTCTTTTTTTAATGTCTTTTTAATACATCCGGACTGTTTTTAATACCGATTTAATGCGATTCAGGACACAATCTGTTTATCAGAAGAGGGACAAAATGAGAAAACTGCGTGTACTGATTCAGGATCTTTTAACTTCCTTCCGGACGATACTGCTGGGATTTCTTGTTTTGATTGCGGTGGGAGCTCTGCTTCTGTCGCTGCCGATTGCGGTCAGGGACGGTGAGCCCGTTCCGTTCATCAATGCATTGTTTACGGCTGCTTCAGCTGCCTGTGTGACAGGTCTTGTCACCTATGACACTGCCCTGAAATGGTCTCTGTTCGGAAAGTGCGTCATTCTGCTGCTGATACAGATCGGCGGACTCGGGGTTGTCACAGCGGCTGTATCGGCAATGCTGGCGGCAGGCAAACGGATCGGTCTGATGTCACGGATTACAATGCAGGATGCTGTATCGGCACCGCAGGTAGGCGGCATCATCCGGTTCACTCAGTTCTTCATCAAGGGAACACTGCTGTTTGAAGGCATCGGCGCCATTCTGCTTTACCCGGTATTCCTGAAAGACTTCGGTCCGCTGCGGGGTTTAGGCTATGCGGTATTCCACTCAATCTCCGCTTTCTGCAATGCCGGATTTGACCTGATGGGAATTGACGGACCGTTCTCTTCCCTGACACGGTATGCCGGTAATGTCTGGGTGAATGCGGTCATTATGTTTCTGATCATCATCGGCGGAATCGGTTTTCTTACCTGGGAGGATCTGTGCAGCACCCGCTTCCGTTTTCGTCCGCTCCGTTTGCAGACCAAGCTGATTCTGGTCGGTACGGTGGTTCTGATTGTGGTTCCGTTTCTGTATCTTGTCCTGCTGGAATTCCGGCATCTGCCGCTGCAGGAAAGAATTCTGTTATCCCTGTTCCAGGCTGTTACACCGCGCACCGCAGGCTTCAACACGGCTGATTACGGCAGTATGTCGGAGAACGGACTGCTGCTGACGATATTGTTGATGCTGACGGGCGGAGCCCCGGGATCCACAGCCGGCGGTATGAAAATCACCACCATCGCAGTGATCAGTATATCCGCAAATACCTTCCTGAACCGCCGAGAGTATATCAATGCATTCGGGCGCCGGATTGCGGATGATACCGTGCACAATGCCATGTCGCTGCTCACCCTGTACATCAGTCTGATGATTGGCGGAACGTTTGTGATTGCGGCTATAGAACAGCTGCCGGTTCTCCCCGTTATGTTTGAGTGTGCATCCGCGCTCGGTACGGTCGGTCTTTCCACCGGCATCACTCCCGGACTTTCCGAGGTATCCAAACTGATACTGATCTCATTCATGTATTTCGGACGGGTAGGAGCCCTTACCCTTGCATATGCGATGGCTTCCAACGACAGAAAGGACAGCCGGAAAATGCCTCTTGAGAGGATCACGGTAGGCTGATGGCAATACTATGAAAAACATTCTGATACTCGGTGCCGGCCGCTTCGGCCGCTACACGGCAATGAAACTGCATGAACTTGGCCACCGTATTATGGCCGTAGACAAAAACGAAGAGCACATCAACAAGATTCTCCCCTATGTGACCGATGCACTGATCGGTGACAGCACCAGCACGGAGTTCATGGAAACACTCGGTGTCCGTGATTATGACCTGTGCATTGTTGCCATCGGTGATGATTTTCTTGCCTCCCTGGAGACAACGTTCCTGCTGGATGAACTTGGGGCCGCCAAGATCATCTCCCGGGCAACCTCCGGTTCACAGGAGAAGTTCCTGCTCAGAAACGGTGCTTCCGCGGTCGTATTCCCGGAACGCCAGCTGGGCAGCTGGACGGCCATACGGTACAGTTCAGACAATATTTCAAACTACATAGAACTGATGGACGGATACGCCATCTATGAAATTGCCGTACCGAAAAACTGGGAAGGCAAAAAGATCGGTGAACTGGATGTCCGCAAACGGTACCATCTCAACATACTCGGTGTCAAAAACGGAACGCTTAATATGGACGTAGGCATCGACACCGTGCTGCACGCTGCCGGCACCATGCTGGTACTGGGAAAGAATGAGGATATTCAGCGCATCTTCAGTCTTTAGGAAATACACTATGATTGTTAATTTCATTATTATTGCCGGTATGCTTATAAGCTTTGCGGTGTGTGCTTATGCGGCAGGAAAACTGTCGGATTTTCTGGATGCCGCAAAGACCAAACCGTCTATCCGGAACCGTCTGTATATGAATGACCTGGCATTTTTCGCGGAAATCAGCCATTATATCGATACGGACACATGTGATTTCCTGACCGGCACCGGTGAAGAAATCGCAGCCGCTGCCGCCGCAGACAAAGCCGATCTCGCTGCTTTTCCGGCCGAGTGCTGCCCGCCGCATTTGCCTGCTGACATGGAGCACATTCGTGTATACTGCATGTATCCGTGCTGTATAACTTCGGTGCCCGTATATCCGCTCAGCCGCACACCGCACAGTCTTATTCTCTGCTACAAAGATACGCTGAAGGATACCGTATCAGCCATGCTGCAGCAGGGAGCCATCCGGAAAACCTATGAATAATACCCAGCAGACTTACACAAATGACAGAATAGCAGTCCTTGTCTGTCTGTCCGCTTCACCGAGCACCAGGCATGTGATTGATACCGCCCGCAAACTGGCCGGCAGAGGCACTGAAGCAATTGCCCTGTATGTCGGCAGTGCCCCGGACAGTCCGCAGCTTCGCGAAAACATAGCATATGCACAGACTGTCGGTTTTGAAGTGCATACGGCTGAGAGTGCCGATATCGCTTTAACCATTTCGGAATTTGCCAGAAGAGCAGGCACAACGGACCTCTTTATCGGACGCAGTGCTCCCTCCGGATTCTTTCAGCAGCGGCGCAGCATCTCCGATCAGCTGAGTGAATACCTGCCCGGTGTTGATATACATGTTATACCGGATTCCCGCGCTTCCTCCTATCCGCAGGAAGCCCGGAATAATGCGAGCATCACGTGGAATCTTCGTGATGTGCTGATCGTACTGGCAGTCATGACGGCTGCCACCCTGCTTTCGGTATGGTTTGACCGTTCACCGTTTTCCAACGCGAATATCATTACAATCTATATACTTGCCGTACTGATTGCGTCACTGTTGACCTCACATCAGATTTACGGAATCCTGGCAGCGGTGCTGTATATCCTGCTGTTCAATTTTCTGTTTATTGACCCGCGGTTTACACTGCTCGTCTATGATCCGGGTTATGTGATGACATATTTTGTGACGGTCATTGCGGCGCTCATCACGGGATCCCTGACGATCCGTATGAAGCAGATCGTCCGCACTTCCGCACAGAATGCATATCAGGCCAAGGTTCTTCTGGATACGTCCAACCGGATCGAAAGAGCCAAGAACGCGGATGAGATCATCAGGACCGGATGTATCCAGCTGGTTCACCTGCTCGGCCGCACCGTGACCTGGTCACAGGCAGACAGAATCAACAGTCCGCCTGATATCTACCCTGCCGGTACGGATCAGCCGGATCTCAAAACTGTTGAAACGGAACGGGATGCGGTGATCTGGACACTGGAAAACAGACACAATTCCGGTGCCTTCACATCTCATTTCTCCGACTACCGCTGCCGTTATTTCTGCATCCATTCCATCAAAACCGCTTTCGGTGTCATCGGTATTGAGATGAACGGAAAACCTCTGAGTGAGTTTGAAAATACCATCCTGCTGTCCATCCTCAATGAACTGGCCCTCGCATTAGAGAACGAAGCCATCGAAGCAGAATGGCAGGCTGCCGAAATCGCCGCCCAGAAAGAAAGTCTGCGTGCAGGCCTTCTGCGTTCCATATCACATGATCTGCGCACACCGCTGACCTCCATTTACGGCAATGCCTCTAACCTTGCCCTGAATGATGCCGTTCTTAGTGAAGAGGACCGCCGCAAGATATACGGGGATCTGATGGAAGACTCCGAATGGCTGAATGCACAGATGGAGAATATCCTGGTGATGACCAGACTGGAAAACAAGGATATGCTGCATATTGCAACAGAGAGCGTTGAAGATGTGATCGAGGAAAGTCTCAGGCATATCCGCAGGCATGCAGGACATACAATCAAAACCGTGTATGATCCGGACGTTCTCTTTGCACGCATGGATGTCAAACTGATCATGCAGGTTCTTATTAACCTGATAGACAATGCCATCAAATACACACCGGAAGGTTCAACCATAACCATCCGTACCGTTAAGACGGATAACCGTATACTGGTCAGTGTGGAAGATGACGGCGGCGGTATCCCTGATGAAGAGAAACCGCGTGTGTTTGAACCGTTCTACACCGGGCATCATACGCTGAATGACAGTTACCGCAGTCTGGGCTTAGGTCTGAATTTATGTATGCTTATTATGAAAGCACACGGTACTTCCATTGAAGTGTTTGACAATACACCGTACGGTACGGTTTTCCGCTTTGAGCTGATTCCTGAGGAGGTCACGGCATATGAATGAATTCCGGATACTTGTTGTGGAGGATGACCGCTCCGTATCCAACCTGATTGCCACAACCCTGAAAATAAACAACTACCAGTACATTACCGCCGCATCCGGAAACGAAGCCATTGCCATGGCAGCTTTCCACCATCCTGCCCTGATCCTGCTGGATCTCGGTCTGCCTGATATCGACGGTATTGAGGTAATACGTACGGTGCGCACATGGTCTTCAGCCATCATCATTATCATCAGTGCGCGCGGTGAAGACAGCGATAAGATTCAGGCCCTGGATACCGGTGCAGATGACTATCTGACCAAACCTTTCTCCATCGAAGAACTGCTGGCACGGATCAGAGCAGCCCGGCGCCGGATGCAGTATATCGAAAGCTCCGGTGAAGAAAACGCCGTATTTACCAACGGTTCTCTGCAGATTGACTACGCTTCCAACCTGGTGACGGTAGGCGGCAGTGAAGTGCATCTTACCCAGATTGAATACAGACTCTTATGTCTGCTGGCAGGCAATGCCGGCAAGGTTCTGACACACTCCTATATCACCGACCGCATCTGGGGCAACCGTATGGATTCCGATATTGTCTCTCTGCGGGTATACATGAATGCCCTGCGCAGAAAGCTGAAATACGGTGAAGAGGAATACATCCGCACACACATCGGCATCGGCTACCAGATGGTACGCATAGAAACAGAAAAAACGCCCGGATAACCGACTGCCACTGTGATGATAACTGCAATGATCATAACCAGGGAGCCATACTTCAGGATGGAAGTGGAATCCGTCCAGCCCGAACCGATGGAGATGGCGACAGAAGGCAATGCGGGAGAAGCAGCGAATGCATAACCGCCCATCATACCGATGATGCAGCAGACAGCCGCAGCCGAGATATTTCCGCCCATGGACAGGCATACCGGAATGGCGATGCTTGTGACCACTGTAATCGACGGCACCATGAAACTGTATGATCTGATGCAGAACAACCGTCTGGATGCAGCTTTTGTCAATGACAGCACCGTTATAAACAAAAACATCTACCAGTTCACACCGATTGTTTCCAGTCCCTTCTGCGCCATCGTCAACGCCATGGATTCCCTATCCGTAAAAGAAGAAATCACCCCGGCAGATCTTGCCGGCAAAAACATTCTGCTTCCGGACCGCAATTCCTCCATCGGAAACTATATGGATAATTACCTGAAGGAACAGACCGGTAAAATCAACATTCTCGGCAGCTGCAGCCAGGTGGATACCTGCATCAACACTGCCGTTGCCAACCTCGGTATTTCCTTCATTACCCGGGACATAGCCGCCAACTATGCCGACCGCAGTATCCGTCTGATTCCGCTGTCTCCTCCGATTATCCGCACCACCGGTGTACTGGCGGAAAAACAAAAGCTGGCCGATCCGATCCTTGCCAACTTTCTGGATTATACAAAGAATTACTTTCAGATCCTGTAACACGACAAAAGCCGTACGGGTATATCCCATACGGCTTTACTGTGTTATCTCAGAAGAGTGTGTCCGCTGCCGGTTTGACCTTAATGGTGAAGTCAAAATCCTCCATCCTCAGCTCATCCATCGGATCGCCGGGATTCTTCACCAGACGTTCGGACTGTGCCAGGATGGCATCTTCAACCACATTGCGGGAGAGACGGCCGTTGCCTGCTTCTGCCGCATTGATCATCTGCACCTCAGAGAAGTAAGCTTCGAGCTTCGGCAGTACATCATCGTTGATCTTGTAGCCTTTGCTCTTGGCCTGCAGCACGGCAATCTTCCGGAGTTCCTCACCGGTGTAATCCGGGAAGTCGATGATATTCGGGAAACGTGACTTCAGACCGGAGTTGCTCTCCAGGAAGACAGCCATTTCCTTCTTGTATCCTGCCAGAATGATGATCAGGTCATCACGGTGGTCTTCCATGGCCTTGACGATCGTATCAATGCATTCCAGACCGAACGCATCATCCTTGCCGCGGTAGAGTGAGTATGCCTCATCAATGAAGAGCACACCGCCCAGCGCAGACTTGATGACATTCATGGTCAGCGGAGCTGTCTGGCCGACATACTGTGCAACAAGGTCAGCTCTTGTGACTTCCACAAGCTGTCCTCTGCTCAGTGCGCCGATTGCCTTCATATACCGTGAGATCAGTCTTGCAATCGTTGTTTTACCGGTACCGGGGTTACCCGTGAAGATCATATGCTTGGACACTTCACTCGTCTTCAGGCCCTGTTCACGTCTCAGCTTCTGCATCTCAATATGACTCTGCAGAGACTTGATGTAATTCTTGACCATATCCAGACCGATGATCTCATTCAGTTCCTTATTGACAGCCTCGATTTCCTCGCTGCTTGTCTTGGATCTGTTCAGCATCACGGTTTCCACACCGATCTTGGCTACCGGCAGATCATTCTCGGAACAGATAAATGCATGCGCATTGTCCGGGAGATCCTTTTCCAGAACCTGGTGGCTCAGTGAAATATAGAAATCATTGAACAGCTGGGCAATGGAATTGGTTCCGTTGGTCTTATCGTAGTGGGTTTTGATCCACTCCTTCAGGGAATCATCGATTTCAAGATCCAGCTTCAGATTGTCTGCCGAACGCTTCTTCAGATTCTCCGACTGTCTGTCCACGACTCTGTTCAGACGTTCACTGTCCAGGGACTTGAAAGTAACGGTATCCAGCACGTGGTACAGGAAATCCGCACCGAACGCATCCTGTGCCGCCGAAGAGCCCTTCGGTGTCATGAAGACCAGATACTTGCCTTCCGCGGAAAGGGAATCCACCGCATCCTTTACAAGACCGGTCTGGTTTTCCACCAGAATGCCCTTATTCAGAACATAACGCTTGGAAAGAATGGCTTTGCCGTCACAGACAAGAGCATCCAGCATTCTCAGGAAGGACGGGAAACCAACCTCAAAGTTCTCAAAGATAATAACCGAACCCTTGCCGCACAGAGCCTCGTACAGATCCTGCAGGAATACCTGTTCCTGGGCATTGCTCTGATACAGACTCATATCAATCGTATATACTTCATCACTCAGGAAAATCTGACGCTCATACAGGCTTCTGGTAACAGCCGCAACAGCTTCATGTCTGCCGCTGCCCTTCGGACCTGCCACAATCATCACATTCTTCGCATGGCCTTTATCTTCACCCATGACAAACGGACGGCGGTAAGCCACCAGCAGCTGTCTCAGGGTATCCGCATCAATAACGATCCGGTTGCCGAGCTCATTGCGGATCTCCTCAAAGACTTTGCCGCTGTCCTCCGGTTTAACCGTCACCTGCGGTTTCTCTTCTGCTTCCTTTTCGGGGATGCCGTAGTCCTGCTCAAGCTCCTTCTGCAGACGGCCCATATCCATGTCGAATGTTTCGGCACTGACACCGTTGATCATGGACATAGCCTCAAGATCCTTCTGCTGCTTTTCCAGAATCTCCTTCAGTGAATCCAGCGCATTGTGCGAATTCTTCATCTGGTCGGCAATATTGTCCACCTTTTCCTTGGTATCAAAGGAGAGCTCAACAGCTTCATCCGGTTTCATAACCGGACGCTGTCCTTTATAGATAAGCTCTTCCATCAGCTTTTCTTTTTCAGTGCGTTTCTTATCCCTCTTGTCCATGGCCTGTCTCCTACTTTGAATACGGCCGGCTCATATCCATTCCGCCGGTCAGCCCGTCTTTCTGCAGCAGGGCTTCAAGTGTAGCCATATCCGCGGAAAGATTCGTAAAATCGCTGTCACTCATGCTGGGAATGATATTGTTGAGCGCTTCATTGATTGAACGGATGGTGCTCTTGAGCTGTTCAACATTGCGCTCATAGTTGATATCGCTTTTAACAGTCTGAATATTCTCGTAATGATTGAGGATCTTGGTCATGTACGGGAGATAGTATTCATACATCTTGTTCATCTTGACGGCACTGTCCGGGAATTTCTTTTCCAGAATATCCACCTGTTTCAGCAGAGCGGCCGTCTCATACAGACCGTTGGAGATTTCTTCATCCGGAATATTGTTGTTCAGATCATTGATCTGCTCAATAAAGTACTGTGCTCTCTTTTCTTCCTTCTTGGGCTCCGCTTTCTTCTTCTCTTCTGCCCTCTTCTCCTGCTTCACCTGCACGGTCGGCTGTTCCACGATTTCTGCCTCGATGATATCCTGTTTCGGAGCAGTGTAGGAATTGTTTGCCATGGCCAGCAGTGTATCGAACATGGAGTCATACAGATCGCCGTAACGGCTGCGGAATTCATTCAGCGTACCGATTCTGGTGCCGCTGCGGTAAACATCAAGGTTGCTGAGGGTATTGTATTTGCCGGTTCTGACCAGCAGCTGGATGTCATTGGGCATGTTCAGCCGCGTATTGGAGCGGAAATACTTGCGCAGGAAAACATTTATCTTGGCAAGGTCAGATGCTGTATGCACATTTCCCTGTCTGCGTTCATTGTATCCGTAACTGTATGTTGCACGGTTGGATGCGGCCTGATCCTGTCTGGAATTCTTCAGTGCATAATGCATGATGAGGAATACCATCCCCGCAATGAAGAGCAGCGGAATGAAGCCGGTACCGCCGAATATGAAGAACAGAATCAGGAAAAACCAGATATCACCTGAAGATCTACGTCTCATTTCTGTTTTGAATCTCCTTTACGCGTTAAAAATTATACCATACCGCCTCTGTCTTTTGACAGTATGAGTTCTTCCGAACCGCTATTCCTAAGCCAAAAAAAGGACCTTTTCAGGTCCCGTGATGCATTTACTCTTCGGCAGGTTCGCGGGTTTCCGGAACAGCAGGTGTTCCGTCCGTTCTCCACATCTCGCTGAAGCTGATGAACTGTACGTCATCCGCATTCAGTTTAGCCTGATTTCTCTGCTTCTTGACATTGCCTTCATGAACACGGTTCAGGATGTCCTTGTTGACCATGTACTGTACATAGAGGACCTTCTTGAGCAGGAACCAGTTGACTACATACTTGTAAATTGCAGGTGTGCGGTCTTCCAGTGCAGGCAGTTCAGCATATGCCTTTTCCTTCTGGATTTCAGCTGCCTTGACAGCCTTGTCCTTCAGTTCCTCATAGTTGGCAAAGAAGCTGTGATCGATGCCTCTCTGCAGAGCACCCGCCTTCTTGACGAACATTTCCTCATAAGTGCGGGCAATCCAGGCAGGATCATCCGAGCTGACTGCGACGATTTCGTTCTTGCAGTCAAGCAGCGGACTTCCCGGTTCGGTCATGCAGTAGTAGTAGCCCTTTGCGAACAGATAGCTGTATTCTTCGTAAGGAACAACCAGCAGTGCCCTTTCTTCATCATTCTTTCTTTCGTACAGAATGTAGGGATATGTCAGTGCTTTTCCCGTAAGTTTGAAAATGTCCTTGTAGCGGATGATCTGGTTGCTGATGGCATCTCTGTTGATATCTGCCTTCATACCAGCACAAATCCGGGTGTTCGGATTCTGATCACGGATGATTTTGAACGCTTCTTCCAGAATCGGATCAAGTCCGAGATCTTCAAGGTTCAGATAGTCCTCGAGAAAGCCATTGAAAAGACAATCTTCTCCGCCATGACGGCTGTCGAGCTGTTGTTCCAGAATCATTTCTATTGCCATTGTTCCCCCCGGTGATGCTTGTAATACTAAGTTATTATAGTCAACTTTATGTAAAATTGCCACTGAAATAAGTGGACTTTCACCGCTTTTTAATTGCACCATCCAATTGTTGATTATGTCAATTATACATGCAAGCACGCATACATTCATGCACGCATGTTTCGCGGGTTTCCGCAGTACTGCGTGTGCTTTCGGCACGGCATTTCTTCTGTTCAAAGGGTTATACCATGTAACTTTTCCTGTGCTACAATTTTTTTATGAAAACCATAATCTGTGAAAACTATCAGAAAGAAGATGTATACCGCCGCCTTCAGACCGCATCCGGAGCTCCCGGAATCACCGGCATCCGCCTGATTTCCCCCGGAGCCCTGCTGCGCTGTGAAGAACACGAAGATACCGAACGGACCATGCTGCAGTGCGCACATCTGCTGCAGGAGAATGAATCACGGTTCCCGGTCTACCGGGCTATGTTCAGGTATCCTGACTTTATCCTTGAAATACTCTCATTTGCACGTGAGTGCATCCTGTGGGGAATCACACCCGACGACCTGCCGCAGAGAACGGCAGCGGAAAGTGAACTGCGCGGTATCCTGTCGCTGGTCTTTACACTGGATCTGCAGGAAAAACGCACGGCTGCACGCTATGATGAGCTGATTGCCAACGCTGCGCAGGGTGAAACCGAAATACTGCCGATGTTTGTCACCGATCCGTATAAGAGACGTTTCCTCCATACGCTTGCCGCATCATCCCCCGGGATTACAGTGCGTTCATGGCAGAAAAACTGCCGTACGGAATCCCTTTACTATGCCCTGAGCACCAGACAGGAACTGGAAGCCTGCGCCCAGCAGATCTGTGCGGACAGCAAACCGTGCACGATTGTACTGTGCAGCTACGAAGAACAGCTGCCTGTGCTGCAGCAGGTATTCTCCCGCTACGGCATCCCGTACACCCCGTACAAGCATTCCGTGCATGTGCGTATGCCGGCTGCTTTCTGCGCATTGGCGGAACTGGCCGAAAAGAAGGACGGAGAGAGTCTGCTGGCTGCCCTGCAGGCTGATGCATTCCCTGTCCCGTTTGATGAAACCCTGTATCCGTATCTGCAGGAAACCCTGACATCTGCTTCCTGTCCGGCTCCGGTATCGGAACTGCTTTCCTTTTATAAGAAGGATGCGGCCCGGTTTGCCGTATACGAAAAGGCTGCGGCAGAGGCATTTGCACGGATTCAGAATGAACTGGAGCTTCTTGTATCCTCTGCTGCCCCCAAAGAGGTCCTGACCAATGCATATGCCGTTCTGCAGAGAAATCCGCTGCTGCAGGAAAAAGCCGAACTGACGGCTGCCCTGGGTATCCGCTCTCTGCTGGATCAGACAATCGATCAGGTGCAGAGCTATGAAGACACTGCCTTTATACGGAAACGCGTCGAATCAGTGGGTGTTGCCGGTGAAGGCATGCACACCACCTTCTGCCGGGTAACCGACCTCACCCATCCGATAACTCCGGAAGGAACCTTATATATATTGGGATGCTCAGGCAGAGCCTATCCCGGCATTCCGCAGAAAACAGGTCTCTTTGATGAAGACTATGTCCGCGAAATCAGCAAATATCCTTCTTTAAAGGAAAGACACGATGCCCATCTCGAACAGCTGGCCTGGGTCTATGAAGCGGAACACATTGTCTGGTCCTATGCCACCAATGACTACCAGGGAAGGGAAATCCAGCCCGCCTATGCCGTAAAATCCAAGGGACTGTCCGAGCAGCCGTGGCCGCTGCAGAAACCAGCTTTCCGCCGCCGTGAAGAACACAGCATCTCTCCGTCTACGGCAGAACTGCTGTTCACCGGTGAAGACGGCAGGATCTCCGGTTCCATCTCCCGGATTGAACGCTGGTTCCTGTGTCCGTATTCCTATTTCCTGCAGTCCGGTCTCAAGGCACGTCCGGAACAGACAGCAGAGTTCAATCCTGCCACCATCGGCACCCTTGCCCATGACTATCTTGATCATCTCATTGACCGGCAGGGAAAACAGTACGCCGATACGGACATGGAGGATATCCGCACATTCCTGGAACCCTATTTCAGCGAACTGCGTCTTCTGCATCCCCATGATGAAGTGAAAAACAGCCTGACCGAAGAAAGGCTGTGCATTGCCCTGCGTGATTCCCTGGCTTTCCTGAAGGAAGCGGAAGCCAATACGCTCTATAAACCGGACAGCACGGAAGTACCGTTTGACACGGATATCTTTGACGGCATATACCTGCACGGCATCATTGACCGTCTGGACCGCATCAACGGCAGATTCCGCATCGTGGACTACAAATCCAGCGGACACTCCCTCTCGGAAAAGAAAGTAAAGACAGGCGAACAGCTGCAGCTGCTGACCTACCTGATCGCAACCGCGGAAAAATCCGGTGAGAAACCGGACGGCTGTTACTATTTCTCCCTGCAGGCTGTCTCTTCCGCTCTGGATGCGGCTTCCTACAGTCAGAAGAAAGGTCTGGAGTACATTGATGAGTTCACGGAGGATATCATGCGTGCCTCCGCTGATAAGGAACGCCGCCTTTCCGGCTGGCAGTTCGGGGAAACGGATGAACTGTATACCGACTTCTCCGTATACAACAAGAAACAGCAGGGCGACTTTGACTATGAACTGGTCAGACAGTGCATCTTTGACCTGTATGACTATTTCCGCACCAATGTACTGGAAGGCACGATTCCGGTGGATCCGGTTGTCGGTGCCTGCACATTCTGCGATTACCGCAGTGTATGCCGCAATACATCGGGTGAGCGCACCTCCGTGCCGCTGGTCATGCAGGACACCTCACTGAAGAAAGGAAAGGAGTAGCACTATGGGCGCAGATATCCGTCAGCAGGAAGCCATTGAAACAACCGGCACGAATATCCTGGTATCCGCATCCGCCGGAGCCGGAAAAACCCGTGTGCTTGTTGAGCGTCTGATCAAACGCTGTCTCAAAGACCATGTATCACTGGATGAAGTGCTTGCGGTCACCTTTACCGAAGCAGCTGCCGGTGAAATGAAGAACCGTGTTGCCCAGCGTCTGCAGGAGGAACTTGCCTCATGCTCAGATCCGCAGATGCGCACATATCTCGAGGATCAGCTGGTGCTTCTCGACAGTGCCTGGATCACCACCATTGACTCCTTCTGCCTCAAGATCATTGAAAAGTACTACAACGTCATCGGTCTCGACCCGGCCGTTACTTCCAACATTCTGGATGAAGGCACCAGGACCGCGCTTCTGCGCAGTGCCTTTGAACATGCCATGGCCGTATACAACGAACAGCACCATGAACAGCTGCTGAACTGTCTTGTCTTCAGTTCTCCCCGCAGTGAAAACTATGACGCTCTCTTTGATGCGGTCTGTGCCGTCATTACACATGCGGACAACAGCCCGGATCCGGCCCAGTGGCTGAACAGTGCCCGTGCTTCCTGCACCGCACCAAAAACACTGAAGGAAATCAACCCGCAGATCCTGCACTACTTCTTCCTGCATATTCTTTCCGAGCTCGATGCCATCCGTGCCCTGACGGAAAAAGCCCGTTCATACTGTGAAGACAGCGATAAGCTCAAAGGCAAAGAAGAGCAGTTTGATGCTGTGCTCAACCGTCTGCCGCTCTTACATGACTGCGCGGAGAAACATGATTATGAACTCTTCCGTTCACGCTTCAAGGACTTTGCGGACACGGCTGTCCTGCCCCCGGATTCAAAGAACAAACCGTACACAAATACAAGAACAGCCTGGCAGAACAAGATCAAAGCTGTCGGTTTCAGTCTGTATCCGAAGGATGTACTGCTGCAGGATATGGCGGATCTTGCCCCGATTGCGGACACCATCATCACGCTTGCCGCAGAAACGCGCACGAACTTCGCAGCCCTCAAACTGGAACAGACCGGTATGGACTTCGCCGACATGGAGCGCTTTGCCTGGGAAATACTCACCCGCAATGACAATGCCGTGGCAGGCCTGTTCCGTGCCAAGCTCAAGGAAGTCATGGTCGATGAATTCCAGGACACATCCGTTCTGCAGAACCAGATCATTGATACCCTTTCCGCTCCCGGCACCGTCTTCCGTGTAGGTGATGTCAAACAGTCCATCTACCGCTTCCGTCAGGCCAAGCCCTCACTGATGCGCTCGCTTATGCACGATGAAAACACCCGCCGGATCGTTCTCGAACACAATTACCGGTCCAAGGAAAACATTGTGGAATTCTGCAATCTTCTGTTCCGCAGACTCATGAACATCGAAGGCTGTGAAGACCGCTATGATGAACAGGATACCGTCACCATCGGAAATCCCAAAGCACAGAAACTCGCTGAACCGGATCCCGTTAAGTTTGTCTTAATTGATACGGAAAGAGATGAAACCGGTGAGGACGGTGAAGAGAAGATCAGCGCCAAGACCGTCAAAGCGGAATGGATTGCGTCCATGATCCAGCAGCTTCACAGTGAAGGTCATCCCTTCGGTGACAATGCGGTTCTGGTCAGAAGCCACCGTGACAAAGCCGTCCTGCGGTATGTATTTGACGCCTGCGGCATCCCCTACGACATCGATGCCAGGGAAGGCTTCTTCCAGTCCGATCTCTGCCGTACGGTTCTCTCCGTGCTGAAGATCATGACAGATCCTACGGATGAAGTGAATCTGCTTACAGCCGCAACATCACCCCTGCTCGGTGTTCATGATGAAACGCTGGCCGTGCTCAAAATACGGCATGGCTCCGTATATAAAGGACTGAAAGCGGAATATCCGGATTTCTTCCGGGATCTGCAGGAAATGCGCACACTGTGCAGACGCCGCGGCATCACTGCCCTGCTGGACTGCCTGTGCGAATATAACCGTTTCTACGAAAGCATATCCGACAAGGACCGTGCAAACTTCGACTTCCTGTTTGAGAAAGCAGTACAGCTTGAAAGAGCATCCTGTTCCCTCAGCGGCCTGATCAGCTTTATGGAAGCCGCCCAGGATGAACGCTCCTCCGAAGCGGTGTCCCGCAGCAAGGACGACGATGTCGTTACCGTTACGACGATTCACCAGTCCAAAGGTCTGCAGTATCCGTATGTATATCTCTGGAGCACCGGTGCCAATCTTGCGGCAGACACCCGCGACAGTGTCATGGTGGATGATGATCTCTGCCTCGGCCTGAACCACATGGACCTGCGCTGGCGCACCAAACGCAAAACCATTCAGCGCATTGCCGTGGAACACAAGAGCAGTGTGGAGGATCTTGAGGAATTCACACGACTCCTGTATGTTGCTTTGACCCGCGCCGAAACAAAGCTGTTCATCGTTGATACCCTGGACAAATCCGTTGATTACGAAAACGAAGTCACCCTGCCTGTCATTGCCCGCCGCAAAGGCATGACCGGTCTGATTTCCGCAGCCATGAAGGATGTGCCTGATCTGTTCTCCAGAATCATCACCCCTCCGTGCAAACCGGAACAGTACGCACCCTTGCCGCAGGAGCGCAGCACAACGCTTCCGTATTTCACCGGCACGTACGATGACCTCGGTGGCATCAGCCGTCCGAGCGATACGGAAATACGCACCTATCTTCCGCCTCTTTCCGGCAGCCGCCGTGAAAACGGCACTGCTTACGGTACGCATATGCACGAAGTGATCGAACAGCTCCCCGACCGCATCTGGACAGCCGAGGACCTGAAGGACTTCACCCTCTCCGAGAGAGATGCCGCAAACCTGCTGGCCTTCTCATCCTCTGAACTGTACAGACACTGTCTGGAAATGGAAATCCACAAGGAATATCCGTTCTACGTGGCAGATGAAAAAGAACACAGGCGCATCTTCGGCACCATGGACTTCTGTGCTGTAGGCACTGATGAAGTTATCCTGATTGACTTCAAGACAGATGCCTGCGATGCGAAGGAGCTGCTGAAACGGTATACGGCACAGCTGAAGGAATACAGGCATGCGCTTGAACTGCTGTATCCGGACCGTCAGGTTACGGCGTATATCTGGAGTCTGCACCATTCACAGGAAATCCGAATTCCCAATTGACCGGGAATGATGTGTTATAGTTTTACCGCAACAAACTTTGATTAATAAGGGAGGACGTTTATGACAAACAGACTCAGGTCTTTGTTTCTGATACTCAGCAGTTTCTGTCTTGCCGCATGCACGGAATCCGGTGCACCCGCAGGCGTATCATCCCCGTCACCTTCGGCAGCAGCTGATGTCACCATGCCGGCAGCGAAAAGCGAACGCACCGATGATGTATATATTTTCTACACAAGCGATGTGCACTGCGGTGTGGATGAGAACATTACGTTTGCCGGTCTGAAAGCCCTCGTTGATGAAACCAAAGCGGAACATCCGGACACCCTTCTGGTGGACTGCGGTGATTTCCTGCAGGGCGGAAGTCTCGGATCACTCACCCGCGGTGAAGCTGTCATAGAACTCATGAACAAGATGGAATATGACGTTGTCGCCCTGGGCAATCATGACTTCGACTACGGTATCCCGCGTCTGAAGGAACTGATCGGCAAAGCGGAATTCCCTGTCGTCAGTGCAAATATCACGTATACCGGCAGCGGAACCAACCAGTTCGCAGATCTCCCCGGCTACGTCATCAAAGAAGCAGGCGGCACCAAAATTGCCTTCATCGGCATTACAACCCCGTTCACCCTCGTAGACTCCACTCCTGCCTTCTTCAAGGAAGACGGAGAATTCGTTTATGACTTCAACGGCGGCGATGACGGTACAAAGCTTGCGGCACTGGTGCAGGAAACCGTCAACGAAGCAAGAGCAGCCGGTGCGGAGTATGTCATAGCCCTGGCCCATCTCGGTTCCGCAGAGAGTTACCGGCCGTTTGATTCAATCGGACTGGTCCACCGCACGGAAGGCATTGATGCGGTCATTGACGGACATGCCCATTCAGTCATCATCGGTGATGCATATCCCAACAAGAACGGTGAAGATGTCATGATCACTTCCGTCGGCAACAAGATGGAAAACGTCGGTATCATGATTCTCTCCGAAGAAGGCGAAATCTCCACCACCCTGATCTCCGAATCCAACAAGAAAGATGAAAAGATGGCAGCGGAAGTCAAAGCGGTTTATGACAGCCTGAACGCAATGACATCCGAAGTGATCACGGAAACCGAATTTGATGTCACGATTGCCGATGAGAACGGCACCCGTATTGTACGTACAAGAGAAGCACCGTGCGGAAACCTTGTGACAGATGCCTACCGTACGATGTTTGAAACACAGATTGCGATGGCAAACGGCGGCGGTGTGCGCGCAGCCATTCCGGCCGGTACAGTCACCTACCAGAACCTGATCAACATTCTGCCGTTCGGCAATTCCATCTCCTCATTTACAGCTACCGGACAGCAGATTCTGGATGTCCTGGAGTTCGGCTCAAGATTCACGGAAAGACTGACGTCCTTTGACGGACAGGCAGTCGGTGAATCCGGCGGATTCCTGCAGGTATCCGGACTGAAGTACACCATTGACACCAGTATCCCGAGCCCCGTGCTTCTGGACGCTAACAATATGTTCGACAAAATCGACGGTGAGCGCCGTGTAAAGGATGTCCAGGTACTGCAGGAAGACGGTACATACGTGCCGATTGATCCTGAAGCAACCTACTCAGTCGCAGGTCCCGACTACATTATCTGGGGCGGCGGTGACGGCAATACAGTCTTCGAAGACTGTGTATCCATCCGCAGTGACGGTGACATCGACGTAAATGTGCTCCGCCAGTATATTGAAAAATGTGAAGGCATCCCCGAGGAATACAGGGAAACCCACGGACGCATTACAGTTGAGTAAAGAAAAAGACCTTCGGGTCTTTTTCAGTTATTCTCCGTCATGTCTATAGCGTGCAGCCGTCCTGTTCCTTCCGGTTCAATTCCTTCGGGAACTGCATCCGACACCGTCTTCAGGAACGCCGCTGTACGGGCTGCCTGCGCATATGAACCGACCGGCAGAACCACGGTTCCTTCCGCAAACTCCAGGGTCAGCTGATCCTTTCCCTTTTTGTCTTTCCCGTACAGTACTTTCTTCAGACTGTCATAGGTGTATTCCTTCAGGTTTCTCTTCGCATATGCGAGCATTCTCTTTTCCAGCAGGAAGCTGTTTCCGAGCATGACCGCATTGTCATACTCCTTTGCATTCTTGATCTCCCTGACCTGCTTCTTCAGCCGGTATTTATCCAGATTGTACACAAGCAGAACACCGCCCAGAACAACCGCAAATACACCGGCAATCGGTTTCATAGCAGTGCCGAGTCTGCTGGAGAAGAAAAAGAATATTATAAAGATGGCAACGGTCGGTATGGTCAGCAGCGGATAATATGTCATTGCCAGAAATGACATTACATAACTTTTAAGCATAGTTTCTCTCCTGAAGTGTATGCACTCATTATAGCGGTTACGAAAAGAAAGAGGAAATGTTCCTCTTTCTTATTCTTTACCTCGATTATTATTGAAAGCTCCCTTTAAGGTCATATTCTCGATGAAGGCTCCCTTTTATACTGTTTCTGAGGAGTAAGTGCTGTCAGAAACTGAAAAGGAGTCGATTATATGTCTGACAGAAACTATCATCATCTCTC
>JAFUCL010000055.1 GCA_017459725.1 Solobacterium sp. | reverse complement strand
TTATACCGTTCCTAAGCGAATTATAGATCATTCGAAAACAAATTGGGAGAGGTTCTCCTGTTTTCGTCATGGCCTTTCCATAAAAAGTGGAAAACCTCATTCTTTGAGGATCTCCACTTGACTTAAGTTATCGAATTTTTGTACGCATATTAAAAAAGGACGCCGGCTGAACCGGGTCCTCTAAGCGGTGTTTTATTCTGCAGTGAGAATCTCCACGGCTTCACGCAGAGAATTCTCATTGCCTGTATTGCCGGGGAAGATGATGTACGGGGTTCCCGGGAAAGTGCTCTCCGGACCGGTCTTCCAGACAGGAACGGAGGGAATGATCTGTCCGAGAACATCTGCGCGGATGACTTTCAGGGCTTTGGTGCCGATATCACTGGAAGTAATGCCGCCTTTGGCAATGATGAAGGCAGGGGTGACACCGAGTCTTCCGACCAGCTGCTGAACACCGTCACTGATGTGTACGGAGCGCAGCAGAGCGGATTCCTTTGTGTCGCCGGGAATCTCCAGCAGTTTTCTGGATGTATAGCAGACTGCGGTTCTGCCTGTGCGGATGACTTCTTCTTCAAGACGGAGGCAGCGGTCAATCTCTGCCGCAAAGGCCTTCTCACCCTCAACAACCTTATCGGAGTTGAACGGAATCGGGACAACGTTTTCCAGCTTCAGCAACTCTTCCAGCTGAGCAGTGGTCTTTGCCGTATGGCTGCCGACGACAACAACACCGCCGTTTGATGTTTCCGTGGTTACCATGTCTTTCCTGGTCAGCAGCGGAATATCCGTGATGCCGCCGAGAATCTTTACCAGTCCGGCAGCGCTGCGGAACATGAAGTTTTTGCCTGAACGCATACTGCGGTACAGTGCTACTGCGAAGACTTTAATATCGCAGTAATCCACGGCGTTGACACAGACCTTGCCGAAGCCTTTGACAGCGTTCAGCTGTTCTGTAATTCTGTCATAATTGCATGCGCGCAGATCATCGAGGGAGATGCATGTCACGCTGTCTGCCTTGTATTCCCCGCCGGTCTTTTCTTCGATGTATTCGGGAATTGCCGAATGTGAGTAACCGAACGTACGGTCTTTGGCAAATTCCGTCATGGCAGCCGGTACAAGTTCATTTCCCTGCTGTACGTAGTGGACGTTGCCGATGGTGAACCTTCCGCCTTCCTTGAAGAACGGACACAGGACTTCACCGTCTACCGTGAAACCGTCGTTTTCCATAGCTTCCTTCAGCAGTCTGGGTTCCAGCGGATAATGGCCTCTGAGGGTGGAATCGGAACGGGAGATGATGAAGTAATGCTTGCCTGTTTTGTGGGCGACAGCCGCAACGGTTTTTCCGATCTCTTTGTGGATTTCCGTTGTTTCACCGACGGTCATGCCGCGGCTGTTGGTCAGAATGTAGAATACTTTGTTTTCTTCCATGAAACCGCGGGTGATGCTTTCTTCGGTCCAATTGGTATAGACGGATATATCGTGGCAGGTCTGCACACCGGTGGGATCATCATCCAGTACAACAATCTTAGCGTCATTGTCGTGGATTTCCTTTGCCAGCAGGGCATTGACTTCCGCTTCGTCAACAGGCGGGAAGGTCTTCAAAATATCAGCGGACAGAACTTTTTCCATGATTACAGCTCCTCATCTGACTTGACCGTTACACCGGCCAGCGCTTCAAAGTACTGTACATATCCGGCATGGTCATCGTCCATGTGACCGTGTACTTTGAGAGCCTGCTGAATTTCAAACAGCATGGATGTCAGCGGCAGCGGCACATCAATGTCATGCGCAGTGGAAAGAACATTCTTGATATCTTTATGGTTGATGCTGATCTTTCCGCCGGGTTTGAAGTCACGTCTGCACATCATCGGTGCTTTTGCGTCGAGGACGGCAGAACCTGCCAGACCGCCGCGGATTGCTTTATAGACCTTCATCGGATCGGCACCTGCTTTGGCCGCAAGCACAAGTGCTTCGGATACGGCCGCAATATTGAGGTTGACGATGATCTGGTTGGCAAGTTTGGCAATACTGCCGGATCCGCTCGGACCGATCAGAAGAGCACTGGTGCCGACCATATCAAATACAGGCTTCATGCGGTTGAAATCTTCTTCATCACCGCCGCACATGATTGCCAGTGTACCGGCTACAGCACCCGGTTCACCTCCGGATACCGGTGCGTCGACAAATCCGCAGCCGAGTTCCTTCAGTTTCTTATAGCAGGTCTGGGACTGGGTGGCGGTAACAGAGGACATATCGCATACCAGTGTTCCCGGTGTAATGCCTTCCGCAACACCGTGTTCACCGAAGAGAACACTCTGTACAATATCTCCGTTCGGCAGCATCGTTACGATAATATCGCATTCTCTGCCGATCTCCGCATAGTCCGCTTCCTTTGCGCCGGCTGCGGTTACTTCTGCCACAGCAGCTTTGTTCAGATCACTGACAAGAAGGGAAGCCCCTTTCTTAAGCATGTTCAGGGCCATGGGTTTTCCCATAATGCCAAGTCCGATTACACCGATTTTTCCGTTCATCTTATATACACTCCTATTCTATTGTGATGTTCAGGCTGTTGTTTCCGGATTGATGAACAAAATAACAGAGTGAGAGTGTATCCGGAAATACAGCTTTCCTACCTGTATACCAGTATACCGATTAAACCGGTGGTATTCAATAGTTCGCTCTGATAAATGAACGTGAAAATCTATTTCAAAGCTTCCCGGTCTGAAACTGATTTCACAAAAGTTTTACGTGTACAAAAGGTATTGTCATGAATGAATGGTGCTAGAATAAGGTTAATCGGAGGTTCGGTTATGTTTACAATTACTTCACTTGGAACACTTCTTTCATCTGCGCTGATCAGAGTAGTAGAAGCTCTTATCATTTGGTTTGTGGGCAAGTATGTGATTGCCAGGATTCTTGCGGCGGTGGATAAAACCGGTGCGCTTGGTAAACTGGATGCCTCTGTGGCAGGATTTGCCCGTAACGGTATTCGTGTACTTCTGTATGTCATTCTGATTGTTGCAATCATCAGTGTACTCGGTGTGCCGATGGCTTCCGTGATCACGGTGCTTGCTTCTGCAGGTGTTGCGGTCGGTATGGCAATGCAGGGTTCCCTCTCCAATCTGGCAGGCGGACTGATGCTGATGATCTTCCGTCCGTTCAGTGTAGGACAGTATATCAATGCGGCAGGTGCTGAAGGTGTGGTCAAGGCAATCAATCTCTTCTATACAGTTCTGACAACGGTAGACAATAAAGACATCACAATCCCGAACGGATCTCTGATGAATGCCAATGTCACCAACTTCTCTTCAGAACCGACCAGACGTGTGGATCTGACATTCGGGGCTGCCAAAGGCACGGATGTTGAGCTTGTCACCAAGACAATGCTTGCGGTTATGCAGAAGAACGATAAGGTTCTGGAAGATCCCGAACCGTTTGCCAAGCTCAGCGGCGGCACAAATGAAGCTATGGAATTCACCGCCCGTGCATGGTGTGCATCCGCAGACTACTGGGATGTATATTTCGGTCTGACGAAGGAAATCACCGAAGCGCTCGGTGCGGCAGGTGTTCAGGCACCGGCAGCCCGCGTTATCACCGAGGCAAAGTAAATACGGCTGAAAGGCACAGTTTCCGTTTCTGCGGAGCTGTGCTTTTATTGTGCGGTTTTATGACGAAATCACAGTGTATGTGAAGGGGGAATTATTGCTACAATGGTAGCAGTAAAAGGAGAACGGCGATGAAATTCGATTTCTCACAGGAAAACTTCTACGATAATCACACACATGTACTTGATATGGACAAACCCGAAGTGTCCGTTGACTGGTTCATCAAGAGTTATAATCACGGACCGATGACATCCAGGGATGAAACGGGTGCGAAATTCCCGTCTGAGAAGCATCTCGGAACGATCCGGGAGCTGCCGATGCTGCTGATGCTGACACACTTTATGGCAGAGCGTTTCGGCTGTGAAGAAACCATTGAAGCGGTTGTGGAAGCGCGCAACCATGAGATCGGCGGCACGGAAGAAGGCATCCGGAAATACATGCAGGCACTCTATGATGAGGAGCACATTGTGTCCAGCACCCTGGAAAGCGAATTGCCGATGGGCGATCCGCTTACGCTGTGCATTCCCAACCATGTCAACCGTCTGTTCCGTTTTGAGGATGTCTATTTCAGTCTGCTGAAGAGTGAAGTCAGTTTTGCGTCACTGATGGAGAAACTGAAGAAGTCCATCGTGGATGCGAAAGCAGCCGGTTTTGTCGGTATTAAAGGTCATATTGCGGAAAAATGCGGTATGGACGCATACCTGGTGACACCGGAGGAAGCGGAGCACTGCTTCCATGATGCCAGGGCAGGCGACAGAGAAGCCTTCCGTGCGGTCTATTACTGTATGTTTGATCAGATTCTGTATCTGACCGGAGAACTCGGCATGTCCTTCCATATTCATACTGGTTCAACCGGTATGCGCGGTACACCCGGTGTGCATAAGCATGATCCGGCACTGCTGGCTCCGTTCCTGCTTGACGGCAGACACGAGAATGCGGATATCGTTATGCTGCACGGCGGCTTCCCGTATACCAGGCAGGCAGCCCTGATGGCATATAACTTCCCCAATATCTATATTGATTTCTCACAGACGCTTCCGTGGCAGGGCATGGGTTTTGCGGCAATGTTGAAGGAAGTCATCGGCCAGGCACCGCATAACAGGATTATGCTCGGCTCCGGCCAGCACGGTGCGTTTGAAGCAGCCTGGGCAGCGTCCAAGGCATCCAAGACAGCCCTGGCAAGAATCATGGAAGAGCTGGTGGATGATGGTCTGATCAGTGAGGAAAGAGCAGTAAGAAGTGCCCGTCAGATTCTGTCGGAGAATGCCCGCAGACTGTACGGTGAAATAGAATAACAACAGGAGGAATTATGGAGTACAAAGTATCGGAAAAAGTATCGGATGCACTGCACAGACTTACAGCGGATGAAAAGATTCAGAAGGCGCTGAAGTTCATGGAGGAAGATCAGGAAAACATTATTCAGAAACAGATTGAACTGACCCTGATTCCTGCGCCTACATTCCACGAGGAGAAGAAAGCCGCAAGACTTCTGGAAATGTTCAGGGAAGAAGGACTTGAAGACTGCCACATTGATGAATACGGCAATGCGGTCGGTATCCGCAGAGGAACCGGCGGCGGTAAGACAACGCTTGTGGAAGGACATATGGACACCGTATTCCCGCTGGAAACAGAACTGAAGATCAGAAGGGAAAACGGATGGATCTACTGCCCTGGTATTACGGATGACACCAGAGGATGCGCAGCCGTACTGTCCACGATCCGTGCGCTGAACCATGCCGGTATTGAGACCAAGGGAGACATTCACTTTGTCGGCACCGTGCAGGAAGAAGGCATGGGTGCACTGAAAGGCATGCAGTACTATGTCAACCATCATCCGGAACTGCAGGCAAGTGTATCTGTTGACGGTGCGGGTTTCTCAAGCATTACCTATGAAGCAACCGGTATTCAGACATATGAATTCAACTTCTACGGCATCGGCGGACATGCATGCGGTATGTTCGGCAAAGTCGCAAATCCACTGGCTGCAGCAGGCAGAGCAATGGCCAAGATCAATGAACTGCAGGTACCGAAAGAGCCGATGACAACATTCGCCGTAACCGGATGCTTTGCAGGAAGCTATTCTTCCATTCATGCAATTGTTAACAAGGCGACGATGCTGCTGAACTTCCGCTCCAATTCCCAGGAAGAACTGGAAAAGCTCAGAGGCGAAATCTTCCGCTGTATTGAGGAAGCCTGCGCTGAAGAAACAGCACGCTGGGGCCAGGATACAATTACGTATGACTACAGACATGTCTGTGACGTCAATGCCGGAAGCCAGGATGCCCATGCGCCGATCGTGGAAGGTGCTATGGCAATTGCGGAATACCTGGGCTGTGAAGAACCGCAGCTCGGCAAAGGCGGATCCACCAACTGCAACCGTGCGCTGGAAGCAGGACTTCCTGCTGTATGCCTCGGCGGCGGAGGAGACTGGGATTCCAAGTGCCATACCCTTGAAGAACAGTTCAAGGAAGAGGGCGCTTACAAGGGATGTCAGAGTGCTATGCTGCTGGCTCTGCTCTGTGCAGGAACAGATGCTGCCGAAACCATTATTGAGTAATACATCAGGACCGTGTCCTTCACCGGGCACGGTTTTTTGTGTCTGCACGTATTCCTGAAGGGAATATGTTACGGAAAAGGCGGTATTGGACAGTGCGGAAGGCAGGGAATACATTAAAGGTACAAAAGGGATTTCATACTGCAGGAGTAATTAACATGATTGGTCTGATTCTGTTTGTTTTACGGTACTGAAGCAGGCAGAGAATTACAACATCTGATATCCCGTTAAGGAAGACAAAAGGAGAGAATCTGTATGAAACCGGAAATCAAAGTTCCTGTAACAGATCAAAGTGCATTGAAAGCAAAGGGTTTTTTCTTTGCCGGTGGTTCCTATAAAGGCACCCCGGGAAACAGTTTCTGGTCAGGCCAGATGTTTGTGGAAGTCTATATCCCTGTCGAAATCAGGCATCCGTATCCGCTGGTGTTTATCCACGGTGCCGGTCAGACAAATCTGAACTGGCTGGGGACACCGGACGGCAGAGAAGGCTGGGCAGATTATTTTGTCCGCAAAGGATATGTTGTGTATCTTGCCGAGCAGCCTGCCAGAGGACGTTCTGCCTATCACCCGGAGGTGGATGGTGCACGCAGATATCACACCGTGGAGGATATTGAAGGGCGGTTTGCCGGTACTTCAGGAAAGTGGAAAAGTGCCTCTCTCCATACACAGTGGCCTGAGAATGCACTGAAGATGGGCATGCCTTTGTTTGATCAGTTCGCTGCTGCACAGGTTGAGTTCATGCGGGATACTGCATATACACAGGCACAGGTGGCAGCGGCTGCCGGAGATCTGCTGGATAAAACAGGACCTGCGGTACTTGTAACGCATTCCCAGTCGGGGCCGTTCGGGTGGAAAATCGGTGATGATCATCCTGATCTTATAAAAGGAATTGTTGCCCTGGAACCGGCCGGTCCGGCATTCACCAATGATAAAGAAACACCGTCTGCCAAAAACTACGGTGTATGTGAGCTGAATATGCATTTTGATCCGCCGGTGGAGTCTCCGGCTGACTTTGTGCTGACACGCTGTCCTGCTGAACGTGACGGTGAAGCAGACGGCTGGATGATGGCAGAGGGACATATTCATAAGCTTCCCGGACTCTCACAGGTTCCGGTAACGATTCTGACTGCTGAAGCTTCCTACCATACCCTGGGGGATCATGTGACGGCAAAGGTATTGGGCCAGATGGGTGTTTCGGTGGATTTCGTACGTCTTGGCGATATCGGTATACACGGAAACAGTCACTTTATGATGCTGGAGAAAAACAGTCTGGAGATTGCAGACCTTGTGGATAACTGGATTATGAAAACAGTTGAAGGGAGAAGAGAAAATGAGTGATCTTGCAGTATCATCAGCGTTGGAATTCAGATGGATCAACGGACAGTGCTTCGAGTTCAAATTCAACAACGGCAAAACACTGATTACAGACCCCTGGTATAACTATCCGGGAAGACTTGGTAAGAGATGTCCTCCGGGATTTACCACAGATGATCTTGAAGGCGGAGATTATCTGTTTGTCAATCACGGGCATGGCGATCATACGGCCAACATCCAGGATGTCTACGACCGTTTCCATTCCACCGTCATCTGCCATTCTTCGACGGCAATGGAGATTGCAAAGTGTTTCCACATTTCTCTGACAGATATCTATCCGGTGGATTCAGAGGGAACATATTACTTTGACGGATTCACGCTGCAGACATATCACGGCACCCATCACAAAATCAAGGATGACTACGAAGGAACCCTGAAGCGCTTCGGCGGTGAGGAGTTCCCGGGCAGTCTGGATCTGAATGCAATGGGCGGTATCTTCAATACGAACTTTGTATTGACAACAGACCAGGGATTCCGGCTTGCGTTCATCGGCGGCAATGATGACGGCATGCTGGAGAGACTGAGAGGTCTGAACAAACCGAATCTGATTATCCGCAACAAGATGGCAGGTTCAAACGTTAAGACAAATGTTGCGGAAGACTTTGCGGAATGGTTCTCCAAGGTGGATACGCAGCTGCTGGTGCCGATGCACTATGAGACATGGCTGACCGAGGATCCTGAATTTGCCGAAAAGGTATTCCGCGACATGAACAGAATCCTGGAAGAAAAGGGATGTGTGGGAAGAGTTGCGCCGATGGAAAGAGGACGGTGGTATTCACTGAATCTCTCAATCACGTCGATCCGCTGACATAACAATTGATCTGAAAAGAAATATCCACCGGCTGAACCGGTGGATATTTCATTACAGGTGAAAAATGATATTCAAAACATGATTCTTCCATTCAGATTCTGAAAGAAAAAGAGAATTCCGTATTGACACATATATCGTGAGACGATATATTGTTATTGCGATATATCGACAGCCGATATATCGGACGGAGATACAGTATGAATGATGCATATGCACTGACCGAAACAACCTATTACATACTTCTGGCATTGTATAAACCGAACCATGGTTACGGGATCATGCAGAAGGCGGAGGAACTGTCCGAAGGCAGGGTAAGGCTTGCGGCAGGAACTCTGTACGGAGCGCTGAATGCTCTGTGTGACAAGGGCTGGATTGTACAGCTTCCCGTGGAGAGCGGCAGCCGGCGTAAAGACTACAGGCTGACGGAAAAAGGTTTTGCGGTTCTGGAAAACGAACTGGCAAGACTGGAGAAACTTGTGAATGAAGGAAAGAAAGTACTGGAGGAATCAAAATGAGTGAACCGTTGACAATACATAAGTGGATCTGGGTCTGGGACTTTGACAAGGAAGAAGAGTGGCTCAATCAGATGGCTGCTGAAGGCAAAGTGCTGGAAAGTGTAGGCTTCTGCACGTACCGGTTCCGGGACTGTGAGCCTGGTGAATACACAGTCCGTCTGGACCTTGCCAGGAATGACAGCAATTATGATCAGCTGCTCAGAGACTCCGGAGCTGAATATATCGGCAGAATCTTTGCCTGGACATATTACAGAAGAAAGACGGAAGACGGTCCGTTCGAGCTGTACTCGGATATTGATTCGAAACAGGCGTATCTTGACCGGATTGTCAGAATTCTGCTGATCGTCTTTCTGATGAATTTCCTGATGGGAATGCTGAACAGCAATGGTGCAGCCAGACTGAATATGCTGTGTGCGGCAGTGCTGGCATATGCCATCGGCAGAATCCATGGCAAGAAGGAAGCCCTGGATAGGGAACGCCGCCTCCATGAATAAAACTACGGCCTGTATCTTATGATACGGGCCGTGTTTGTTATTCAAGCGGTACTTTCTTCAGTACTTCGATGAAGTCTGCCATGTAGTCGGCAGCTGCGCTGATGAGTTCTTCACCCCATTCAGCAGTAGCGTATTTGGGATGGTCATCACCGAACCAGCCGTTGTCCGATACATCCTTCAGATATCTGCGGATCGGCAGGTTTACATCTTTGAAGCGTATTGTGTTGATTGAGGAGAAGGGCAGATCCGGACTGAGTTCCTTGAGCGGGGAATCTGCGATCTCACTGTAATCCACCAGATCTTTATCAATGGCCATGACAGCTGCGGTTTCTTCAGCGCCGCCGTGTCCGCCGTGCCACGGTCTTCTGCCTTCCCAGTCTCCGGTCAGGTCCCATACCAGTGTCCACCAGTTGATGGGAACGGCAATGCAGCCTTCCTTCTGCAGCTCCAGTTCAAGCCTTTCAATGACAGCGTTGTTGCCGCCGTGTCCGTTCAGTATTACAAAGCGTCTGGCGCCATGGCTTCTGAGTCCTTCCACGATTGCATGCATGACCTGATAGGTCACATCATAACCG
The DNA here is from genome assembly GCA_017459725.1 of Solobacterium sp. Classification (GTDB taxonomy): domain Bacteria; phylum Bacillota_I; class Bacilli_A; order Erysipelotrichales; family Erysipelotrichaceae; genus Bulleidia. The sequence goes on along the minus strand of JAFUCL010000055.1, from coordinate 5,226 downwards.
AGACTGATCGTACCGGGATAGACCGAGAGATAATCCGTGCATCCGTACGGCATGGTCGGCGCAATCAGTGCATCCGTCTTCGGTTCCAGTACGTCCAGAATACGGTTGGGTATCAGGGTATCGGTTCCCAGAGGCATATGTCTGCCATGGCATTCCGTACTGCCGATCGGGACAATTACTGTGTCATGTTCTTTAAAGTATGCTTCGGCCTGCGGCCAGGTGATCCGTTCTAGTCTCATGTTCAGCCTCCTGTTGTCTGCTTTAATAATAAAGAAAAACCATGGTAGAATACATAGCGTTATGAAATATCTGCTGTACTATCTTGTGATTGCCAATCTGCTTTCCTTTGCCATGTTCGGTATGGACAAACGCAAAGCAAAAAAGGGAAAGTGGCGCATACCCGAAAAGAGACTGATGCTTTCTGCACTTATAGGGGGAAGTATCGGTGCTTTGTGCGGGATGAAGCTGTTTCACCATAAAACCCTGAAGGGAAAGTTTGCGGTCGGGATTCCGGCTATACTTTTGCTGCAGATATTCGGGGCCTGCTGGGTTATTAAGACGTTCGGTATTTTCTGATTGCGCTGCAGACTGATTGTTCCATGGTCAGATCAAAAGCCTGGAATGACCTCCTTGGCTGCGGGCAGCAATAAAAAACCAGCAGTCCGGCATGAACAGATACAGAAGAACGGCAAAGACTATGATTCCGTCTCCAGTATTCTCTCCGCTTACCGCTCATATCCGGCACAAATACTGTTCATGCGGTGTTTTATCACTGTATGAAGGGAATGCTGCAGCTCAGTATAAGCATAATTTAGATTTCACATAATTAACCATAATTCTGACGTAATTTAGCGACAGCTTACAGATACTATATAGTCACAGGCAAGATACCGGCCTGTAAATAAGAGATTGGTCTCCCCTTTCCAATCAATAATAAAAATCCCCTCTAAAAATAGAAAGAGTCCCTCCCCGGGGACTTTTTCTATGGTTACCAGATATATGCAGGTTCATCATCAGCGTTCAGAGCCGCCTGTACTTCCGCACTTGTGAATACTTTGCGTCCGGCAAAGGTCTGATCCTGCACACCCGGATACGGATCAATCATGTAGTAATTGGTGATATGTCCGTCTTCCGTGATTTCCGCACCGTATATCATAAGCATATGTGTTTCATGGGGAAGCTCAGGATACAGCGTACCCATATCCAGTGCAATCAGCACGGGATCATTGGCCGCAAGATCTGAAACAACATTCTGTTCCAGCTGCGCCATGACGCTGTCATCGGTGCCGTTCTGCTGGAGAATCACACAGCGGTAGCCGGATTCGCCGGGAGCGGGATACGGATTGCCGAAGAGATATGTATTCAGCACACGCGCCGCATCACCGTATTCCGTACCGGTGACTTCCGAGGTGTACATCTCCGCAGCCAGTCCGCTCTGTAATGCGTCAATACCGTGGAAATGCAGAACGGACTGCACACATGCAGGTACACAGTAGTATTTGTTTTCCTGTACGAATGTATGCATATCCATTGCGGTCAGCTTCGTTGGTCTGGTATCCGGAGTCGGTTCCGGTGTAGGCTCCGGTGTAGGCTCAGGTGTGGGTGAAGGTGACGGCTTTGGCGTTGGTGTCGGTGAAGGTTTCGGGGTTGGAGTAGGTGTCGGAGAAGGAGAAGGTGAAGCGGAAGGCGGCGGAGAGACCGAGGCGGATGGTGTCGGGGCAGCAGCTGCCGGTTCATCATCACCGATCTTTGAACATGCATAAAAGAAAAGCACGATCACGATAATGGCAATGATGCTTATGCGGTCATAACGGAGTGTCCGTTTCACTTTCTTTGTTTTCATACATTCATTCTAATACAAACAGAATAAAACCGTCTTATTTCAGACGGTTGTCACGCAGTTCGTAGATTTCGTGGAAGTCCAGGATTCTGCCGTCCTTTTTGTATCCGGGGAAGGTTTCCAGCTGAACCTGGTGCAGGGCACGGAATATGTTGTCCTCTATATCCGGGTTGTTCTTTTTCAGTTCCCTGATCAGGCGTTTGGCTTCCGCCCGTTTGGAACGCATCTCTTCGGCCTCCATATCGATATTCTCGGTGAACCGGCAGGCACAGCGGATGAATTCAAGATTGTTGTATGCGGCCCAGTCCTTGACGGCATCTTCCTTGATGCAGTACATCGGGCGGATCAGCTCCATGCCTTCAAAATTCTCACTGCGGCTTTTAGGGACAATGGTCTCCAGTTTGGAACTCCAGAACATTGCCATAATGGTTGTCTCAATGACGTCATTCAGATGATGGCCTAAAGCAATCTTGTTACAGCCGAGTTCCTTTGCTTTGTTGTAGAGATGTCCGCGCCGCATTCTTGCACAGAGGTAGCAGGGGGATTTCTCCTGTCTCTCCGCAACCGCAAAGATATTCGTTTCAAAGATGGTGACCGGTATCTGCAGTCTTGCGGCATTCTGTTCGATGCGTTCACGGTTGGCTTTGTTGTAGCCGGGATCCATGACCAGGAAGACCAGTTCAAACGGTATATCGCTGTGCTGCTGCAGTATCTGGAAGAGCTTTGCCATGCACATGCTGTCTTTGCCGCCGGAGATACAAACAGCGATTCGGTCGCCTTCCTGAATCAGTTCATATTTGGTGACGGCATTCAGAAAAGGTGCCCAGAGTCTTTTACGGTATGTTTTGACAATGGAACGTTCTATTTTCTGGATATTAGTGAGTTCTCTTCCCATGGCCGCATCCTTCCATGCAGTACATTCTAGCACAGAACATATCCTGTGCGTTCTTTCTGAATATACGATGAAAAAGAGTGCCGGTGCAATCGACAATACATGTGTTCGCGTTTTATACTTTCTGAGGTGGAATACAAATATAACAGAGGTGCAGACAATGGAAAAAATAGCAAGCTTCACAATTAATCATCTTCTGCTCGAACCGGGTGTATATGTCAGCCGCAAAGACAAGATCGGTGCTGAAACCGTCACTACATTTGATATCCGTATGACAGCTCCGAACAAGGAACCGGTCATGAATACTGCTGAAGTGCATACGATTGAACATCTCGGTGCGACTTTCCTGCGCAATGATCCCGACTTCAGGGATGATATTATCTATTTCGGGCCGATGGGATGCCGTACGGGCTTCTATCTGCTTGTGGCAGGAGATTACGAACCGGAGGATATCGTGCAGCTGCTGCACAGAATGTTCCTGTTCATCCAGGATTATGAGGATGATATCCCGGGGGCGGCACCGGATGAGTGCGGCAACTACCTGGATCAGAATCTGAATATGGCCAGATGGCATGCCAAGCGTTTCCTTGAAAGAACGCTGAACAGTATTGATGAGAAACATATGCGTTATCCGGGGGAGGAAGATCAGATATGAAAATCGGTGTAATCGGCGCTATGGCCGTGGAAGTTGAACTGCTGAAACAGAAAATGAACATCACCCGTACCAGCACAGTTGCAGGTATGGAATTCTGTGAAGGAACCATCGGTGATACGGAAACAGTCATCGTAATGAGCGGTATCGGCAAAGTCAATGCGGCTGTATGTGCGGAGATCCTGATCGGTTTCTTCGGTGTTACGCATCTGCTGAATACGGGTATTGCCGGAAGCCTGAATCCGAACATCAATATCGGGGATCTGGTCATCTCCGTGGATGCGGTTGAGCATGACTTTGATATCGCTGCCTTCGGAAGGGCACCGGGTGAGATTCCGGGCTTTGACGTACTGGGATTCCCGGCTGACGAAACACTCCGCAGAACAGCGCTGAAAGCCGTACAGGAAGCAGCGCCGGAATGTAAAGTGATTGAGGGAAGAATTGCCAGCGGCGATCAGTTCATCGATGACAAAGAGAAGAAGAACTGGATCCGCGATACCTTCCATGCGGACTGCACCGAGATGGAAGGTGCTGCCATTGCCCAGACTGCATATCTCAACAAAGTACCGTTTGTCATTATCAGAGCAATCTCCGACAACGCCGGTTCCGGTGAACCGATGGAGTATGCAACATTCGAGAAACAGGCTGCTGAACACTGTGCCGGTATTGTCATCCATGTACTGGAAGAGCTTGGCCGCTGAGATATTTACAGCGAAGTAATCAGGAATATAATAAATATGGCATTGGACCTGCGTTTCCAACCTGTATAAAGGCGCAAAGAGTCCAATGCCGTTTATTATGTTCTGATGCAGGAAGCCCATCCCTGTTATCACCGAACGGATTCTGTTAGAATAACTGCAGGTAATAAACCGTTTTAGGACTGATGTATAAGTCCGGAGGTATCCTTATGAGAAAAGTACTGGCAGGATTACTGCTGGGTATGCTGCTGATGGCTCTGATCACAGGGCTGTACGGCCGCTATGTAAAACATGTCAACGAACCGGCACCTACGCCAACTCCTGTCGCGACTGTTGCACCGACACCGACACCTACGCCGACACCCGAACCGACACCGGAACCGGAGCCGACCATCGATCCTGCGGTCTTCACGGATACGGACAGTCTGCTGCTGGTTGCGAATAAAGTACATAAACTTCCCGAAGGATATGAACCGGCAGATCTGGTTGATGCCAATCAGTACGGAGCCCGTGGTTCGCTGGCACCGTATATGCGTCTGGAAGCTGCCCAGGCACTCGGTGAGATGACGGCTGCAGCTGAGCGTGACGGTGTATGGCTGAGCTTCTCTTCCGCATACCGCTCTGAAAGCTACCAGGCACAGCTTTACAACAATTATGTGGGAAAGTACGGTGTGGAAACGGCTGATACCATCAGTTCCAGACCGGGGTATTCCGATCACCAGACAGGTCTTGCGCTGGACTTTGTAGAAGGCGGAACTGCTGACTTTACGGATGCGTTCGAGAATACCGCTTCCGGCAACTGGCTTCGTGAACACGCCCATGAGTACGGCTTCATCATGCGGTATCCAAAGGGCAAGGATGCTATTACGGGTTATGCATATGAACCGTGGCACTTCCGGTATATCGGTGTTGATTACGCTACGGCAATCTGGGAAGTGGATCAGTTCTACAGCTTCGAGGAATACTTCGGAGTCGAAGGCGGAACCACATATAAAGAATAAGAAGGTCAATTTTAAGTGAAGGTTCCCTTTAGATGAAAGCTCCCTTTGTCAGGGGAGTTTTTAATGTCTTAAGGACCTATGCAGAGCAGAAATGACAGATATAATGGAAGTACAAAGCAAAATGAAAGCGCAGAAAAGCTCGT
>JAFUCL010000054.1 GCA_017459725.1 Solobacterium sp. | reverse complement strand
TTGATCAAAGCCTACGAGCGTATTCATTCTTATCCGGTTCAACTGCAGTTTATGTTCTAAGTATTGGAAGCGCCGTGTACGGACCCGTACGCACGGTGCTGTGAGAGGACGGGAGCTAATCACTCCCTCCTACTCGATTTTTACACCCGGCGAAATAACGGCTATAAGTGTGGTGGAGGCTTCATTATGAAAACAACAGTAGGTATTATCGGAACAGGTGCTGTGGGAAGCTATATTCTGTGGGGGCTGACTGACAAAGCGGATACGGAGGTCTTTGTCATTGCCCGGGGTGAGCGGAAACAGCGCTATGAAAAAGACGGTTTTGTGATCAACGGGAAGGTATATCATCCTGAAATAAAAACACCCGCGGAAGCACATGGCTGTGATGTCCTGATCGTGTCGGTCAAATACAATGCACTGCGTGACAGTCTTGCGGATATCCGGGCAGCTGCAGACAAGCATACGATTGTCATGAGTCTGATGAACGGTGTGGACAGTGAGGAGATCATCAGTGAGGTGATTCCCTATGAGCAGATCATGCCGGCCGTGATTCTGATTTCATCCGAGCGCATCGGCAACGAAGTACGGTTTGATCCTGAGAATGCCCGGGGTATCTGTTTCGGGGAAGCAGATCCTTCCCGCAGTAAAGAACGGGTGGTCTATATGGAAAACCTGTTCGGCGGCACCGGTCTCAAGTATATGGTGGCGAGAAACGCACTTGCGGATATCTGGGCCAAGTTCAGACTGAATGTATCACGCAATCTTCCCCAGGCTGTCTTCGGGGCAGGTGTCGGAGCATATTACCACAGTGAACATGCGGCATATCTGATGAACACACTGGCGGATGAAGTGACGGCAATCGCGGAGGCCAAGGGAATTGATTTCTCCCAGGCCAACCCGAAGATATTCATCGGCAACCGTTCCGCAGACAGAGCAAGGTATTCCACCCTGCAGGATCTCGATGCCGGCAGACATACGGAAGTGGATATGCTTGCGGGCACTGCGGTCAGGCTCGGCAAAGAACTCGGTGTGCCGGTTCCGTGCTGTGAATTCATTTATCATATGATCAAGGTCATTGAAGAAAAGAATGACGGTAAATTTAATTTTGAATAAGGAGGAAAAAGTATGGCATTGATTCAGGTGAATTATCTTTCCAAAGCTTTGTTCCGCACCGTAACACTGAATGTGATTCTGCCGGCAGACAAACTGTCCTTTGCGGAGGGACGTTATGCAATGAAGCCGGGACAGAAATTCCCGACATTGTATCTGCTGCACGGACTGCTCGGCAACTACACGGACTATGTTTCCAATACAAGGATTCAGAAATGGGCAGAAGCCAGGAATCTGGCAGTGGTCATGCCTTCCGGAGACAACTCCTTCTACATCAACGGACTGAGTGCGAACACGGATTATGAGACGTTCATCGGTGAGGAGCTTCCGCTGGTCACACGGAATATGTTCCCGCTGTCCGACAGACGTGAAGACACCTTCATAGGCGGTCTGTCCATGGGCGGTTACGGTGCCATCCGCAACGGTCTGAAGTATTCACGTAATTTCAGCAGAATTGCGGCAATGTCGCCGGCACTGGTTGAGCTTGATGAGGGCTTTATCTCAGTCGCAGGTGAAAACGAGGTCTTCGGCAATATCGAAGAGGCAAGAAAGACTGATAAAAACCATTTTGTGGCGCTGGCAGACCTGCTGGAACGTGTCCGCACGGATCCCGAGGAGAAACTTCCGGAAGTATGGCTGTCATGCGGGCTCAGCGATCACCTGATTACATCTGCACGTCTGTTCCGTGATGAGCTGGAAAAGGCAGGTGTTGCACTGCACTACGAAGAACAGCCGGGCGGTCATGAATGGGATTTCTGGGACAGCCAGCTGAAGAAGATCATTGACTGGCTCCCGCTGGATCATGCCGATATGGGGCTGGGCAGCGGCAACGTCACCAAAAAGTAAGAGAGTAAAAGAACGCAGATCTTCGGGTCTGCGTTCTCTTGGTATTTGGAGTATTGATCCGGTGTGTCACTTTGACTTGGCGCGTGCTTCCAGGGTGTCCTGCAGCTGGAAACTGTTCAGCAGGATCAGCGCGGTTCTGGCGTCTTCTATATCGAGATTAAACAGTTCCGCAATCCGGTTGAGTCTGTACAGCAGGGTGTTGCGGTGAATATGCAGAGCACGGGCAGTGTTCTCCTTGTTGTGCATGTTCAGTGAATAGCTGCGCAGTGTTTTGAAATAGTCGGTGTCATTGTCGGTGTCATATTCCCTGATTCTGGCAATTGCCGGATGCATGAATATAGACGCGTTGAGTCTGCGGCAAAGGGCTTCAAACAGAGGTGCCGGCATCTCTTCCGTGAACAGGTTCAGTACAGCGGTTCCCGTAGCTCTGGCAAGGAATGCTTCGTTGAAGTGATCCGGAAGTGTCATCAGATTGGCGAAGGGTGTGGAAAGACCGCTGTTGCCTGCACTTGTAAGACCGGCTGCTGCTTTCTCCAGTTCCGTGCGCTCGGCATCCGTATATGTATCCGAACCGATTGAACCGATCAGGGTAACGATGCAGTTCTGATGCAGTGTAGACAACATGCGTTCATTCTGGCAGATCTCATTGGTTTTCATGGCCGCATATGCCTGCTGGGAAGCAGAGGAACCGATCGGGGTGACCATCAGGGCATAATTGCCGGGTATGCTTTTGGCAATCAGCTCGGCGGAATAGCTGCGCAGTGATATGCCTGCCGACAATGTAAGCAGATCATTCAGACAGCGGGCCAGTCTTGTGTCGCTGCTGCGGCTGTTTTCCGTCAGGACATATTCCATGGCTTTCTGGAATACCGCTGCACAGGCAATGTCCGTGTCATACAGTTCCTGATCGCCGAGGTTTATGCTGAAATGTCCGAGGATTTTATCTTTGCTGTGGAGTTCTCCGAAGATGCGGGGCATGGCTTCGGCAGGTCCCGTATTCGAGTAGAACGGCTCATAGAAGTATTTGACATTGGAAAGATATGTTTCCTGGAAGAGGCGTATTTCCGCTTCATTGAGAACGGACCGCCGGTGATAGCTGTCGTAGACTTTCTCACCGATTTCGGTATCCGGGCACATATGAATCAGCCGGTAGTGCTCATCCGTGACAATGACGGGAACACCGAAAAACTCTGCTGCCTGTTCCACAACGGCTGCGGCGGTATGGGAACCCAGCGCATTGAAAAACAGTCTGTATGCTTCTTCTGTGGTTCTTCTTGTGTGGGAAAATTTAGTTTCACTGTTCATACGGCTGCCTCCTGTCTAAATTCTGATGCAGGAAGTTTTTTTTGTCCATGCCTAACCGTGCACAACGGCGGTTAAACAATTCTTAAGGATTTGCAATCTGTTTTCTTAATATGCGTTTCTTTACAATGAGAGTGTGGAAAGAGGAGAGAGATTATGCCGGCAATACTGATTGTGGACGATGAAGCGGATATTGTGCACGCACTGGAAATCTACATGTCCGGACAGGGCTATGAACTGCTGGAGGCATTCAGCGGAAAACAGGCGCTGGACATCATACAGGAGAGAAACGTTGATCTTGTGCTGATGGATATCATGATGCCCGAAATGGACGGTATCACAGCGACCGCAAAGATCAGGGAGATATCCAATATACCGATTATCCTGCTGACCGCGAAAAGCGAAGACAGCGATAAGATTCTGGGTCTCGACATCGGTGCCGATGACTACATCACCAAACCGTTCAATCCCTCCGAGGTGCTGGCCAGGGTTCGCTCACAGCTGCGCAGATACACAAGACTGGGCGGTGTGCAGGAAACCCCGGATGTCATCCGGATCGGGGCTGTGGAGATGGATGATGCCGGCCGAACCGTTACAGTTGATGGCAGTGAAGTGCAGCTGACACCGGTGGAATACGGTATTCTGCGGACCCTGATGCGCTCTCCGGGAAAAGTATTCTCCTCAGCGGAAATATACAGGGAAGTCTGGAAGGATTCACCGGTCGGGGCAGAAGGTGTCGTGGCGGTGCATATCCGGCATCTGCGGGAAAAGATAGAAATCAATCCGAGTGATCCCCGGTACATCAAGGTCGTCTGGGGACAGGGTTACAAAATGGAGGCAGTCAATGAAAGAAAATAAGTATACGCTGCGCAGCAGTATGGCCGCAAAAGTACTCGGTGTGCTTCTGCTGTGTGTGCTGGGAGCCTTGATGCTGTATAACCTCATCATCGGTCTCGTGCGTCTGGAATACATCCATTACAGTTCCTGGCAGGATACGCCGGCCTGTATCTCAGCGCTGCGCAATGACTACTATGATGCTTCATATACGTATATGGACGGGATACTCAGTACAGAGAACTACCGCAGCATCACTTCCAATATCGGTGTAACGGCTGAAGAATGGGATGATGTCAGAAAGAAATTCGTGACGGTTACGGATACCATCGGTACGGATCCGTTTACGCAGAGTTATTCAGGCACATGGGCTTACCGCCGGGATGACTCCTACAGCGACAGTATTCAGGTCGGTGATGAAATTGAGGAACTGGAACCGGGCTGGAAAGCATGCCGCATTACGGTCTGGCTCCGTGAACCGGTTACTGTGCATGACCGATACTGGGAGGTCATGGAGGAATACAACAGGTGTCTGGCCTATCCCGCCAATGCGCTGTATATTGCGGCGGGTCTGGGTATTGTGATGGCATTGATTCTGCTGTTTGAATTCTTTGCGGCAGGGCATGTGCGCGGCCAGGATGGCATTGCGCTGACCTGGGCAGACCGTATACCGTATGATCTTGCAGTCTTCCTGTCTGTATGTCTCCTGGGTGCGGGCTTTGCGGCCATGAGTGAAACAGCTCCGGATTTCAGCCGGATCACTTCAACAGAACGGATCGTTCCGTTTATCCTGCTGGCTATGTTCATATCACTTGTTCTGTATTACTGGATGATGACGACGGCGGTCCGCATCAAAGCAGGCACACTGATCAGTAATACAATTGTTGCCCGTATCCTGAAGAAAATACACGGTGCGGTCGGTGATCTGCCGTGGCTGTGGCGGCTGGTGCTGCTTGCGGCGGTGCTGTTTGTCCTTGTGCAGTCGGCGGTATTCATATCGGATGTCCCTTTTGAAGCTGCTCTCCTGTTCATGGCCGGAGATGTTATCCTGATCGCTCTGCTTCTGAATACGGTTTACAGTTTCGGTGTTCTTCTGAAGGCAGGGGAACGTCTGGCAGCCGGCAACCTGAACGAACCGATTGCGGAGAAACAGATGCGGTGGATGTACGGTGATTTCCGCAGACATGCGGAGCATCTGAATTCCCTCGGTGAAGGCATGGACCGTGCGGTCAATGACAAGATGCGCAGTGAGCGCATGAAGACGGAACTGATCACCAACGTATCGCATGACATCAAGACACCGCTGACCTCCATCATCAACTATGTGGATCTGCTGCAGAAGGAACATACCGATGAGCAGGAGAAGGAATACCTGGCAGTGCTGGAGAAACAGTCGGCGCGTCTGAAGAAGCTGACGGCGGATATTGTGGAAGCTTCCAAGGCAAGCTCCGGCAGTATCGCCGTCAATCCCGAAAAGACCGATGTGCAGGAGATTCTTGAGCAGGCATTGGCAGAATACACGGAAAAGTTCGCTGTGAGCCACAATGAAACCGTGGTGGAGGTAAAGGATGCCCCGCTGTATGTCATGGCAGACGGAAGACTGCTGTGGAGAGTGCTGAACAACCTCTTCTCCAATATCGTGAAGTATGCCCAGCCGGATACCCGCGTCTACGCCAGTGCGGAACGCATACCGGATAACAAAGTCAGGATCTCCATCAAGAACATTTCCCGTGAACAGCTGAATGTCAGCGAAGAGGAACTGATGGAACGCTTTGTGCGCGGAGATGCCTCCAGACATACGGAAGGAAGCGGTCTTGGTCTCAGTATCGCCCGCAGTCTGACGGAACTGCAGAAGGGAACCTTTGACATATCCATTGACGGTGATCTCTTCCGGGCTGATATAGTGCTTCCCGAAACGGTATGATGAACGCGGTGCTGCAGGCATGCGGCAGAACGGTTCTCTGCGGTATGCTGAGTCTTATCATCTGTATGAAACTCTTCCGGCGCCGTCCGTAAGCAGCCTGTGCGATAATGAAACGGGAGGTGTACGGTATGCGGGAAACATGTGAATACTGCGGTGCTGAATATACACACGGCGGCGGTGCCAATATCATCTGCTTTTGTCCGCAGTGCGGCAAACGGAACAGGATCGAATGTGAATACGGCTACGGTCCGGTGGTGCCGTGCACAATCTACTGCGGTGATTCTGCCGTTGCGGAAATCGGTGCGGACTATATACTGCGCTCATCCCGCTGCGGTCTGCGGATTCCTCTCAAGGGCAGAAGAAAAGACCTGGCGGCATACACGGAAGCAGAGGAAATACTTACACCATATCTTACAGAGAACGGATACTGATGACAGGGTATCCGTTTTCTTTTTGTCAGTTTCGCCGTTTTGTTAAAAAAATATCAAGTTATGCATCATGTTGCTTAAAAAACAAATATAATTAAAACAGAAGAGTATGCTTATGCGTCCGAAGGCGCAGAAGAAAGGGAGTTCATGAAGAACATTGATGAAAGAATCTGTATTATCGGCGGTGGTCCGGCGGGTATTTCAGCCGCAATGTACCTGCAGTTCAAGGGATACCGCAACTACGCAATCTACGAGAAACTGAACAAGGTCGGAGGCAAATCATGGTCTCCGAAAATCATGGTGAACGGTGAGGAACGTTCCTTTGAGACAGGCGCAATCATGGGCGCCATTACCTATCATGCCGTGCACGAAGTGGAGAAGTTCGGCGGTGTCGGTCATTATGACGGTCCGAACATGCGCAGAATGTACCGTGATTCAACCGGTAAGGAAATCTTCCCGTTTGATCTGAAGAAGGAGCCGTCCGTGCAGAAGACCATGGACCTCATCAAGCTGAAGCAGCAGATGAAGAAGCTGGTTGAGATCATGGATACCAAGTACAAGGGATATGACTGCTACGGTCACAGAGGCGTTGCCCAGGGTCGTTATGAGGGGCTGTCCAAAGGTGTTGACGATGCTCTGCTGCCGATTCAGGGCATTAACCCGAACCTGAAGGATCTCGCGCTTCCGTTCAGTGAATTCTGCAAGCTCAACGGTGTTGAAGAAGTCATGAAGATCTGGATCGGCCCGTATACATCATTCGGTTACGGTTACTTTGATGAAATCCCGGCGGCGTATGTCATGAAGTATCTGGATACCACAACGGCAATCGAGTTCGTGAATATGCGTCTCTGGACATGGAAAGACGGCACCCAGTCCATCTATGAAGCTGCGAACAAGAAGCTTCTGCATCCTGCCAACCTGAATACAGAGGTTGTCAAGGTAGAGCGTCCGGCGGATGGCACCGAGGGCAAGATCAAGGTCACACTGAGAACTGCCGAGGGTGAAAGAACCGAAGAGTTTGACAAGCTGATCGTAACGACACCGCTTGACTGGTTTGCACAGTATGCGGATGCCCGTGAAGAAGAAAAGGAACTGTTCTCAAAGATCATTCATGAGAAGTATGTTGACTTCATTGCGACATTCGAACCGAATGAAGGTCCGACGATCTCCGGATATATCTTCGATAATATGACGCCGGAACGTCTGGGACATGCCATGGTCTACTATCACCGCTGGGAAGATCTCAAGGGAGACTGCCCGTGCTGTGTATATGCACTCCGCAATCATATGGGCTCCAAGGATGCCGACTATGAATACACCATCAATGCCATGATTGATGATATGAGACTCTGCGGCTTCCGCATCAAGGAACGCCTGTATGAGCAGGAAACATACTACTGTCCGCATGTATCCCCGGCAGATTACGCAGCCGGCTGGTACGACAAGCTTGAGGCGATGCAGGGCAAACAGAATACATACTATGCCGGAGAAATCATCAGCTTCGGTGATATGGAAGATACCTGTGCAGCGTCCAGGGATCTGATCGGAAGATTCTTCTGATCACTGCGGAAAGGAAACAGACATGAAAGATCAACTGAACAGAATGGTCAACGAGCGGGATTTCAAGCAGGATCCCAACTATGTCAGTGAAGACAAGGAAAAGGAAAAGCTGATTCTCAAGCTCGGCACAATGATCACCGACCGGTATCTTGTGAAATACACCAACAGCATGAAGACAGATGACCCGGAATACTGGATGCTGGATAAAGTCCTTACCAAAGAGGAAGCAAAGTTCCTGCTGAACTTCAAGAAGACCAGAGTCCCGTATGATACCGAACAGCTGGCTGAAATGAACGGCATGAGCGTTGAAGACACCCAGAAGATGATCGATCACCTTCTGTGGGTCGGTATGCTGGAAATGACCAGGGAAGGCGAAGACAGACATAAGCATTACAATGTGCCGATCTTTGTCCCGGGTTCTGCCGAATTCATGATGATGAATGACAAACTCACGGATGAATATCCGGAGCTGGCTACGTTCTTCAACCTGATGACACAGATGCCTCTGGAGAATGTCACCCAGATGGTTCCGCTGGGCGGCGGCGGCATCGGTATGCATGTCATCCCGGTTGAAAAGGCAATCACAAACGCAAATACGTCCGTACCGGTTGAGCATATCTCCCACTGGCTGTCCAAGTATGACAAGTATTCCGTAGGACAGTGCACCTGCCGCAAACAGCAGGCGATGCGCGGTGAAGGCAGCGGTGAAATCAACGGTGAATTCTGCGTCGGTGTCGGCGATATGGCTGAGTACTGTGTAGACCGCGGTATGGGACGCTATATTTCCTACGAAGAAGTTATGGAAATTCTGAACCGTGCGGAAAGACACGGCTTCGTGCACCAGATCACCAATATCGACGGTGAGAACAAGATCGTCGCCATCTGCAACTGTGCACCCGGTGTCTGCAATGCTCTGCGTACATCGCAGCTGTACAATACGCCGAATATGTCCAGAAGCGCTTACCGTGCCCATGTGGATGCGGTGAAGTGTGTTGCCTGCGGCAAGTGCGTGGAAGTATGTCCGGTCGGCGCTGCCAAACTCGGTCAGAAGCTGTGCACGGCTAAGGGTGAAGTTGAATATCCGAAGACCGAACTGCCTGACGGAAAGATCTGGGGTGCCGATAAGTGGAATCCGAACTACCGTGAGGATGCCAAGATCAACTGCTATGAAACCGGAACATCTCCTTGTAAGACTGCATGTCCGGCCCACCTAGCCGTACAGGGTTATGTCAAGATGGCTAAAGAAGGCCGTTACATGGATGCCCTGAAGCTGATCAAGCAGGACAATCCGTTCCCGGCAGTCTGCGGCGCAGTATGCAACAGAAGATGCGAAGATGCGTGCACAAGAGGTCTTGTGGATGCGCCGGTTGCGATTGATGAAATCAAGAAGTTCATCGCTGCCCGGGAACTGCATGCGGAGAACAGATATCTGCCGGTATGCGAGAAGGACGACGGCGGTATGTGGGGACCTGACTATAAGATGGCCATCATCGGTGCAGGTCCTGCCGGTATGACCGCTGCCTACTATCTGCGTACAAAAGGCTATGATGTCACGGTCTTTGAAAAAGAAGAGAAGCCGGGCGGAATGCTTACACTGGGTATTCCGAACTTCCGTCTTGAAAAGGATGTACTGAATGCTGAAATCGATGTTCTGAAGGAAATGGGCGTTGAATTCAGATGCGGTGTTGAAGTCGGCAAAGACGTTACCATCCAGGAACTCAGAGAACAGGGATACAAGGCCTTCTATCTTGCCATCGGTCTGCAGGGCGGCAGAGCTGCCGGCGTTCCGGGCGAGGATGCGGAAGGTGTTGAATCCGGTGTTTCCTTCCTGAAGAGAGTCAACCTCGGCAATACCGTGAAGCTGAACGGTGATGTCGTTGTCATCGGCGGCGGCAACGTTGCGGTGGATGTGGCCAGAACAGCAGTACGCTGCACGGACGGCAAGGTCACCATGCTGTGTCTTGAAAGTGCAAAGGAAATGCCTGCAGCTGCGGACGAAGTTGCCGAAGCGAAGGAAGAAGGCATTGAAGTGCTGAACGGCTGGGGTCCGAAGGAAATCCTGACTGCCAACGGCAAAGTAACGGGTGTTGTGTTCAAGAAGTGCACCAGCGTGTACAACGCCGAACACCGTTTCTCCCCGGTATATGACGAAGAAGATACCATTACAGTTATGTGCAGCAATGTCCTCGAAGCAATCGGCCAGTCAGCTGTCTGGGGCGATCTGCTCAAGGGCGAAGATGTCAAACTGAACCCGAACGGCACTGTCGTGCATGATCCGGTTACGTTTGAGACAAGCGCTGCCGATATCTTCACCGGCGGTGATGTTGCCTGCGGAGCAAGATTTGCCATTGATGCAATTGCGGACGGCCGCAAGGGCTGTGAGTCCATGCACAGATCCGTACATCCGGGACAGGATCAGCGGATTGCCAGAGACCTGCGTGAATTCATTGAGCTCGACAAGGATGACATTGTTGTCCATGGCTTCGATACAGCCGGCAGACAGGTTCCGGGACACACCGATACAGACCCGAAGACAACCTTCGCCGACACAAGACTTCCGTTCACCGAAGAACAGGTCAGAACGGAAGCCAACAGATGTCTGTCATGCGGACGCAGTATTGTGGACGAGAACCGCTGCATCGGCTGCGGTCTGTGCACAACCAGATGTGAATTTGATGCAATTCATCTGACCAGGGATCTTCCGGACGCTTCCAACATGGTGCGCTGCGAAGACAAGCTCGGTCCGATCGGACTGCAGGCTCTGAAGAGAGGCGCTGCCATTGCCGGCAACGGTATTCTCAACGGAATCAAGATCATCCGCAGAAAGTAATACACAGCAAGCCCGGCGGGTATATCCGCCGGGTTTTCCTTTCTTTCCCGTACTTGCAGTGCAGATGTCCTCAAGGTAATATACATGTGAAATGAGAGGGAATGGAAGGGTATGAAAAAAGAAAATCTTACCTATGTACTGGTTGCGGCAGCTGCGTGTCTGATGGCATGCGGCACAATGGGACTCCCCAATGCCTACGGTGTTTTCTATCCTGCTATGTCGGAAGTTATGGGAACCGGCAGAGGAGCGGTGACACTGCATGTATCGATCTGTTCCCTGACATCCGGTCTTTTTGCGCCTGTGGTGGCGAAGCTGGTGCGCCGCAGGTTTCCTGTGCGTCTGCTGATTCTGGCAGGTGCGCTGCTGGTTATCGGTTCGGGTTTACTGACGGCGTTTGCGGGTAATCCGCTGGTCATGGATGCGGTGGCGCTGGCCAGGGGTATCGGTCTGAGTCTTACTTCCTCCATGGTGGTGACGATGATTATCGGCAACTGGTTTGTCAAATACCGCGGTACCCTGACGGGTATTGCATTGTCCTTTTCAGGCATCGGATCTGCTCTGGCTGCCCCGGTGCTGACATCCTGTCTCAGCCGCTTCGGATACCGGCCGACATATATCGGTTTTATTCTCGTATCGGCACTGCTGGTGGTTCCGGCAGCCTTCCTCTGTCCGCTGAGTCCGAAAGAGGCCGGTATGGAGCCGTATGGCAAAGATACGGTTATTACGGGACCGAAGGTTCTGGAGAATCTCGACCGGCCGTTCTCGTTCGGTGATCCGCTGTTTATCATGATCCTGCTGTTTGTGGTGCTTTCCGTATCGCTTACCAGCATTAACTCGCATCTGCCCTCCATTGCCCTGGAGGCCGGCCATACGGCGGCCGTCGGTGCTGAACTGCTTTCCATTTCCATGATCGGCAATGTTGCGGCAAAGTTCGTCCTCGGCATTGTGACGGATAAATTCGGTGTCTATCACGGTATTACAATGATGCTGGGGTCTTCGTTCCTCGGTATTGTGATGATCAGACTGTTTGCCGGCACGGTGCCGGCGATGCTGGCAGGCGGTTTCCTGTACGGTGCCTGTTTCTCACTCGGGTCTCTCGGAGCGTCTGTTCTGGTCAGACACATTTACGGAGACAAGCAGTATCCGGATGTATTCTCTTATATGATGATTGCGATTTACGGCACGGCAGCTGTTATGATCAGCGTGATCGGGTTCATGTATGATCTGACCGGCTCCTATGCACTGACCCTGACGGTATGGGCGGTGCTGGCATTGCTGTCGGTGCTGATGCTGAGACTGATCGGCAGAAAGGCTGAACAATGACAGATCACAACAGACAGCGGAAAATAGCAGTGATCAGCGATCTGTGCGGTTTCGGCAGGAGTTCCCTGTCAGCTGCGATACCGGTGATCTCCGCATTGCATCTGCAGTGCTGCCCGGTGCCGACGGCGGTATTCTCCAACCATACCGGCTTCGAAGTGTTTTCCAAAGAAGATACAACCGCGCAGATGAAGCGGACGATCAGCGACTGGCAGAAGACCGGTCTTCGTTTCAGCGGCATCGCCACGGGTTTCCTCGGTTCACAGGAACAAATCGATGTTGTGCGCACTTTTCTGGAGACATTCCGGACAGAAGATAATACGATATTGGTGGATCCGGTCATGGGGGATTACGGCAGACTGTATCCGGGATACAGTGAACAGCTGGCCGCACGTCTTGGTGAACTGCTTCCGTATGCCGATATCCTGACTCCGAATCTGACCGAAGCCTGCTTCCTGACCGGAAGAGCCTACCGCAGTGATTACAGCGGTGAAGAACTGTTTGATATGTGTGCGGAACTGTCAGACAGGGGACCGGCAAAAGTTGTCATTTCGGGACTTGAAGACGGCGGGCAGATCACTAACTATATATATGAAAGAGGAAAGCAGCCCCGGACGGTCCGCCGTGACAAAATCCGGGAAAGCCGTTCCGGCACCGGCGATATCTTTGCGGCAATCATTATCGCCCAGACGGTGCGCGGTATTCCTTTTGCACAGTGCGTGGAAGATGCATCCGAGTTCATCCGCAGAACTTTGATCACAACTGCAGAAATGGGCCTGCCCGTGACAGACGGACTGGCTGTCGAAGAACATCTGTCAGATCTGGAGAAACTTGTACATGAGTGAAAAAGCAATGACCATCACCTATCCCGTGAAGAACGGTATATATGTGAATATGACCAACCGGTGCAACTGTGCCTGCACATTCTGCATCCGTTTTCAGAACAGCGGTGTGTACGGTTCCGATCCGCTGTGGCTGGAACATGAGCCTACCGTGGAGGAAACCATTGCCTCGCTGAAGACATGGAACCTTGCCGAAAAGGATGAGATTGTATTCTGCGGCTATGGCGAACCGACCAAACGGCTGGAGGATCTGCTGGAAGTTGCGGCGTGGATCAAAGCGAATACTTCACTGCCTGTGCGCCTGAACACCAACGGTCTTGCATGCCTGGAATACGGCAAAGATGTAACCCCGCTTCTGGCCGGAAAGATCGACTGTGTATCAATCAGTCTGAATGCGGATACGAAGGAAAAGTATCTGGCTGTTACCAGGCCTGAATTCGGTGAAGCGGCCTGGGAAGCAATGAAAACGTTTGCGCATGAATGCACCAAACATGTGCCCGATGTTGTGATGACGGTGGTGGATCAGGTGACTACACCGGAAGAGCAGAAGAATGCGGCAGAACTGTGCAGAGAACTCGGAGTGAGACTGCGGGTGCGCGAATACGTAGGATAGAAAAACAGTGAATACGCGGCTGAAACAGCTGCGTATTTTCTCTCTGAAAAAGTACAAATCTTCACAAAAAAGAAGTTGTTCAGTTTCGATTGACTGACACCGCATGCTTTGTTAGAATGACTGCGTTCACAATGATACATGCGGCAACTGGCGGAAGTGGAATCGACCACAGGGAACCGTATGTGGATGAGCCGACCGCCTGGGCTGAAACTTATGTTTTTTTGCCGGGAGGAAAAGACTATGAAAAAAGTGGGCATTGTAATGGGAAGCACCAGTGATCTTCCGATCATCGAAAAAGCTATCAGTGTATTAAAAGAATACGAAGTGCCATTTGAGGTGCGCGTTCTATCCGCTCATCGCTGTCCGGCTGAAGCAAGGGAATTTGCTGCAGCTGCCAGAGAGAGCGGATTTTCTGTTTTAATCGCAGCAGCGGGCATGGCAGCACATCTTGCCGGAGCGCTTGCCGCGAACACAACCCTGCCGGTCATCGGTATTCCGTGCCGTTCCGGTGCCTCAGACGGTACCGATGCTCTGCTGTCCACGGTGATGATGCCTTCGGGTATTCCGGTGGCGACTGTGGCAATTGACGGTGCGAAGAATGCAGCGCTGCTGGCAGTGGAAATTATGGCGGTTACGGACGACGGTCTGGCCGCAAAACTTGAACAGGCCCGGGAAGACGGGCGCAATGCGGTTCTCAAAGCGGATGAGGAAATCCGTGCGAGATATAAATAAGGAGGAACGAAGTATGAAGCTGGTTTACACAGGAAAGACAAAGAATGTTTATGCACTCGACAACGGTCATTATCTGCTGAAGTTCAAGGACGATGTCACCGGTAAAGACGGTGTGTTTGATCCGGGAGAGAACTCTGTCGGACTGACAATTGAAGGTGTTGGTGATGTCAACCTCAGAATGTCCATTTATTTCTTCGAGAAGATCAATGCAGCCGGTATTCGTACACATTTTGTTTCCGCTGATCTGAAGGAAACAACCATGGAAGTTCTCCCTGCCAAAGTATTCGGAAAGGGTCTTGAAGTTATCTGCCGTCTGCGTGCAGTCGGAAGCTTCCTGAGACGTTATGGTGAATACTGCGAAGACGGTGACAAGCTGCCTTCCTATGTTGAAATGACATTCAAGAATGATGCCAAGGGCGATCCGCTGGTCACAAAGGACGGTCTGGAAGTACTTGGTGTTATGACACCGGAACAGTATGACAAGATCAAGGAAATGACACAGAAGATTACAAAGATCGTTGCGGACGAGATGGAAGCACGCGGTATGGAACTGTATGACATCAAGTTCGAATACGGTTATGACGAGAACGGCGAAGTCATGCTGATTGATGAAATTGCATCAGGAAACATGAGAGTATACAAGGATGGTGAGTATATTCAGCCGATGACGCTGTCGGAGCTGTTCTTCAAGTAATATGGGAGGCTTCTTCGGCGCGGTGTCGCACCGGGATGTCGTCCTGGACGTCTTCTTCGGTGTTGACTACCATTCCCATCTGGGAACGAAGCAGGCAGGTCTCTGCATCTTTGACAGAGGCCGCGGATTTCAGCGGCAGATTCATCATATAAGCAATTCACCGTTCCGTACCAAGTTTGAAAAGGATGTGGAAGGCTTCAGCGGTACAGCCGGTATCGGCTGTATCAGCGATGCCGATCCGCAGCCTCTGATCGTACGGTCCCATCTTGGCCTGTATGCCATCACGACCGTCGGTATGATCAACAATACCGATGAGCTGATCAAGACATATTTCACTGATCAGGGAAACCAGTTCCTGGCCAAGAGCAACGGTGACATCAATATGACCGAACTGACCGCAGCCATCATTAACAGAGAAGCAGATCTGGTATCAGGTCTTCTCAGTGTGCAGGAAAAGATCGAAGGTTCAATGACGGTTCTGATTCTGAAGGACAGCGGCGAACTGATTGTATCCCGTGACCGCTGGGGAAGACTGCCGGTGCTTCTCGGACAGGACAAGGACGGATACGCTGTATCGTTTGAATCCTTTGCTTATCAGAAACTCGGTTATCATGACACATACGAACTCGGTCCGGGTGAAATCGTCCGGATCTGTGAAGACGGATACGAGATTCTTTCGGAAAGACGCAGTGAGATGCGGATCTGTGCATTCCTGTGGGCATATTACGGGTATCCGAATTCATACTACGAAGGTGTCAATGTTGAGCTGATGCGTTACCGCAACGGTGAGCTGATGGCTCAGTTTGACCGTGAACACGGTACGCTTCCGGAAGTGGACTATGTGGCCGGTGTGCCGGATTCCGGGGTGCCCCACGGCATCGGTTATTCGAATGCCACACACATTCCGTTTGCGCGTCCGTTCATTAAATACACACCGACATGGCCGAGATCCTTCATGCCCTCCAATCAGGCAGTGCGTGACCAGGTTGCGCATATGAAGCAGATCCCGGTTCCGGAACTGATCAAAGACAAGAAGCTTCTGCTTGTGGATGATTCGATCGTACGCGGCACCCAGCTGCGTGAGACCGTTGAATTCCTCTATGAGTCGGGAGCGAAGGAAGTACACATGCGTTCAGCCTGCCCGCCGATCATGTATAAATGCAAGTTCCTGAATTTCTCCCGTGCGACTTCGGACAATGAACTGATTGCCCGCAGAGCCGTTAGAGAAATCGAAGGTGCAGCCGGTGAGGAACATATTGAAGAATATGCGGATGCGACGACGGAACGCGGCAGATGCCTGCTGAGCTATATCTCCAAGAAGCTCGGTTTCGCGTCACTCGGTTACCAGGATCTCAACCTGTTCCTTGAAGCAATCGGAATCGATCCGCACAAAGTCTGCACACACTGCTGGACTGGAAAGGAATAACTATGACGAAATCTCACTCTGCATCCTATGCGGCAGCGGGTGTCGACATTGAAGCGGGATATGAAGGCGTACGCCTGATGAAGGAACATGTACAGAAGACCTTTATTCCGGGTGTTGTCTCGGGTATCGGGGGATTCGGCGGTCTTTTCGCACCGGATCTCTCCGGTATGGAGGAACCTGTATTTGTCTCAGGAACCGACGGCGTCGGCACGAAGCTGAGAATTGCCCAGCTGCTGGACAGACACAATACGATCGGTATTGACTGCGTGGCAATGTGCGTGAATGACATTATCTGCTGCGGAGCGAAGCCTCTGTTCTTCCTGGATTACATTGCCATCGGAAAGAATGAACCGCAGAAGGTTGCGGACATTGTCTCCGGTGTTGCGGAAGGATGCGTGCAGTCAGGCTGTGCGCTGATCGGCGGTGAAACAGCCGAACATCCGGGTGTTATGCAGGCGGATGACTACGACACGGCAGGTTTTGCGGTCGGTGTTGTGGACCGGAAGAACATCATCCTGCAGGAGAACGTGCAGGAAGGCGATGTCATTGTGGCACTGCCCTCAACCGGTATTCATTCCAACGGCTTTTCACTGGTGCGCAAGGTTTTCGATGTAGAGAACTGCGACCTGAACGAATATTACGAAGAACTCGGCGGCACCCTGGGAGATACGCTGCTGACACCGACGAAGATCTATGTTAAGCCGGTGCTGGCTGCGATCGCAGGTGCAGAGGTGCACGGCATCAGTCATATTACGGGCGGCGGTTTCTATGAGAATGTACCGCGGGCGATTCCGGACGGATTCTGTGCAAAGATCGATCAGAATGCCGTACGTGTTCTGCCCATCTTCAAACTCCTTCAGGAGAAGGGCAATATTCCCGAAAGAGATATGTACAACACCTTCAACATGGGTGTCGGCATGACCATGATCGTATCCCCGGATACAGCGGAAGCGGCCGTGAAGATCCTGCAGGAAAACGGCATTGATGCATATGTCATCGGCGAGATCGTCCGCGGGGATGAGAAAGTCGTATTATGCCGGTAAAGACAAGAATTGCCGTTCTGGTATCAGGTGGCGGCACCAACCTGCAGGCGCTGATCAATGCGCAGAATGACGGCAGGATCCCGCATGGGGAAATCGTCATTGTGATTTCTTCGCAGGAAGGTGCGTATGCGCTTGAAAGAGCGGCCCAGGCAGGTATTCCTGCTTATGCGGTTTCGAAGAAAAAACTCGGTTCACAGCAGCTGTTTGAGGAGAAAATCAGCAGTCTGCTGGCGGAAGCGAACGCAGAATTTATCGTTCTGGCGGGATTCCTCAGTATTCTGAGCGCTGACTTTACACAGCAGTGGCCGGACCGCATTATCAATATTCATCCTGCTCTGATTCCTTCCTTCTGCGGCAAAGGCATGTACGGACTGAAGGTCCATGAAGCTGCCCTGGCCAAAGGTGTGAAAGTAACCGGAGCTACAGTGCACTATGTCAATGAGATTCCCGACGGCGGGAAAATAATCCTGCAGAAGGCGGTTGAAGTCAAAGACGGAGATACGCCGGAACTACTGCAGAGACGGGTGATGGAAGAGGCAGAATGGGTCCTGCTGCCGCAGGCTGCCGAACTCGTTGCCAGAAAGATCAGTGAGGAAAAATAAGATGGATGTATATGCAGTGAATTCACTTGAGGAATTGCTCAGAAACAATACATATCCCGGACGCGGCATTGTGATCGGCACAACCGCAGACGGCAAATACAACGCAGTCGCATACTTCATCATGGGCAGAAGCGTAAACAGCCGCAACCGTATCTTTGCGGAAGAACCGGACGGCATCCGTACGGAAGCGTTTGATCCCTCCCTGGTGAGTGATCCCAGTCTGATCATTTATCATCCGGCAAGAGTCTGCGGCGGTAAGTTCATCATCACCAACGGCAACCAGACAGATACGATCCGTGATCATCTGAACGCAGGCGGCACATTTGAAGGTGCTCTGCGCACAAGAGAATTTGAACCGGACGGACCGAACTTCACACCGCGTATTTCCGGTCTTGTGAATGAGGACGGCAGCTATATGATGTCCATCCTGAAATCAGCAGATCCGGAAGGAAGCGCCTGTGTGCGTGAAACATTCGAATTCCCGCCGATCAAGGGTGTAGGTCATTTCCTGCATACCTATGTAACGGACGGCAATCCGATTCCTTCATTTGTCGGCGAACCGGAGCGTGTCGGTATCTGCGGTGATATCGATTCCTTCACGGAAATGGTCTGGAACAGTCTGAACGAAGCCAACAAGATCTCCCTGTATGTACGCTTCACCGAGTGTGCAACCGGCAAAGCAGAACAGAGAATCATCAATAAGAACAAGTAAGCAGGAGGATATGAATATGAACGAACTGGAACTCAAATACGGCTGTAATCCGAATCAGAAACCGGCAAAGATTTTCATGCGTGACGGAAGCGAACTTCCTGTTACGGTTCTTAACGGAAAACCGGGATTCATCAACTTCCTGGATGCCCTGAATTCATGGCAGCTGGTCAAGGAACTCAAGGAAGCTACAGGTCTTCCTTCCGCAGCATCCTTCAAGCATGTATCCCCGGCCGGCGCAGCTGTTGCCAAGGAACTGACGGATGTGGAAAGACAGATCTACTTCGTTAAACCGGATGCTGAGATCACACCGATCGCATCTGCTTATATCAGAGCCAGAGGAACAGACCGTCTGTCCTCATTCGGTGACTGGGCTGCTCTCAGTGATGTCTGCGATGCGGCTACTGCGAAGTATCTCAGAGCGGAAGTATCCGACGGTGTCATCGCTCCGGGTTATACGGAAGATGCCCTGAAGATCCTGAAAAAGAAGAAGGGCGGCGCTTACAACGTTGTGCAGATCGATGCAGACTACGAACCGGCAGCCCAGGAATACAAGGATGTATTCGGCATTACCTTTGAACAGGGACACAACAACTACAAAGTGACAGATGAAGTATTCGCAAACATCGTCACCAAGAACAAGGAACTCCCGTATCAGGCAAAGATCGATATGATGGTCTCCCTGATCACGCTGAAATATACACAGTCCAATTCCGTCTGCTATGTCAAGGACGGTCAGGCAATCGGTGTCGGTGCCGGCCAGCAGAGCCGTATTCACTGCACAAGACTGGCAGGACAGAAAGCAGACAACTGGTGGCTGAGACAGAATCCGAAGGTTCTGGCTCTGCCGTTCCTGGATACAGTGCACCGCACAGACCGTGACAATGCCATCGACCTGTACATCTCCGATGAGTGCGATGATGTTCTGCGCGATGGTGAATGGCAGAAGATCTTCAGCGTGCGTCCGGAACCGCTGACCCGTGAGGAACGTGCTGAGTGGATCAGCAAGCAGACCGGTCTGACGGTCGGCTCCGATGCATTCTTCCCGTTCGGTGACAACGTGGAAAGAGCACGCAAATCCGGTGCTGCATACATTGTTGAGCCGGGCGGATCCATCCGTGATGACAATGTCATCGAGACAGCTGACCGTTACGGTATCGTAATGGCCTTCACGGGTATGCGTCTGTTCCATCATTGATAAACGGAGAAACTGACTTATGAAACTGATCGTTATTGGCAGCGGCGGCCGCGAACACATGATTATCAAAAAACTGAAGGAGAATCCCGAGGTTGAAAAGATCTACGCACTCCCCGGCAACGGCGGTATTGCGGATCTGGCTGAGTGTGTGGCGGTAAGCGCAACGGATATAGAAGGCATTACGGCATTCGCTGTGGAACATGCGGTTGATTATGCCGTAGTCACACCGGATGATCCGCTGGCACTCGGCGCGGTGGATGCGCTGAATGCGGTGGGTATTCCGTGCTTCGGACCGGTGCAGAAGGCGGCGGTGATTGAAGCCAGCAAGAGTTTTGCAAAGGATCTGATGCGCAGGTACAACATTCCGACCGCAGCGTATGAAGTGTTTGATGATATGGATGCGGCTCTTGCGTATATTAAGACGTCAGCGCTGCCGATTGTGATCAAGGCGGACGGTCTGGCGCTCGGCAAAGGTGTGGTCATTGCGGAAACACGTGAAGATGCCGAACAGGCAGTGCGTTCCATGATGGCGGACAAAGCCTTTGGGGATGCCGGTTCCAGGGTTGTTGTGGAAGAGTATCTGGAAGGTCCGGAAGTATCTGTTCTGACATTTACGGACGGAAAGACACTGGTGCCGATGGTTTCGTCCATGGATCATAAGAGAGCTCTGGACGGAGACAAAGGTCTGAATACAGGCGGTATGGGAGCTATCGCACCCAACCCGTTCTATACAAAAGAGATTGCCGAAGAAAGCATGAATACGATCTTCCTTCCGACGATCCGGGCAATGGAAGCAGAAGGCCGGGAATTCAGGGGATGCCTGTATTTCTCCCTGATGCTTACCAAAGACGGACCCAAGGTGATCGAGTATAACTGCCGCTTCGGTGATCCTGAAACACAGGCGGTTCTGCCGCTGCTTGAGAGTGATCTGCTTACGATCATGATGAAGGTGACCGAGGGAACGCTGAAGCCGGAGGATGTTGTCTTCCGTGAAGGCGCCAGCTGCTGCGTGATTCTCGCTTCCGCAGGCTACCCCGGCAAATATGAGAAGGGCTTCCCGATTGCCATTGAGGATTCCGTCAAGGACAGAGTCATTGTGGCAGGCGCGGCACTCAAAGACGGTGTGCTCGTTACCAACGGCGGCCGTGTGCTCGGTGTCATCGGTCTTGGCAGCACTGTGAAAGAGGCTGTGGCGGATGCGTACAGCCAGGCAGAACATGTATCGTTTGAAAATGCCTTCTGCCGGAAGGATATCGGACAGAAAGCAATTCAGGAGGGCTAATGGTATATCGGGTATATGTGGAGAAACGCCCGGGTTTTGCGCCTGAGGCAGCAGGTCTGCTGGCAGAAATCCGTTCCTTTCTCGGACTGACAAACATTGAAAACGTACGGGTGATGAACCGCTATGATGTGGAGGACATCGACCCGGAACTGTTTGAATATGCAAAAACAACCGTATTTTCCGAACCTCAGCTCGATATCGTTACCGATGATATGCCGGCGGTTGATGCGGACTATGTATTTGGTGTGGAAGCACAGCCGGGTCAGTTTGATCAGCGCGCGGATTCCGCAGCCCAGTGCATTCAGCTGCTGAGCCAGGGTGAAAGACCTCTGGTTGCGAATGCCAGAATCTATGCACTGTACGGAAAACTGAGTGAAGCCGACATTGAAGCGGTGAAACATCACGTCATCAACCCGGTGGAGACAAGGGAAGCTTCCCTTGATCTTCCGGAAACACTGAAAGCTGTCTATGCACAGCCGGAAACAGTGGATACCGTAACCGGGTTCATCAATATGAATGAGCAGGAACTCGCCGCCTTGCTGGATACCCTGGGACTTGCCATGGATCCGGATGATCTGGCTTTCCTGCAGGCTTACTTCCGTGATGAGGAGAAGAGAGACCCGACCATTACCGAAATCAGAGTGGTTGATACATACTGGTCGGATCACTGCCGTCATACGACCTTCTCCACCCATCTCGATAAAACCGAGATTGAGGATCCGGAAGTGCAGGCAGCCTATGCGCGTTACCAGGATCTGCGCAGGGAAGTCTACGGTGAGAATACAAGCCGTGCTGAAACCCTGATGGATCTTGCGACAATCGGTGCCAAGGCGCTGAAGAGACGCGGAGAGCTGCCGGAACTGGATGAGTCGGAGGAAATCAATGCCTGCTCAATCCATGTGAATGCGGATGTGGACGGTCAGGAAGAAGACTGGCTGCTCATGTTCAAGAACGAAACACATAACCATCCTACGGAAATCGAACCGTTCGGCGGTGCGGCTACCTGCATCGGCGGCTGTATCCGTGACCCGCTCTCCGGAAGAGCATATGTCCACCAGGCAATGCGCTTCACCGGCGGCGGTGATCCGCGTGCTTCCCTGAAGGACACCCTGCCCGGCAAACTGCCGCAGCGTAAGATTGCGCAGACTGCTGCCGCGGGTTATTCCTCCTACGGCAACCAGATTGGTCTGGCAACCGGACATGTCGCTGAAGTCTATCATGAAGGCTATGTGGCAAAACGTCTGGAATGCGGTGCCGTGGTCGGTGCGGTCAAGGCGGATAACGTTGTACGTGAACGGCCGCAGCCGGGTGATATCGTGATCCTGCTGGGCGGACGCACCGGCAGAGACGGTATCGGCGGAGCGACCGGTTCTTCCAAGACGCACAACCTGAAATCACTGCAGACCATGGCAAGTGAAGTGCAGAAGGGTAATGCGCCGGAAGAAAGAAAACTGCAGAGACTGTTCAGAAACAGCGAAGTAACACGCATGATCAAGCGCTGCAACGACTTCGGTGCCGGCGGTGTCAGTGTTGCCATCGGTGAACTGGCAGACGGTCTGAAGATCAATCTCGATGCGGTAAGAAAGAAGTACGAAGGACTCGACGGTACGGAACTGGCGATTTCCGAATCACAGGAACGTATGGCTGTCGTCATTGCGGCAGAGGATGAAGAAAGATTCATTGCCGAAGCTGCAAAGGAAAACCTCGAAGCATACAAAGTGGCAGTGGTTACGGAATCACCGCGCATGGTCATGGAATGGAAGGGACAGACGATTGCCGATCTCTCCAGAGCATTCCTGAATACCAACGGTGCAATCAAGCATGCGGAAGCAGCTGTGCGTAAAGCTGACCGTTCCGCTCTCGGTGTATCCGCTGAGAAGAGCCTTAAGGATATTGCGGGCAGTCTCAAGAGTGCCGGCAGAAGAGGTCTGGTGGAACGTTTTGACAGCACGATCGGTGCAGGCAGTGTCCTGATGCCGTTCGGCGGCAGGAACCAGAGCACACCGGCACAGGCTATGGCAGCACTGTTCCCGGTGCTTCCTGGACATACAACAGAACAGGCAAGTGTAATGGCATGGGGCTCTGATCCGGACCAGATGACCATCGATCCGTACAGAGGCGCATACAATGCGGTATATACATCGGTTGCCAAGCTGATTGCGGCCGGTGCTGATCCCGAAAAAGCATATCTGACATTCCAGGAATTCTTCGAGCGTCTGCGCAATGAACCGGAACGCTGGGGCAAGCCGTTTGCGGCACTGCTCGGTGCGCTGGATGCACAGATGGAACTGAAGATTGCGGCCATCGGCGGCAAGGATTCCATGTCAGGATCCTTCATGGATCTGGATGTACCGCCTACCCTGATCTCATTTGCGATTGCGCCTGTCAAGGCACATGAAGTTCTCTCCCCTGAATTCAAGGAAGCAGGACATAACGTATACTTCTTCGGAATGAACGACTGGAAAGAATTCCGGAAGCTCTGCACCGAAGGTCTTGTCAGAGCTGCGTGGGCAGTTGAAAACAGCATTGCGGAAGGCGTTATGAAGATGTCCTTCGGCAATGACATCGGCTTTGCGGCTGCGGAAACGGATATTGACTGGTACCGTGCATATCCGGGTGCTCTGATTGCGGAAATCAGCGGCACATGTGATGCACAGCTCATCGGCTGCACACTTGCGGAAGCGGAAATCCGGATCGGCAGTGACTGCGAAAAGACAGCTGATCTGTTCCGTCTGAACGAAAGTGTTCTTGAGAAGGTATATCCGACAAGAGCAGGTGATGAAACAGAGAAGATCCGCAAAGTGACATACAACGCTCCGTCCGTTATTACATCCACGGTTCATACAGTAAAACCGAAAGCACTGATTCCGGTCTTCCCGGGAACCAACTGTGAATATGACACGGCAAGAGCACTGATCGATGCCGGCGCGGATGCGGAGATCGTCATTGTGCGCAATCTCTCGGCAGCGGATGTCAGTGAAAGCGTTGAACGCTTTGCGGCCAAAGTAAAAGAAGCAAACATGATCGTCATCCCGGGCGGATTCTCCGGAGGTGATGAACCGGATGGTTCGGCGAAGTTCATTACGGCATTCTTCCGCAATCCTGCGGTCAAGGATGCGGTCAGTGAACTGATGGATCAGAGAAGCGGTCTGATGCTGGGTATCTGCAACGGTTTCCAGGCACTGATCAAACTCGGTCTTGTGCCGTATGGCCGGATCATTGATACGGACGATACATGTCCTACCCTGTCCTTCAACACGATCGGACGTCATCAGTCCAGAATCGTACATACAAGAGTTGCCAGCAGCCTCTCACCGTGGCTCAGTGAACTGAAGCCGGGAGATATCTGCACGGTTCCGATTTCACACGGTGAAGGACGCTTTATCGCAAGCGACGCACTGCTGAAGGAACTTGAGGCAAAGGGACAGATTGCTACACAGTATGTGGATCTTTGCGGAGAACCGAGCAGTCTGACAGAATTCAATCCGAACGGGTCGTTCATGGCAATCGAGGGAATTACTTCGCCGGACGGCAGAATCTTCGGTAAGATGGGACATGCGGAACGTGTAGGGAAATCACTGTACCGCAATGTACCGGGCAACTATGATATGGGTCTGTTCAGATCCGCAGTAAAGTTCTTCCGCTAAGGAGATGAAGGAGTTAACATGGCATATTTAAGTGATATTGAAATCGCCCAGGCCTGCGAAATGAAGCCGATTACGGAAATTGCAGAAACAGCCGGCGTAGATGAAGAGTATCTGGAACTGTACGGCAAGTACAAAGCAAAGATCGACTACCGCATCCTGAAGGAAAACAAGCGTGCGGACGGCAAACTGATTCTGGTAACAGCCATCAACCCGACTCCTGCCGGAGAAGGAAAGACAACCACAACAATCGGTCTTGCGGACGGTCTCAGAGCCCTCGGCAAGAACGTCATTGTTGCCCTGCGTGAGCCTTCCCTGGGACCGGTATTCGGTGTCAAGGGCGGTGCTGCCGGCGGCGGTCATGCCCAGGTTGTTCCGATGGAGGACATCAACCTGCACTTCACCGGTGACTTCCATGCCATCGGTGCAGCCAACAACCTGCTCGCAGCCATGCTGGACAACCATATTCAGCAGGGCAATGAACTTAACATCGATGTCAGACGCATTGTCTGGAAGCGCTGTGTGGATATGAATGACCGTCAGCTGCGTAATGTAGTGGATGGTCTTGGCGGCAAGGCAAACGGCACACCGCGTGAAGACGGCTTCGACATTACCGTTGCGTCTGAAATCATGGCAGTGCTGTGTCTGGCCAGTGATATTCCCGACCTGAAGGCAAGACTGGCAAGAATCGTTGTCGCATATTCATACGACGGCAAGCCGGTAACAGCGCATGACCTGAAGGCAGAAGGTGCTATGGCAGCTCTGCTGAAGGATGCTCTGAAGCCGAATCTTGTACAGACACTGGAAGGCACACCGGCATTCATCCACGGCGGTCCGTTCGCAAATATCGCACACGGCTGCAACTCCGTTATGGCTACACAGATTGCAATGCGTCTGGGTGACTATGCGGTTACAGAGGCCGGCTTCGGTGCTGACCTCGGTGCCGAGAAGTTCCTCGACATCAAGTGCCGTCTGGCCGGTCTGCATCCGAGTGCAGTTGTCGTTGTAGCAACAGTGCGCGCACTGAAGCTGCACGGCGGTGCGAAGAAAAAGGATCTCGGCAACGAGAACCTGGCAGCGCTTGAAAAGGGTCTGCCGAACCTTCTGCAGCATATCTCCAATATCCGTGACGTATATAAGCTTCCGTGCGTGGTTGCCATCAACGCATTCGTCACCGATACAAAAGCTGAACTGCAGCTGATCGAAGACAAGTGCAAAGAGCTCGGCATCAACGTCGCTCTCAGTGAAGTCTGGGAAAAGGGCAGCGAAGGCGGCAAAGCTCTCGCTGAGGAAGTCATCCGTCTCTGTGAAGAACCGAATGATTTCAGCTTCTCCTATGATGTTGAAGACACGATTGAAAACAAGCTCAATGCCATTGCCCAGAAGATCTATCATGCGGACAGAGCCGTTCTTCTGCCGGCCGCAAAGAAGCAGGCAAAGGAACTGACCGAACTTGGTTACGGCAATCTGCCGATCTGCGTTGCGAAGACTCAGTATTCCTTCTCCGACAATGCAAATCTGCTCGGTGCGCCGAAGAACTTCGAGATCACCGTCAGAAATCTGAAGGTATCCGCAGGGGCAGGCTTCCTGGTTGCATTGACCGGTGACATCATGACAATGCCCGGTCTGCCGAAGGTGCCGGCTGCCGAGAACATCGATGTCGATGAGAACGGCCGTATCACAGGTCTCTTCTGATTCACGGTATTATGAACACTCTCTGTATGTGCAGGGAGTGTTTTTTTATACCCGAATTGTAAAAAATCAGCAAAAGTTCACACAAAACTTCTTAAAAAGTTTACGATAAATATAGACGTACCAACTGGAGGTAAATGGAAAATGAGTGAGAATTATAATGATCTGACAACGAAGGTTCTTTCCCAGCTCGAAAACAATCCGGAAATGATCACGGATCTCGTCGCAAAGAATGAAGAGAATGCAACACGTGCACTGATGCCGGGTGAAGATGATGCCCAGACAGCTATGCTGAAGGGAATCCTCGGTGCCGACGCAGCACCGGAAGCTCTGGCAGCAGTTACCCAGGCTCTGAGCGACAACGGCGTTATGCAGCTTATGCTCAAGTCAGCCGGGACAATCGATCCGAAAGAACTTCTTGCGTATACAGGCGGCTTTACAAGCACAGAACGTGCCAACCCGACAAACAGTGCAGCTGTAAAGGCACTCTTTGACGGCAAGCTCGACTTCAAGGATATCCTTGTGCTGATTGCTCTGCTGAAGCTCTTCAAGGGCAAGCAGTCCAATTCAAGTGCACTCGGCTCCGGTCTGTCACTTCTGTCCAGCCTGATGGGAGGCAGCAATTCCAGCAGCACCGGTGCTCTGCTTAACCTTCTGCTCGGCAGCATGTCCGGTTCTTCTTCCGGCTCCACAGCAGGAAACCTGCTCGGCTCTCTGCTCGGTGCAGCAGCTCCTGCACAGCAGCAGACAACCACACAGAGCTCCGGCGGTCTTCTGAGCAGCCTGCTCGGCGGATCCAAGCCTGAACCGCAGCCGCAGACAACAACCCAGAGTTCCGGCGGACTTCTCAGTGCTCTGTTCGGCGGTTCCAAGCCGGCAGCTTCCGCACAGCCGCAGACAACAACTGCAAACAGCGGTGCAATTCCGTTCGGCGCAGCAGCTTCCTCAAACAACAACACAGCAGCCGCTGCCGCTCTTGAAAGCTTCCTGAACGGCAACACCGGCAACAATGCGCAGGCACAGCAGCTCTACTCACTGCTCAGCAACGGCAGTCAGAGCGCCTTCAACAGCAACGGCCAGATCAACGTCGGTTCGCTGTTCAACATTGCCAGCCAGCTGCTCGGTCAGTAACAATCAGTCATATCAGACAGGGGTCTTCGGACCTCTGTCTTTTTCTTTATTGAAATGTACAGCAGCTATTCCAATACCCGGAGCTGTTCCTGTATAATTTCAAAAAATGACGGAGGAGAACATAATGGAGTTTATGCCTGAAAAGAAACTCGGTTTCGGTCTTATGAGACTGCCCCGGAAAGATCCCAACAATGCGGCTGACATTGATATCGAACAGTTGAAGCAGATGGTTGACTGCTTCATGGAAAACGGCTTCACGTACTTTGATACAGCATGGATGTACAACGGTTTCGCAAGTGAACGAGCTGCCAAGGAAGTGCTTGTGGAAAGATATCCGCGGGAGAGCTTTACCCTGGCCACAAAGCTGCATGCCGGCTTCTTCAATTCACGCGAGGATATGGACAAAGTGTTCAATGAACAGCTGAACAAAACAGGTGCAGGATATTTTGACTACTATCTGCTGCACGGCATTGAAGCGGATATGCTGCCGAAGTATGAACAGTTTGACTGCTTCTCATGGCTGCTGGAAAAGAAGGCGGAAGGTAAGATCAGACATGCCGGTTTCTCATTCCACGATACGGCAGAGATGCTGGATGACATTCTCACCAGACATCCGGAGATGGAATTCGTACAGCTGCAGATCAATTACCTGGACTGGGAGAGCCAGTGGATCCAGTCAAGAGCCTGCTATGAAACAGCGGTAAAGCACGGCAAGAAGGTCATCGTCATGGAACCGTGCAAAGGGGGCACCCTGGCAAGAGTACCGGCAGAAGCTGAAGCCGTATTTAAAGAGTATGATGCGGGTGCGTCCGTTCCGAGCTGGGCAATCCGCTTTGCGGCAAGCCTGCCGGAGGTTATGGTCGTTCTGTCCGGTATGAGCAATCCTGCCCAGATTCAGGACAATATCGGCTATATGAAGAACTTCGTGCCGCTGAAGGAAGAAGAAAAGCAGCTCTGCTTCAAAGCTGCGGATATCATCAATGCACAGACGGCGATTCCCTGTACCGGATGCTCTTACTGCACGGAAGGCTGCCCGATGCACATTGCCATTCCCCAGTATTTCTCCATCTACAACGAAGACATGCGTGAACATCTGGAGGAAAAAGGCTGGACGATCAACTTCACCAATTACGAGATTCTGAACAAGAAGTTCGGCAAAGCTTCCGAATGCATCGGCTGCGGACAGTGCGAAGGTGTATGCCCCCAGCATCTCCCGATCATCGAGAACCTGAAGAAGGTTGCGGCGCACTACGAGCACTGAGTATGAATATACCGGTGGATATCAGCGGGGTAACACTGCGCACGGAAAGACTCATCCTCCGTCCCTGGAAACAGAGTGATCTGGAAGACTTATATGAATATGCTTCCGTGGATGGTGTCGGGCAGATGGCCGGTTGGAAACCGCATGCGGACAGAGCGGAATCACAAATGATTCTGGATATGTTCATCGAAGGAAAGAAAACCTTTGCCCTGGAGGAAAACGGCAGGGTGATCGGTTCCCTGGGTCTTGAAAAATATGATGAAGAGCGTTTCCCGGAACTGGCTGAACAGCGCTGCCGGGAAATCGGTTATGTCATCGCAAAGGACAGATGGGGAAACGGACTGGCAGCCGAAGCAGTCCGCTGTGTGCTCAGATATCTCTTTGAGGATCTGCAGGCGGATGCGGTGCTCTGCGGACACTTTCTGTCCAACAAACAGTCTGCGCGTGTGCAGGAGAAATGCGGCTTCCGGCATTATGCATACGGACAGTACAGGACGCTGCCCGGTACAGTCGAAGATGATGAAATGAATATTCTCTTCCGCAGTGATTACAAAGCGGAATAACACAAACGGCGGGTCGTATGATCCGCCGCTGCTTTATACTCTGGGAATGATTCTGCTTCCGTACAGGAGTGCGTAATACCCGCGTGTTTCATTGAACACCGGCCGTACGACCGTATCCGTATACGGATTGCGTACGATGGCAGTGCGCTCACCGCAGGTGATAAGGGTCTTTTCTTCGCCATCCTCCCGCAGCCCGACAGAGCCGTCTGCACAGCGGTATATTTCCACGGTTGTGCCTTCCTCCGAGGCATATGTTCCGCACACCGCATCAATCAGCGTCTGCGGCCAGGGGACCGTACAGGTTACACGCTCCGGTTCCGGGTCCATGCCTGCATACATTCTGAAGAGAATGCCGCTGACTGCACTGACGGGAATGCCGGATGTATTGCACAGCACGATCACCGCACAGCCCGCGTCATAGCAGAAGGCAATGTTGGAAGAAACACCGGGGAGTGATCCGCCGTGTCCGAAGATGCGGAAGGGACCGCATGTCCGGCAGGAGAGACCGTAACCGTATGTACCGCAGAGATCATACGGCTGTCTGGGTTTCACGGCTTCCCGCACACTGTATTCGCTCAGCACCCGGACACCGTCCGTACTGCGCCCTTCATTCAGCCACATGCCGAGATATTTCTTCATATCATTCATGCATGATTTCGCGGCGCCGCCTCCGTGCAGGGCAAAGGCATTGTCACGGTAATTCCGGTCACCGTACAGCACACCGTCTTTCTTCCGGTACAGCACGGCCGCATTTTCATCATTGGCAGGAGCGATGAACTCCATGGATGTACGCGTCATGCCCAGCGGCGCAAACAGGCTGTCATGCATACGCTGTGCATAGGAAGTGCTTCCGCTGCACCGGTGGATGATCTCCGACAGAAGACCGAAGCCATCGTTGCAGTAGCTGAAGTATTCACCGGGTCTGCCGATCAGTCCGTGCTCTGCAGTGAGGGCATCCAGCCGTTCCGCCACCAGCTTCACGGCATCGCCGGTCAGCTGCCCGTCATAGGCCGGTTCCTTGTCTTTGCTTTTCTGCACCATGTCCACGGTGATGCGGGACTGCGGGAAGAAACCGCCGGCATGCGAAAGCAGATGGGCAATCGTGACCGTCTCCGTATGGCGGTTGGTGAATTCGGGTATATAGCGGGATACGGGATCGTTCAGCGACAGTCTGCCTGCGTCGGCCAATTGCAGAATACCGGCAGCCGTCATGGATTTTGTGACCGAGGCAAGGCCGAAGATCGTTTCTCCGTCAGGGGCTTCTGCGGAAGCTGTATCACGGACACCGCGGTACAGTTCGTATTCCGTATTGCCGGCTGTATCAATGATGCATGCCGCAAGACCCACAGCACCGCTGTTCTGTATGATTTCATCAATCAGCTGTTCAGCTTTTGCTTTGTTTTCGGGGGTGATTCTGTTCATGTTATTCCTCCGGCAGGACAAATCTGTAATCGGGAACTTCCTCGTTCAGAAGCCACTTTACAAAGTAGTCCATCTTGCGGCGGATGAAGTACGGATTTGCCGGTACATTGTGGTTTGTGCGCGGCAGGATCAGGAAGTCAAAGTCCTTGTCTTCGTTGATCAGTGCGTCAATGAGGCGGATGGACTGCGACATGGCAACGTTGTCATCCATGGCACCGTGCACGATATACAGATGTCCCTTCAGGTTCTTTGCCAGTGAGGTGTTGTCTCCCTGGATGTAGATATCCTTGTTGTAGAGACCGTAGTATGTTTCGGTCCACTGGTTGTTGTACATGCGCTGGTCATGGTTGCCGGCCGAGGAGACACCGACCTTGTATGTATCCGGATATTCCAGCATAGCCCTTGAGGTGGCACAGCCGCCGCCGGAGTTGCCCCAGATGCCTGCTCTGTCGAGATCAAGGAACGGATACTTCTGTTTCAGTTCCGGGAGTGAGGTGACATGGTCTTTGAGACCGGCACAGCCGTGGATGTTCTCATAGCTGATGTTGTGCAGCTTCTTGCCTCTGCCCGGAGTTCCCAGACCATCGAGAATAATACCGGCAAAGCCGAGCTGGGCAAGCTCTTCCAGACCGCCCATGATCTCGCGTCCGTCAATGGCACCGCGGAAAGCAAAGGCCTTCGGTACGTTGTAGCACTGCATACCGCCGTATATATAGTCAATGAACGGATATGTTTTGTTTTCATCGAAGTCTGCAGGACGGATCAGAATACCGTAGAGCGCTGTTACTCCGTCACTGGCGGTTACCGTGAAGCGCTCCGGCATGATATATCCCCGTGCCAGCAGATCACTGATATCGGCTTTCACAAGCTCCCGGACCATTGTTCCGTCCGTACGGCGCAGCACTGTAACGGGAGGCAGATCCACACGGCTGTATGTATCCGCAATCATGTCACCGAAGATCAGGCATCTGTGCATGGCATCTTCCGGCGTCAGGATTTCAAAGCCGGTGCCGTCATAATGCGCACGGCAGACCAGCTGGTAATACGGATCACTGGTGCAGGAAAGATTGCTGGCATAGAAGTATACGTATTCCTGTGCATCATCATGCGCGATCAGTTCACCCACGGCACAATCGGCAGTGGTTACGGCATTGCGCAGCTCTCCGCTTTCCGCATCGTACCGGAACAGTCTTGCCAGGTTGTCACGTTCACTCTGCCAGATTACTGTTTTGCCGTCATCGGTGAGGAAGTTGGATGCGCAGTAATCGAGGAAGCCGTCCAGGTTTCCGTGTGTGCGTACATTCAGTGCCGTATCCGAGGTTTCACAGAGCACTGTATTGGTGCTGCCGTCGGTATGGATGATCACGAAGGAAGCTGACTTGTTTCCGCGGGAGATCAGGGTTGTGAATACAGCCGAGCTGTCCGGCAGCCACTTGGCCGCGCCGTAGTACGGGGAGAACAGTGGTCCTCCGGCAGGCTGGGGATCCATATCCGCTTTGATCAGTGTATTGTCTTCGGCACTGCCGATATAGTAGTGGGCAAGGGGAACATCGGGATCTTCCGGGAATGCGCACTTATATGTGTGCAGGCGGGGACGGATGCTTTCCAGGTGCTCATCGTCATAGGACTGAATGATGTAGAGATCACGGACATTGCGCTGATCCAGTCTGCAGGTGATGAAATGAATACTGTCATCTGCCCACAGCACATCCGGTTTCTCCGGTTTTACTTTGACTCTTTCGGTGATGTATCCGCTGTATTCCGCACACTTGGCATATGCATAATCCTTTTCACCGTCATATGTCAGTCTGCTTTCCTGCCCGGTTTCCGTATTCCTGATCCACAGGTCATAGTCTCTTACAAAGAGTTCCTTTGTGCCGTCGGGGCTGAGTGAAACAGCACGGTCCTGATGCCAGCCGTTGTCCGTCAGGGTATTTGTGTCCGGATCATATGCATAATCGTGGTCATTGCAAACAAAGAGAATCATACCGTCCGCAGCTCTGCATGTATCAAAGGGAATCTTCTCTTCGCCAAGCAGTGCAGCCAGGGCTTTATGGTCAAAGAGATCTGTTTCACTGCTGTCTTCCGTACTGACTTTGCGGAACGTGACCGTTACCTCTTCTCCCGTGCGTTCTTCATACGGATAAAAGAAGTGAGTATCATCCCATACCGCGAAGGCAGGTTCTCCGTTCAGCACTGCATGTTTCACATTCCATGGGGTCAGCTTTTCAGCTGCTTTGTATTTATCAAGCATATTCATATAGTCCGGACTCCTTTCCGATGTATGGAAAAAGTATAGCATTACCCGCCTGCAGGGAAGCCGCGCAAAGATATTTTTCACCAATTCAGATGTTCTTCACACAAATTGCCTCAAAAAGCTGTATGATACTTCCGTTATGATGAAGGACAACGGAAAACTGCTGTACTTAAGGCTCTTTGTGATATTCCTGCTGGTGACGGTATTTGTATACTGGATTTCCGAAAAAGTCTGGTATACACGCCGTACCGTACAGACCGTGCAGGAAACAGTTCCCACCGCGGAACCGACACCGGAACCGGAGCCGGTGATGCTGAGTGAACATGCCGAACTGAAAGAGACACTGCTGGATCTGAGTCTCTGTGAAACAGGGAAGAATGAGATGCTGCTGAACACGGAAATCGAAGGACCGCAGGAGAAGAAACTGCGGCGGGAAGTGCTGCAGCTGGAAACACAGGACTGCAATGTAAGCTTTATCCTGCTGGATCTGCGCAGCGGTGAATCGGTTGCGTACAATACGAAACATATCTATTATCCGGCCAGTACTATTAAAGGTCTGTTTGCGGCAAGTCTTGTGGATGAAAGACCGGAGCTGCTGAAGCCGCGCTGGACGGAATTTGAATGGCTGCTGAAGGAGTCAAGCAACGAAGCGTATCAGGATCTTGCGGATACGTACGGCACCGAATGTCTGCTGCACTGGTGCAAAGCGGCCGGGGTGCGTGAGGAAATCGCGGACAACATGTACATTGACTACAGTCCGGTTGAAGCGGCCAGACTCTGGGCGGTGAACTACTATTGGTTCCGTGACAATGAGAGCGGCAAAGAGATGGCCGAATTATATGAAGAACCGTCGGTATCGCTTCTGCATGAATACGCAGATGAGAAATGGACAACCAGGTCCAAAGCAGGCTGGATGTTTGGTTACGGTGATATTAAGACGACAGCTGACTGCGGTATTGTCTATGAGGGCGAGTATCCGTATCTGCTGATTATTATGACCGATTTGCCGTATGAGTTTGAGAAACTGGAGAATCTTACAAAGATACTCATGGATGTGCATACGGACATGATCGGACGGATCGACGGAACACTGCAGAAAGACTAAGAGGTGGCACAGATGGAATCACATATGGAATTTATCCGGGAACTGCCGGATCCGCAGACACTGAAACGGGAATTCCCGCTGCCTGCGAAGATAGAGGAAATCAAGGAAGAACGTGACCGTACAATACGTGATATCTTTCTCGGCAAAGATCCGCGGTTTCTGCTGATAATCGGTCCGTGTTCGGCTGACCGTGAAGATGCCGTGCTGGAGTATATGCACAGGCTTGCGGATGTACGGGAAAAGGTGAAGGACAAACTCTTCATCATTCCGCGCGTGTATACAAACAAACCGCGTACCAAGGGAACGGGATACAAGGGCATGCTGCACCAGCCGGACCCCCACAAGGAAGAAGATATGCTTGCGGGTATTATTGCCATCCGCGAGATGCATACACGTGTGGTGACGGAGACAGGCTTTACCTGTGCAGAAGAAATGCTGTATCCGGAAAACCATCAGTATCTCTCCGATCTGCTCAGCTATGTTGCAGTCGGGGCGCGCAGTGTGGAGGATCAGCAGCACCGTATGGTTGCCAGCGGCATCGGTCTGCCGGCAGGTATGAAGAATCCGACCGGAGGAGATCTTTCGGTCATGATGAATGCCATTACGGCTGCCCAGTCACCGCAGAAGTTCGTATACCGGGGATGGGAAGTCAGAACGGACGGCAATGATCTTGCCCATGCGATTCTGCGCGGATATGTCGACAAGTTCGGCAACAACTATCCGAATTACCACTATGAAGATCTCAGCAATCTGCTGCAGGAATATGTAAACACCGGCCTCAGGAATCCTGCTGTTGTCGTCGACTGCAACCATTCCAATTCCGGCAAGCAGTATCTTGAACAGATCCGGATCGCCAAGGATGTCATGCACAGCCGTCATGTATCTGCGGATATCCGGGGTCTTGTCAAAGGCCTGATGATTGAAAGCTATCTGGAGGACGGTGCGCAGAAACCGGAAGGCGATGTGTACGGACTCTCCATCACCGATCCCTGCCTTGGCTGGCAGAAGAGCGAACATCTGATTCTGGAACTGGCCGAACAGGTATAAAGAGTTGAATATGCATGTACGGTATGGTATCGTATGGCGAAGCGGAGGAAGCATATGACGGAAAAGACAGTTATTTTTGAGGACAGCACGCCAACGGTTCATGCGTACTGGATCCAGGACAGAAAAGAATCAAGCGAGATCAAGGGAACATATGATTTCCTGCCGTCATGTACATGTTCTGCCTGCGGTTACCATGCGGAAAGACCGATTGGTTTATGCCCGCAGTGTGATGCCATTATGGATGCGGCGGGACCTGCAGCTGCACTTACGGAAGAGGGATAAGTCATCCCTCTTTTTTAACGTCTTATTGTCTCTGGCAAACCTGTTATAATGGAAACACGGAGGACTGGAAACATGCAGACATATGCAATTTCGGATCAGCTGACCAGAAAATATCTGGATTCCTTTATGATACGGCCTGAGTATATCGGGTCTGCGGCAGCGGATACCTCAGCGGAATACTTTGGTGAAGTGTACCAGAGTCCGGTGATGATCTCTACACTGAGCGGGATGGAAAGAGTGCACGAAGGAGGCAATGTTCTGCTTGCGCAGGCTGCCGATCTGACCGGTACACTGGACTGGAACGGTGTGCTTCCCGTTGAGCAGGGACTTGCCATTCTGAAGCAGGGCACAAGAGCCGTGCTTTCGTCCAAGCCGATTGCGGATATGGATGCGGTGTGTGATATGATCCGCACCTATGAACAGGCAGGTGCCAAGGCGTTTGTCATGGATGTGGACTTTATATTTGATCCGGCAACAGGATGTGTGAGGAACCATCCTTCCTTCGGACAGATGGCAACCAAGGGTGAAGCAGAGCTGAAGCGGATGAGTGAATGCAGCAGTCTGCCGATTATCATCAAGGGTGTGCTGAGTGCGCATGATGCCGTGATCTGCCGGGATGCCGGTGTGAAGGCAATAGTTGTGTCCCATCATATGGGTATGATCGACAGTGCGGTTCCGCCTGTATCAGTCATCGGGGAAATCCGTGAAGCTGTTGGTAATGATCTTGTTATATTCGCTGACTGCGGCATCCGTTCAGGATCTGATGCCTTCAAGGCGCTGGTGCTTGGTGCCGATGGTGTGCTGATCGGCAGACCGCTGATGGAACCGTTCAAGGACGGACCGGAAAAGGTTGCGGAATACCTGAACAGGATCACCAATGAACTTCGTTTCTGCATGAGCATAACGGGTTCACCGGACCTGAAGCATCTCAACCGCAGAGCGCTGGTCAGAAAGGATTTCTGAAAACAGGCAGTCTTGTAAATAAGACTGCTTTTTTTGCGGAATTGCTCCAGTATAAACGTAAGCAGTACCGTAGGGAACAGGTTTATAATGGTTCCGTTGGGTGAAAGAAATATGAGTGAAGAAGATATTGAAAGAACGCAGATGATATCCGTACAGGATGTTCCTGAGGAGAAACTGCAGGTCAGAAAGACAAAGACCGTACGGCGTCTGTCTTCAACAGGCAGAAAGCTGATTATGGTATTGATGATAGCGGCAGGCGCAATGGTGGCGTATTCCGGATGGAAGATCTGGAGCGGACTGCGTGCATACCGCAAAGGGGATGCGGTATATGAGAATGTATCTGCAGCTGCGTATACCGAAACAAAGACAAATGAAGCACCGGCAGAGAAAAAGGACCGCGTCAGCTTTGCGGCCCTGGCAGAAATCAATCCGGATGTTGTCGGCTGGCTTAAACTGGATGGTACGGTGATTGATTATCCCGTCGTTCAGGGAAGTGACAATGAGTACTATCTCAGTCATATGTTCAACGGGGATATCAATGTGGTCATGGGTTCCCTGTTCCTGGACTGTGAAGCAGATCCGAAGTTTAAGGACCGCAACACACTGCTGTTCGGACATCATACCAACAACGGTTCGATGTTCTGTGTGCTTGAGGAATACAAGAAACAGGAATTCTATGATGCGCACAAACAGATGGAACTGCAGACACCGGACGGGGATTACATTCTTGAACCGGTTGCCGGACGGGTCATGGATGCGAAGATACCGTTTATGCTGAAGCAGTTTGCGAATGATGATGAGTTCCTTAACTTTGTGAACGGGTTTGTGGAAAACAGTACGTTTGCGGCAGATACAGCAGTAACCGCAGCCGACCGCATCATCACCATGTGCACCTGCACCGATGACTTCCAGGATGCACGGTATGTACTGATCTGCAGAATGGTGCCTGAAGACTAAAACAACAGTGGCTTCCGTAACGGGAGCCACTGCATTTATCAGAGCGCTTTGATCAGTTTGTCTACGTTTTCCTTTTTGGTGAGCCAGCTTGTCACAAAGCGGATGACCGCATGGTCTTCATCCAGCGGTTCCATAACGTGGAAGGCAAACTTCTTTCTGAGTTCCGTAATCTTTGCCATCGTCATGATCGGGAAGAGCTGATTGGTTTCGGGTGCGTAGCGGAATTCATAACCTTTTTCCTGCAGGGCATCCGCAATCTTCTCAGCATATTCCATGGCATTCTGGGAAATCTTGAAGTATCTGTCGTTTTTGAACAGTTCTTCAAACTGAATGCCGAGCAGTCTGCCCTTTGCGAGCATGCCGCCTTTCTGTTTGATCATGTAGCGGAAGTTGGCTGCGATATTCTTGTTTGGAATTACGACTGCTTCGCCGAAGAGCGCACCGACCTTGGTGCCGCCGATGTAGAAGACATCCGTCAGCTTGGCAAAGTCCGCCAGCGTCAGATCATTGTTTCTTGCGGCCAGACCGTATCCCATACGGGCACCGTCCACGAACAGCGGAACATGATACTTTCTGGCAACTCTGGAAATGGCAGTCAGTTCCTTCTTTGAATACAGGGTGCCGGTTTCGGTCGGCCAGGAGATATAGATCATACCCGGTTCCACAATGTGTTCATAGGTTTCATCATTGCGGTGAGCCAGGATTGCATTCTCAATCTGCTTTGCGGAAATCTTGCCGTCATCCGTGGGAAGCGCAAGGCACTTGTGTCCGGTTGCTTCAATGGCGCCGGTTTCATGCACGTTGATGTGTCCGCTGACAGCTGTCAGTACACCCTGATACGGCTTGAGAACAGCCGCAATCACGGTTGTATTTGCCTGGGTTCCGCCGACCAGGAACTGCACATCCGCATTTTCAGCATTGCAGGCTTTTCTGATCAGCTTACGGGCATTGTCACAATGGGGATCCAGACCATATCCGGTTGTCTGTTCTGTGTTGGTTTTATTCAGCGCAGTCAGTATTTCGGGGATACAACCTTCGGTATAATCACTTTCAAAACTGATCATAACAGTAACCTCCAAATTTCCTCATAATCATACTATAAACAATGTTAGAATAGTACAGTGCCGGAGGGACAATGAAAAGATATACTGAAGAAGACACCGGAATTCTGAGTGAGATTCTCAGGAATGACGGAACCATATCGGTGCCGACAGATACCGTATACGGTGTATGTGCACGGATGAGTGAAAAAGCGGAAGCGCGTTTACGGGAAGTCAAGAACCGACCGAAGACAAAATCGTTCCCGCTCATGTGCAGCGATCTTGCACAGATCCGGGAGATAGCGGAAACCGATGAACGGGCGGAACGGATTATCAAAGCGTTCATGCCGGGACCGGTGACCGTGATTCTGAAGAAGCGGGAGAATGTGCCGGCGTATGTAAACGGAGGCATGTCCACCCTGGCCATACGGATGGCCACAAGTCCGGTGCTGAAGGAACTGATTGAACTGACCGGGACACCCGTGTTCATGACAAGTGCGAATCAGTCCGGAGAAAAAACCTGCACAAACCTTGATGAAATCGAACAGGCCTGTCCGCTGCTGGACGGTATGCTGGAAGGAAGCACGCAGTTCGGTGAAGCCAGCACGATTATTGACTGCAGCTCCTCTGATATCAGAATTCTGCGGCCGGGACCTGTAACACTGGAAGATATTAAAAACGTACTCGGAGAGGAGAACTAAACATGCTTGATCTTGAATTACAGAATGCGATTGAACAGGAAAAACTTCGTCAGAGACATAACATTGAACTGATTGCCTCGGAGAACTTCACCTCGAAGGAAGTACG
Source organism: Solobacterium sp. (assembly GCA_017459725.1). Lineage (GTDB taxonomy): Bacteria > Bacillota_I > Bacilli_A > Erysipelotrichales > Erysipelotrichaceae > Bulleidia. The sequence goes on along the minus strand of JAFUCL010000054.1, from coordinate 23,737 downwards.
TGAAGCAGCCGGTTCCGTGCTGACCAACAAATACGCGGAAGGCTATCCGGGACACCGTTACTACGGCGGATGCGTAAACGTGGATGTGGTTGAGGAACTTGCCAGAAAGCGTGCATGTGAAATCTTCGGAGCGGAACATGCCAACGTGCAGCCGCATTCCGGTTCACAGGCAAACATGGGTGTTTACTTCAGCTGCCTGAAGCCGGGTGATACGGTTCTCGGTATGGATCTTGCGGCAGGCGGTCATCTGACCCATGGCGCCAAGGTTTCCTTCTCGGGAAAACTGTATAATTTCGCTTCCTACGGTGTTGACCGGGAAACGGAGCGTCTGGATTATGATGCGGTCAGAGCACAGGCACTGGAAATCCGTCCGAAGCTGATCGTAGTCGGCGCAAGCGCATATGCAAGGGAAATCGACTTTGCGGAATTCCGTAAGATTGCGGATGACTGCGGTGCCCTCCTGATGGTGGATATGGCGCACATTGCCGGTCTTGTGGCTGCCGGTTATCACATGAATCCGGTTCCGTACGCTGACTTCGTAACCACCACTACACACAAGACACTGCGCGGTCCCCGCGGCGGTATGATTCTCTGCAAAGAGAAGTATGCCAAGGCTGTGGACAAGGCAATCTTCCCGGGTATCCAGGGCGGTCCGCTGTGCCATATCGTTGCCGGTAAAGCGGCCTGCTTCTATGAAGCACTCCAGCCGGAGTTCAAAGAGTATATCCGTCAGCTGCTGGCGAACTGCCAGAAACTTGCGGAAGTTCTGCAGGAAGAAGGTCTGCGTCTGGTATCCGGCGGTACGGACAATCACCTGATCCTGGTTGATACAAAGAATTCACTCGGTGTCAGCGGCAGAGATGCTGAGAAGGCACTGGATGAAGTCAATATTACCGTAAACAAGAACGCCATTCCGTTTGATCCGGAAAAGCCGAGCATCACCAGCGGTATCCGTGTCGGTACAGCCGCAATGACGACCAAGGGATTCAAGGAAGCTGAATTCGAGCAGGTCGGCAGATGGATCGGTGAAGTTCTGAAGAACAAGGACAACGAAGAAGTCAAAGCGCGGATCCGTGAAGAAGTGATTGCGCTGACGGAAAAGTTCCCGTTTGAATAAAAAGAAAAGCACCTCACGGTGCCTGGAAGATGATCCCCGGGGATCATCTTTTTATATACCGAGCTTCAGGAGCGTCTCCAGCCCGCCCATGTTTTTTGCCTCATCACGGAACAGCTCCGCCCGCTTTCTGTAGTAATCACTGACGACGATGCGCCGGTAGCTTTCGTATACAGCGGAAACACCGAATTCGCGTTCGAAGACGGTAATGCCGAAACCGCAGCGGGAAGCAGCCGAAGCATTCCAGGCCCGGAAGCAGCTGCCGTCCGAGACGATGATCTGCGGAATGCCGAGCATCAGTGCACGGGAGAAGATTCTGCCGCATCCGTCATGGATGATGACCGAACATCCCTGCATGGCCGATGTACGGTCGGAGGGAAGCCAGGACAGATTGCCGTTGGTGCTGACCGGGGTTGTGCCGTCATAGATCTGCACGGAGAACGGGGCGTTGAGGAAAGCCTCCTGCAGCACTGAGGTGATTCTGCTTGTGCGCATGCCTGTGTTGCCGAGGAAGACGCCTACGGTTCCTGTATCTGCTGTGTTTTCGATGGCTCTTGTCATGGAGCCGATCCGGACAGCATTCAGATCATCGGGCAGCGGCTGCATCAGCATGGATCCGAAGACGATATGCTGGGAAGCGGTGCGGAAGAGATCGGTGAGCCGGAGCACCTGTTCCAGTTTGTAGGAGTCCAATACCTTATTCAGACCGGACAGAAGGCCCGTATCGGCAGAACGGGAGCGGTACATAGCACCGCTGATTACGGAATAGTAGGGGATATTGCTTACTCTGGCCGCAATCACCGCCGCAGGGCTTCCGATCTCGATGATGAGATCCGGTTTGAATTCCTTTACCGCATCCAGCTGTGCTTCGGCAGCTTCCTGCAGATATTTTTCTCCGAGCATGTGTTCGGCTGACATGTATTCTTCATAGGTCTTGCCGTGATCCTTTGACGAAAAGGAAAACAGGGGTGCTTTCGGTTCCGGTACGGGATACAGGGATGCATTATGAAAACCGCTGCCGGATGGAGCCGCAACAGCGCATGCATGTCCGTTCTCCTGATACAGATCAATCAGGTTCTGGGCAAGAAAAGCAGCAGTGCTTGTATTCTTTCTGCCGCTGGCAGGAGAAATCAGAATTCTCATGTCCTAAGTATACCATCTTCGGAATACGATAGTTGCAATCCTCCCGATCTTCTTCTATCATGAACAAAGAAAAGCAGACAGGAGGGCATAATTGTATGCTGGAAGTTTTAAGCCACCCATTGATTACACATAAGCTGACGCAGATGCGCAAAAAAGAAACAGGAACCAAGGATTTCCGTGAAAACCTTGATGAAATCGCGGAACTGATGGCGTATGAAGTATGCCGTGATCTTCCTACACAGCCGATTGATATCGAATCACCGATGGGTCCGTGCACAGGATATGAACTGAGCAAGGAAGTCGTTATCGTACCGATTCTGCGTGCAGGCATCGGTCTGCTTGACGGAATCCGCAGACTTGTACCGACCGCCAAAGTCGGCTTCATCGGTCTGTACCGTGATGAAGAAACACTGGAACCGCATGAGTATTTCGCTAAGTTCCCGCGTGATCTCGACAAGTCCGTTGTGCTTGTGGTTGATCCGATGCTGGCAACAGGCGGAAGTGCAGTTGCGGCACTTGATATGATCAAGCAGAGAGGCGCTAAGAACATCAAGCTGGTATGCCTGGTCGGTGTACCGGAAGGTGTCAAGGCTGTTCAGAAAGCACATCCGGACGTTGATATTTATCTCGCAGCGATGGATGACGGCCTCAATGAGATCGGCTATATCGTACCGGGTCTCGGTGATGCCGGCGACCGTATCTTCGGAACCAAGTAAATGACTTTATCGTCGTTCTATCTGAGGGCGGCAGTCTATATTCTGTGTCTGATCGCATCCTGGTACGGCATGAGCGCCGTACAGTATGAAAAGATACTGAAGGCCAATCATACCAGGCAGGCGCAGGTTCTGTATGTGCTGCTGGTGCTCGGTCTTGCCTATCTTGCGGCACAGTTTATCCTCGGCTTTATTTACCGTATATGAGAGATGCATTCGTGCATCTCTTTTCTGTGTGCGGGACAGACACCGTGTTATAATGGAAACACTATGAATCTGATCCGCGGAGCGCTGCCATATTTCCTGATGCCGTTTGTCATATCACTTCTGCTTGTGCCTGTATGCAAGCAGATTGGTTTTAAGCTTGGTATCTATGCAGTGGAAAATGCCAGAACCGTGCATCACGGCAAGATCGTGCGTATGGGCGGTACGGCAATCTTCATTGCTTTTTTCCTGTCTCTGGCGGTTCTGTGGAGTGCGGATGACAGTCTGAACGGTATTCTGATCGGCGGCACGATCATCTTCCTGGGCGGTCTTCTGGATGATATCTATGATCTCTCACCGAAGCTGAAGCTGCTCTTTCAGTTTGCGGGAACCCTTGCCGCGATGATCATCGGTGATCTCTATCTCACCGATCTGCATGTCCTTTCCATGCACATCAGCAGTCCCCTGGCAGCGAGAGCAATCTCCTTCATATGGATCGTCGGCATCACCAACGCCATCAACCTGATTGACGGTCTGGACGGTCTTTCCAGCGGTATTACAACGATTGTAACAATGACGATCGGTCTGCTCGGTTTCTTCATGAACCGGCGTGATATATGCATTCTTGCCCTGACGCTGTCCGGCGCCATCATGGGTTTCCTGCCGTACAACTTCCATCCGGCATCCATCTTTGTCGGTGACTGCGGTGCCCAGTTCATGGGCTTCACCGTTGCCTGCATATCCCTGCTGGGTTTCAAGACTACGGCTATCATTACCCTCGGTCTGCCGATCCTGGTGCTGTTTATCCCGATCAGCGATACGCTGATTGCGATTGTGCGCAGAAAGCTGAAAGGGCAGAAGTTTACCCAGGCAGACAGAGGACACCTCCACCATATCCTGATGATCAAGCTGAACCAGGGACACCGCCGGACCGTACTTATCCTGTATGCAGTGACGGCACTGTTCGCAGCCGCAGCCGTACTGACATACTTTGATCCGACGCTCGGTATCTGGATGATCCTGGCACTGTTGATACTGTCTGATCTCTTCATTGAGTTCACCGGTATGATCAATCCGAAATGGCATCCGGTGCTGTCGCTGATCAACAAACTGACCGGCTGGCCGAAGATGGAAAAGGGAGAAGATCCGGTCGACTCCGGATTCCTGGAAAAACACTGAAAGTTCCTGCGGGGACTTTTTTTCGGGGAAATACCTCCGCGGATACAAACAGTATGGTCGGAGGTGGAAAAATGGAATCCAATTATAGCGGCGTGGAAAAGCTTCTGAACGGCAGCGGCAATGCGGAATGGGACAGTTATGTGAGAATGCGGAAAAATGTCTACAAACCGCTGGTCAGTACGCATCTCGACAGCAACCTCGTTTCCGAGGCAAACTGGGTGCTGCGCAGTCAGTGCAGATGCGGGGAGGACCTGGGCATACAGGCAAGACCCGGCGATGTGGTGTACATGGACTTCGGACAGGCATACCTGAATGAAGCAGGCTACCAGCACTTCGGCATCATCATCTCAATGTGCAGACACAAAGCCCTGGTCATACCGATGACCAGCAATCCCGTGCAGTACAGATCGGCCTATGATGAGAAGGAAAATCCCGGCGGACGCACACATCTGATGCGGCTGGGACAGCTTCCCGGCATGGCGAAACCGAGTGTTCTGTTCCTGAATGACATGAAGTATGTGAATACGGCCAGGATCATTGACATAAAAGCGCATCTGGATACGGACAGTGCTCTGTTCGCAAAGATCAGACGGCGTATGCTGGCAATTATGTTCAGTACGAATATGGTAAGATGAACGTATGAAAAATCTTCCGGAACAGGGTAAATGGCTGATCGGTGTGTCGGGCGGACCTGACTCAATGGCACTGCTTTCCATGTGCATTGAAGCAGGGGTGGACTGTGCCGCGGCGCATGTGAATTATCATCACCGTCCGGAAGCAGATGAAGAAGAGGCATATGTGCGTCAGTACTGCGCGGAACATAATGTTCCCGTGTATGTGCGGAATGAGCCTTTTCTGTACAAAGGCAATTTTGAGGCGGCTGCCCGGGAGTGGCGGTACGCCTTTTTTCGGCGGCTGGCGGAGGAGGAAGGCTTCAGCGGTGTACTGATTGCACACCAGGAAGATGATCTGCTGGAAACTTGGTATATGCAGAAGGAAAGAAATCTGGTGCCGAAGACCTGGGGCCTCTCAGCGGAAGGAAACTGGCACGGCATGAAGGTTGTAAGACCACTTCTCGGATATACGGCGGCAGAGCTGAAGGAATACTGCCGCAGTCATGGTGTGAAGTATTATACGGACAGTACGAATGCTTCTCCGGAATATGCGCGCAACCGGATCCGCATGGACACGGTTTCCGGCATGAATGAGGAAGAGCGGCAGGCCGTGCGCAGGGAGATCGGCGAAGCCAACCGGTATATGCAGGCTATCCGTACACAGGCAGGGCATCTGCTGCGCAGGGAGAAGATCCTGCTGGAAGAATACCGGGAACAGGATGAGGAAGTCAGACTGGCGGCACTGCGCATGCTGGGGGAATGCTCTTTGGTTCCGGGACCGTTCTCAAAGGCACAGCTGCAGGAAGCCGATCATGTACTGATGACACAGAAGGATTTCGTGATTCCCTTCCGGTCTTTGAATCTGGTGCAGAACAATGGTTTTGTGTTCTTTGCGGAGAGCGGCAGTCCCTATACGTTTGTGATCAATGAACCTTCACAGCTGCATACCGTTGCTTCACCGTATTTCAGCATCGGTGAGGGCGCTCCCGGTACGATGTCGGTTACGGTGTCGGCCGAGGATTATCCCCTGACACTCAGGAGCTGGCAGGAGGGTGATTCCGTTCAGATGCGCTTCGGCACCAAGCCTGTGCACAGGTTTTTCATCGACCGTCATATTCCGCGTTATCTCCGGGATACCTGGCCGGTTCTGGTGAACTGTAAAGGGGATGTAATCCTCGTTCCGGGGCTCGGCTGTGACCGGTATCATTACTCTATAAAGCCCGATTTTTCTGTGTTACAATATTCAAATAGCAAAGGAGCTTTCAGCATGTTGGAAAAGGATATTAAGAAGATTCTGGTAACACACGACGAGATCGTTGCCCGCTGTGCAGAACTGGGGAAACAGATAACAGAAGATTACAAGGATCAGCCGCCGCTGCTGGTTGCTCTGTTGAGGGGATCCGTACCGTTCCTTGCCGAACTGATTCAGCATATCGACCTGGATATTCAGTATGACTTCATGGACGTCAAGAGCTATGAAGGAACCGAATCTACCGGTGATATCAAGATCATCAAGGATCTGGATACTTCCATCAAAGGAATGGATATCCTGCTGGTTGAAGATATTGTCGACACCGGCAGAACAATCAGAACAGTCGTTGATACCCTGAAGCATAAAGGCGCTAAGAGTGTCAAAGTTGTCACCCTGCTGGATAAGCCTGACCGCCGTGTTGTGGTCATGGATCCGGATTATACAGGTTTCACGATTGAGAATCTGTTTGTGGTGGGTTTCGGACTTGATTTCAATCAGAGATACCGCGCTCTTCCGTACGTAGGCGTACTGAAGGACGAATGCTATCAGTAAGAGATTATAAGGAGAATATATGCAGCAACAGCCAAGAAACAGAATTCTGAACCTGCTGCCGTATCTGATCGTGATCATAGCGGTCATCAGTCTGATCACAATGGGCGGCGGTTCAACCAGCCAGGAGCTGACGTACAATGAACTGAAGTCAACGCTGAAGTCGGAAGACGTTGAAGAGTCAGTCGTTTCCATCGGTTACAACGTTGTGACCGTAACCGGTACATACACGGAAGGAGACCATAAAGTCAGTTTTACATCGCGTGTCCCGGCAACCCAGGAAGAAATCAGCGAAGTGCTGGATCAGCTCGGTGATGCGAAGATCCATGTCATTGATTCGGAGAGTTCAAACCTGTTTGTCGATACGCTGCTGTCGTTGATTCCGTTTGTGCTTGTTCTTGTCATCGGTGTCTGGATGATGAACCGGATGGGCGGCGGCAATGCGAATGCCAAAGCGTTTGAATTCGGTAAGTCAAGAGCACAGCTGGAAACCAAGACAAAGGTGCGCTTTGCGGATGTGGCCGGATGCGATGAAGAAAAGCAGGAGATGGAAGAGATTATCGAATATCTCAAATATCCCAAGAAGTTCCAGAAGATGGGTGCCCGTATTCCGAAGGGTATCCTGCTGAGCGGTCATCCGGGTACCGGTAAAACACTGCTTGCCAAGGCAGTTGCCGGTGAAGCAAACGTTCCGTTCTACAGTATCTCCGGTTCCGACTTCGTTGAAATGTTCGTCGGTGTCGGTGCGAGCCGTGTGCGTGATATGTTCAAGAAGGCACAGCAGACAGCTCCGTGCATTATCTTCATTGATGAAATCGATGCCGTAGGCCGGCAGAGAGGTGCAGGCTTCGGCGGCGGACATGATGAACGTGAGCAGACCCTGAACCAGCTGCTTGTTGAAATGGACGGTATGGAAGAGAATACCGGAGTTGTAGTCATTGCGGCAACGAACCGTCCGGACGTACTTGACCCGGCGCTGCTGAGAGCAGGCCGTTTTGACCGTCAGATTACCGTGGCGCTGCCTGACCGCAAGGGCCGCAAGGCGATCCTTGAAGTACATGCCCGCAATAAGCATATCGCCAGTGATGTTGATCTCGACGGACTGGCCAAGCGGACACCGGGCTTCAGCGGTGCTGATCTGGAGAATGTTCTCAATGAAGCGGCTATCCTGGCCGTGCGTGAGAATCTGGAAGAGATCCATACGGCACAGATCGATGAGGCCATTGACCGTGTCATGATGGGTCCGGCCAAGAAGAGCCGTACATACGATGAAAAGACAAAGAAGCTTGTCGCTTACCACGAATCCGGTCATGCGGTGATCGGTCTGTATCTGGACAATGCGGTGGTGGTGCAGAAAGTCACGATCATTCCGCGCGGACAGGCAGGCGGATACAACCTGATGACACCGAAGGATGAGAAGATGATGAATACGAAGAACGATCTGCTGGCGTCGATTACGTCCTATATGGGCGGCCGCGCTGCTGAAGAGCTGTTCTTCGATGATGTCACGACAGGTGCTGTCAATGACTTTGAACAGGCAACCAATATCGCAAGGGATATGGTTACGCTGTACGGTATGAGTGATCTGGGACCGATCAAATATGATTCGGGCAACCAGAGTGTATTCCTCGGCAGAGACTATAACTCACCGAGCAATGTCTCCGGACAGGTGGCATTTGAGATCGATCAGGAAGTCAGAAAGATCGTCAATGAATGCCATTCGAAAGCAAAGAAGCTGATCGGGGATCACAGCGTGGAACTGGAGCGGATTGCTTCAGCACTCATGGAATATGAAACACTGACATCCGATCAGATCGAACGTGTCGTGCGCGGAGAATCCATTGAAGCGGACTTCACTGAGAAGGCGGCTGCAGTTGAAGAACCGGTACAGGCCGAACCGGAAGAAAAGATCGGCGAATGATGAAAACCGGAAGGACGCGCAAGCGTTCTTCCTTTGCAAAGGAGCGGTATATGGATGAGGAGAAGAACAGCAGAGCACTGCCGGTGATATCAGGCATCATATGCGGTTTTGCGGGCGGTATTCTGATGGGAGCACTGATTCTGTTTCTGATCAGATGGAGCTGGCATGCGCTGGGACCGTGGAAGTTTGCGCCGCTGCTGGCTGCTGCCTGCTTCTTTCCTGCCTGCATGGATTTCCTCTCTCTGCGCGGGATACCGGCAAAGATCGTACAGCCATTGATCTGCGTTATCTCGCTGGCGGTGATTCTGCTGTATGTGCATGAAGCAGCCGGTGATGAGACAACAGCTGCCGACCTGAACCGTACGGCATTGATCGTTCATTGCTGCGCTTTGCTCTTTACCCTTGTGCGTTTGTTTATACTGTCGGGAAGAAAGGAGTCCGGATCATGACACTGCTGAGCCCTTGGGGAGAAAAACTGAACCGTTATCATCCTCTGCAGGAGTATCCGCGGATGCAGCTGCAGAGAGACAGCTATGTGTCCCTGAACGGACACTGGGATTTCTGCATCACCAACGGAGAAGTGCCGGAAAACACGGCAGACTGGCAGGAAATCATTGTGCCCTTTGCGCTTGGTTCCAAGCTGTGCGGAACAGACCGTGAGCTGAAACCGGGTGAGGTGCTGTGGTACCGCAAGTACTTTGCCTGGCCGCTGACGAAGAACCGTGTGATTCTGAATTTTGAAGCCGTGGATCAGTGCTGCGATGTCTTTGTGAACGGACTGCACTGCGGTTCCCACCAGGGCGGCTATACACCGTTCGGTGTGGATATCAGCGATTCCCTGAAGCAGACCAATGAGCTGCTGGTCAGAGTGACGGATGACAGTGACCGCGGTAAGTATGCCTACGGTAAGCAGAAGCTGGAGCACAGCGGTATGTGGTATACACCGAGCAGCGGCATCTGGCAGAGTGTGTGGCTGGAAGAGCTGAAGGACGGTTCCGTGCATGATCTGAAGATTACCCCGGACTTTGATGCCGGGCGTGTGTATCTGCGCTTTGCGGGCGGTTTCCGGCAGGCTGTTATATCGGTGTTTGCGGACCGCAAGCTGGTGCACCGCGGCATTACGGTTGAGCGTGAGTATACGGTTACCCTTGATGATGTGCATCCGTGGACACCGGATGATCCGTTCCTCTACGATCTGTACATTGAAACGGAAGATGAGACGGTCAAGAGCTACTTCGGTATGCGCAAGTTCAGTGTCGGCAAGGATGCCAAGGGTGTTACCAGGTTTATGCTGAACAACAAACCGCTGTTCCTGACAGGTCTTCTCGATCAGGGATACAGTGTGGACGGGCTGATGACATATCCGTCCGAAGATGCCATGGTGTATGAAATCCGCAAGCTGAAGGCAATGGGGTTCAATATGCTGCGGAAACATGTCAAGCAGGAATGCCGGAGATGGTATTACCTGTGCGACAAGTACGGCATACTGGTCATGCAGGATATGCCCAATGGCGGCGGTCCGTATGACTTCAAGTTCACCGCGGTCCTGCCGAATCTCGGTATCCGCAAGACTGCCGACAATGACTATGAGAAATTCGGAAGAGCTTCCGAGGAAGGCAGAAACATCTACTATCAGGAACTGGATGAGATGTTGGATACGCTGTACAACAGTGTGTGTATTTTCTCATGGGTGCCGTTCAATGAAGGCTGGGGACAGTTTGACAGTGCAGCTGTAACAGACCATATCCGAGCCTACGATTCAACGCGTCTTGTGGACAGTGCGAGCGGCTGGTACGACCAGGGTGCCGGTGATTTCCTCAGTATTCATAACTATTTCCTGCCCTTCCGTGTACCGGCGGCAGACGGCAGAATACTGCTGCTGAGCGAATTCGGCGGCTACTCGTACCTGGAATGGGGACACAGTGAAGCGGAGAAGCTGTACGGCTACCGTAAATACAAAGACAAGGTCAGGCTGGATGCGGCTGTGGATAAGCTCTACAGCAAAGCAATCCTTGCCAATATACCGAAGGGACTTTCCGGCTGTATCTATACACAGGTATCGGATGTGCAGGACGAATGCAACGGACTGTTTACAGCTGACCGCCGGATCGTAAAAATAGATGAAAAGAAAATGCGCCGGAACAACGAGCGCATGATACGGAGTGTGAAATGATGAAAGACAAACTTGTGATTGCGGAAGCGATGAACGGAAGTGTGCGGATCAGGGCAGCGCGGACAACGGATCTCGTTGAGGAAGCGAGAAAGTGCCATGGTCTGTTTCCGACCAGCTGTGCGGCGCTTGGCAGAGTTCTGACGGTTGATGCAATCATGGCAAGTGAGATGAAGGATCCCGATGCCAGGACCGTTGTGACAATCAACGGGCACGGGGAAGCGGGAACCATCGTGGCCCAGGCAGACGGTGCCGGAAACGTGCGCGGTTTTATCGGCAATCCCCAGCTTTACTATGTGAATGAAGCAACCGGAAAACTGGATGTCGGCCGGATTGTGGGCACGGAGGGAACTCTCGTTGTCACCAAGGATCTCGGTCTGAAGGAACCGTTTACCGGTGTTGTGAATCTGCGTTCCGGTGAAATCGGCGATGACTTTGCTTACTACTTTGCAATCAGTGAACAGCTTCCTTCCGTTGTATCGGTCGGTGTTCTGATCGGTACGGATGCGGCTGTACAGGCCGCGGGCGGTATGATCATTCAGCTTCTGCCGGGTGCTTCCGAAGAAGCATTTGACAGGGTTGAGGCAATCGCCAAAGCAATGAAGCCGATCTCTACATATATAGATGAAGGAAAGCTTCCGGAAGAGATTATCAGACTGCTGTTTGAGGATGCAAATATTCTGGAAGAGCGTGACATCAGGTGGCACTGCGGATGTTCAAAGGAACACTTCCTGGATGCCATGGCGCTGATCTCCGAAGCAGATCTGATCCGGATTCTGGAAGAGGATCACGGTGCGGAGATAACCTGCCAGTACTGCAGCACAACATATACGTTCAGCGAAGAGGAAGTGCGTTCGGCTCTGGAGAAACACCGGAATGTGGAAAATCGGGAACGTTTCAATCGCTGAGCCCGTGGTGGCAGCACCGCTTGCGGGCATATCAAATCCCGTGTACCGGAAGCTGTGCAGGGAATGCGGGGCAGGGCTGACCGTCAGTGAGATGATCAGCGACAAAGCACTGCATTATCAGAACAAGCGCACGCAGGATATGTGCAGGACAGTGCCGGGTGAGCATCCGGTTGCCCTGCAGCTGTTCGGCGGTGATCCGGAGACGATGGCGGAAGCGGCGGAATACCTGAGCGAACATACCGACTGTGATATCATTGACATCAACATGGGCTGTCCGGTAACCAAGGTCATCAAAGCACATGCGGGATGCTGGCTGATGCAGAATCCGGATACTGCAGTAAAAGTGGCAGAAGCCGTTGTACAGCACACGGACAGACCGGTAACGGTCAAGATGCGGGCCGGCTGGGACAAAGAGCATATCAACTGTGTTGATCTGGCGAAACGCCTGCAGGATATCGGTGTGGCGGCGGTTGCGGTGCATGGCAGAACCAAGGGACAGATGTACGAAGGACAGGCCGACTGGTCGTATATACGCATGGTGAAGGAAGCCGTTTCCATTCCCGTTATGGGCAACGGGGATATCCGTACGGTGGATGATGCTAAGCGGATGTTTGCGGAAACCGGCTGTGATGCGGTCATGGTCGGCAGAGGCTTCCTGGGCAGACCGTTCTTTATACAGGAGCTGACGGCGGCACTGGCCGGCAGGACGTACGAGGAGCCCTCCTACGAGGAACGTCTGGATGTGGCGGAGAGGTATGCGGAGGCACTGTGTCTGCAGGAAGGGGAATACCCGGGTATGCGGATGATGCGCAGTATGGCAGCCTGGTATATTGCCGGTATGCCGTATGCGGCCGGATACAAGAATAAACTTGCGCAGATGAATTCACTGTGGGAAATGAAAGAGATCCTGGCAGAATACAGACTCGTTCTGGCAGAGCTGCAGGAGCTGCGGTAATACATATATGGACCGGAATATACTGAATCACTGCATATTGTTCAAAGACCTGAATGACAGCGAACTTGCATATGCGCTGCGTTTTTTCAACGCGCAGGAAAGAAGCTGCCGCCGAGGAGAACAGCTGAACAGACCGGGTGAGGTGATGGAACGGTTCGGTCTTGTGCTGAGCGGCAATGTACAGGTGTTCATGGATGACTACGGCGGCAATCCGCTGATGATGGCCAGTGTTACTCCGGGTATTACCTTCGGGGAATCACTCTGTTATCTGCACAAGGAAGCAGCCGTGTCGGTGATCAGTGTAGAGGAATCATCGGTGCTGATGATGGATACCAAATCACTGGATGATCCGCCGGTGAATCCGGTGGCGATGGATCTGCGGCTGACCCGCAGGTTTACGGCCATGCTGGCAGACAGAGCACTGAAGATGAATGACAGAATACAGATTCTCAGCAAGCTTACGATCAGAGAAAAAGTCATTACCCTGCTCAGCCAGTATGCGGTCAGAGAGGGGACTTCGATTATAACGCTGCCGTTCAACAGAGAGGCGATGGCAACCTATCTCGGCACCAATCAGAGTGCTCTGTCAAGGGAACTCAGCAGGATGCAGGAAGACGGTGAAATACGGTTCCGCGGCAGTACTTTTGAGATTTTGTTATAGTTTGTGCAAATATTGACAAAAAAGTGATGTACGTTGCAATTGCAATGTACATCTTTTTGTTTCGTAAGTATAGTGGAGGCATTCGGAAAGAAATGAGGTAACTATGAAGAAGAAAACTCTGATGTCTCTGCTCGCGGCTGCGGCCATGAGCGTATCTCTGCTGTCCGGCTGCACTTCAGGTACAGCGGCTCCGGCAGAAAGTGCCAAGCCGGCGGAAACCGCTGCGGCTGCGGCAACCCCGGAGGCTGCTGCAACCCCGGAAGCGACTGCAACCCCGGAAGCTACGGCAACTCCGGAAGCAACTGCTGAAACAACAGCTGACACAACCGAGATCAATGTCGGTGTGCTGAAAGGCCCGACAGGCATGGGTGCCATCAAGCTGATGGATGACTCTGAAAACGGTGTATATCCCAACTACCACTTCACACTGACACCGGAACCGACAGACATCGTCGCAAGACTGTCCAACGGTGACCTGGATATCGGTGCTCTGCCGACCAATGTCGCTGCCAACCTGTACAACAAGACAAGCGGCGGTGTTGAGATTATTGCCATCAACTGCCTCGGTGTTCTCTACATCCTTGAGAACGGTGATACAGTGCATTCCGTTGAGGATCTGAAAGGCCGCACACTGTGGTGCAACGGCCAGGGCAGCAACCCTGAGTATATGATCAACTATGTTCTGAAGCAGAACGGACTGACTCCGGGTGAGGACGTGGATGTACAGTTTGCGGATGCCAGTGAGATTGCCACAAAGATGATTTCCGGCGAAATCGACCTGTGCATGCTGCCGGTGCCTGCGGTTACAACCATCATGCTGAAGAATCAGGATGTCCGCAAAGCTCTGGATATGACGGAAGAATATTCCAATGCTGCAAACGACGGTTCTGTTCTGACAATGGGCTGCCTGGCTGCCCGTACGGCATTCATTCAGGAACATCCGGAAGCTGTTGACGAATTCCTGAAGAACTATGCTGCTACTGTTGATGAAGTACTGGCTGATGTGGATGCTTCTGCAGAACTGGTTGCCAAGTATGAAATCACCGGCAATGCGCAGATTGCCAAGCTTGCAATTCCGGATGCCAGCATTGTCTGCATCACCGGAAAAGATTTGAAACCGGCACTCGAAGGCTACTTCCAGGTTCTCTACGATGCAGATCCTGCATCCGTAGGCGGAGCGATGCCTGGCGACGATTTCTATTATGCCGGAGCGGCGGAATAAAATCCTGACCGGTCTTCTGGTATTGGCGTTCTGGATGGGTGTCTGGGCTTTGGCTTCAAGAGCTGTGAATCAGGAACTCCTGATTCCTTCTCCTCTGGCCGTGGCCAGGCACCTTTCTTCTATTGTGCGGTCAGGTACATTCCTGAAGATCATCAGTACATCACTGATGCGTGTGCTCGGCGGGTTTGTATGCGGCTGTGCGGCAGGGGTGATTCTTGCGGTTGTCTGCAGTCTGTCACCTGTGCTGAATGCACTGCTGTATCCGCTGGTCAGAACCGTAAGTGCCGTACCGGTCACCAGTTTCATCATTCTTGTCATGCTGTGGCTGCCGTACACATATGTGCCGGTGTTTATTGCGGCGCTGCTGGTGACGCCGATTGTTTTCGGCAATGTCCGGACGGGAATTGAGGAGACCGATGCATCTCTGCTCGAAGTGGCATCCATTTACCGCTTCGGCAGGATGAAAACACTTAAATATGTTTATATTCCTTCCGTGCTGCCGTATTTCTATTCCGGTGCTTTAACAGCGCTTGGTCTTGCATGGAAGGCGGGCATTGCGGCGGAAACGCTGGCGCTTCCCAAGAATGCCATCGGCAGCGGTATGTACTACAGCAAGCTCTACCTTGAAACGGCGGATCTGTTCGCATGGACGGTCATCGTTGTACTGTTCAGCTTTGTATTTGAAAAGATACTGCATACATTCCTCAGACGCCGCAAAGAGCAGGAGGAGGCACAATGAAGATACGTGGTCTGACTGTCCGCTACGGTGAAAAAACCGTACTGGATCATTTCTGTGCTGAATTCGGCAGCGGCATTACTTCCCTGGTGGGACCGAGCGGTTTCGGCAAGACGACACTTCTGCATACAATAGCAGGACTGATCATTCCCGAACACGGAGAAATCCTGGAGGGACCGCAGAAACCGGCGCTGATGTTCCAGGATGACAGACTGTTTCCCTGGATGACATCCCTGCAGAATATTGTGATTGTATGTGACGATGAGGATAAAGCACGTCACTATCTGAAAGCAGTGGAACTTGAGAAGGAAGCGGAATCCATGCCCAAGGAATTGTCCGGCGGTATGCGGCGGCGTATTGCCTTTGCCAGAGCACTTGCCTACGGCGGGGATATGCTTTTGCTGGATGAACCTTTCAAGGGTATGGATCTTCCCCTTGTGGAAAGACTTGCCCCGCTGCTGTGGGAACTGAAGATACCGGTGATCCTGTCTACGCATTCCCCTGAGGAGCAGGCAATCATCGGCGGTGATGTACTGGAGATGGATAAACTATGATCAAGATAGCAATCTACGGAAAGGGAGGCATCGGCAAATCCACCACGGCTTCCAATCTGAGCATGGCCCTCAGTGAAATGGGATATACGGTCATGCAGGTCGGATGCGATCCGAAGGCGGATTCCACCGGCAATCTCTGCGGCGGCAGAAAGATTACAACGGTGCTGGATGCCATCCGTGAAAAAGGCAATGATGTCACTCTGGATGATATTGTGACGGTCGGTGACGGCGGTGTCATCTGTATTGAAGCAGGCGGACCCACACCGGGTGTAGGCTGTGCCGGCAGAGGTATTATTACGGCCTTTGAAAAGATGGAGAAGCTCGGTGCCTTTGAGGTCTATCATCCCGATGTTGTGATTTACGACGTGCTCGGTGACGTTGTGTGCGGAGGCTTTGCCATGCCGATCAGAAACGGATATGCACGCAATGTGTTTGTGGTGACGTCCGGCGAGAAGATGGCCATGTATGCGGCAGGCAATATTGCGATTGCCGTGGATAACTTCAAGGCCAGAGGATATGCGCGTCTGCGCGGTATTCTGCTGAATTGCCGCAATGTTGAGGATGAGCTGGCAAAAGTGGAAAAGCTCGCCGATGACATTGAAAGCACGATTATATCCGTACTGCCGCGTGACGGCATTGTGCAGGAAGCGGAGAATATGGGAAAGACCGTGGTTGCGGCATTCCCGGAGAGTGCCATGGCGGCAGCCTACAGAGATATGGCAAAGCGTGTGCTGGAGGTATGCGGCGATGATCAGTGATAACCCGGGCGGTCTGCCAAGGTTCTGCCATCCGTACCACGGCGGCTGGGATGTGGCAACGATTGCCCTTGATATTCCCGAGAGCCGTATTCTGTTTGTATGTCCGGTGTCATGCGCACGCAATATCTGTCTCAATGCCGTAAAGGGCGGATACAAGGACAGAATCAATGTCCTGGCCCTGACGGAAGATGATATCGTCTCCGGCAATTATGAGGAAAAGACAATCGAAGCAGCCTGTCACGTGCTGGATACGGTTGAACCGAGACCCAAAGCACTGATTCTGTATGTCAGCTGCATCGATGCTATGCTCGGCAATGATCATTCCTTCCAGACCCAGGAGATCATGGACAGATATCCGGATGTGAACTGTTTTGTGCTGAAGATGTGTCCGATTACAAGATTCAGCGGGGATCTGCCGCTGGTGGCTCTGCAGCATGACATGTATGCACCGCTGCCGGAGGAAACCATCCCGCAGGAGAATATCGTTGCCTTTATCGGTCCGAATATTGCTCTGCATCCCGATAACGAACTGGTACAGATCCTGGAGGACGGCGGTTACCGTATGCTCCATATACAGGCCTGTGATTCCTATGAGGATTATCTCAGGGTCAGGGCAGCGAAGCTGAACATGTGTCTGATGCCGTTTGGAAAGACGGCGTGTGAGATGCTGCAGAAGCGCTACGGCACACCGTTTCTGCCGTATATGGCACGGTTTGACTTTGCGGCAATCCGGATGACGATTACAAAGATGTGCGGCATGCTCGGCATTGATCTGCCGGATCTTGATGCCATGGAACAGCAGACACGGGATGTTCTGCGTTCATGTGCGGAAAGCATCGGGGATACGGAGCTTGTCATTGACTCCGTGGCAACCCTGTTTCCGGATGCGCTGCGGGAAACGCTGGTATCCTGCGGTTTCAAAGTGAGACGTGTATACGCGGATGATGTGTCCAGACAGGAACCGGATGCTGACAGCGGACATATCCGGGTGCCGGTTGAACGCAGTTACGGAGATACGGAGAATGTGCTGGCCATCGGTATGGCTGCTTCTTCCTTTGAGGGAGCGGACAAGACGGTCGATGTGTTCTATGACAACGGTGAATGGGGATACTACGGTCTCAGAAAGCTTGCGGAGAGAATCCGTGAGGCAGCCGGACATCCGCGTTCAGCGGCGCAGGTGCGCAGGGAGAAGGAACTATGAAGGATCTGTATATGACACTGCCTCCGTTTGCGCCTGATTATGCAGGAGCCTGTGCGGTGATGTATGAACTGGGCGGTCTCGTGCTGATTCATGATGCTTCGGGCTGTACGGTCAACTATGTGTCGTTTGATGAACCGCGCTGGCATGAAAAGGCCGGCATGGTGTACTGCAGCGGACTGACGGAAATTGATGCGGTCATGGGCAATGATGACGTGCTGATTGATAAGGCAATGCGGGCGGCGGAACAGCTGCATCCGAATTTCATTGCGTATGTCGGCAGTTCGGTGCCGATGATCGTCGGTACGGATTTTGACGGCATTGCAGCGGAAACGGAAGCACGCTCCGGTATTCCTTCCTTCGGCTTTGAATGCAACGGCATCCGTACATACACGGAAGGGGCCTCGGCTGCTTTTTGCGCACTGCTGGAACGCTTCTGCGGTGAAAAGACGGAAAGCAGGGGAACGGTCGTGCTGGGCTTACTGCCGATGGATGACGGCGACAGAAATACGGCTAAGGAAATAAGAAAGATGTTCCCGGATCTGCGTGCATGTCTCTGTGACGGCTGTGACTTTGAAGAGCTGCGTACGGTGCAGAATACGGCGGAATGCGTTGTCGTGTCTGCCTCCGGACTGAAGGCTGCAGAGGTGCTGAAGAAACGGTATGGCATTCCGTACAGAGTCGGTCTGCCTTTGCCGGCATGCACTCATACACATGGCAGTGTGCTGGTGATCGGTGAAGATGTCAGGGCTGCTTCCCTGGCGGAAGCACTCGGCAATGCGGATGCCCTGGATCTCTTCTCGGCATCAGGATGCGCGAAGTTCCATACCCGTGATGAAGATGAAATTATGGCAATCGCTTCCGGTTATGACAATGTTGTGGCGGATCCGTGCTTTAAACCGCTTGTAAAAGGCAATTTCGTTTCTTTGCCCTCTGTGGCCGTTTCAGGCGGTGTCTTTGCGCCGACGGTATCTGCTTTGGATACTGAGGCAATTTGTGCGCTGCTGGTCTGAAAACGCGGTATAATGGCATGCGGACGGTCAGTGAAGACGGTCCGGTGCAGAAAAATGGGCAATGACGGGATTCCGGGTATGTATCTTGTATCCGGGATCTCTTTTCGGGAAAAAGAGGCAGATTACTGCGCTCTGAATGCGTGGTACACCAATCAGATACCTGTGCGGAGAAACCATAAAAAATTATTAATTTCACATGTGTTCCCGGGGTTTTGGGAAATAAAAAGCGTAAAGTCTTATAACAAAAGGACATGACCGCGGGAAAATAGTAGGAAATCCTACAATTTCCCGGAACTTGTGAAAATCCGGCCGAATTTGTTCGTTGACATCCCCTGTACTGAAGGTAAAATAATGTTCGTAAAGGAAAGGTTGGAAATCCTACCTTTTTGATACATCGAGCATTCTGTCAAACGAAACACCACAGGAGGATGAATGGAAACGAAAAGCAATTTCCTGATCAACCAGTCGATCCTGTATCGTAATACACAGAAATTTTTTGACCGGATCCTGGCAAAGTATGACATTGGTTCAGGACAGCTGCTGTTCCTGTTCTTCATTAACGAGAATGAAGGGATATCCATGCAGGAAGCATCACGGATCTGTGAGGTTGACAAAGGCACTACAACAAAAAGCATACAGAAGCTGATCGAACAGGGGTATGTACAGTCGCGGACCGATGAAAATGACCGCCGCGTCAAGCGTCTGTACACAACGTCGAGAGCAGCTGAAATAATGAGTTCACTCTATGAATACCGGAATGAATGCCGCAGCAAGCTGGCAAACGGTGTGGATTTCGCAGCATTTGAACAGATGCTGGACAAAGTCTGCACCAACTCGCGCGAATATCTGATGCCGGAACCGCAGTACACGGGCATCAAGATCGGCGGGATGCAGAAGCTGACGCTGCTGGATTTTCCCGGTAAGGCTGCTGCGACGATCTTCACCTGCGGATGCAACTACAAATGTCCGTTCTGCCACAACAGGGATCTGGTCTTTGTGCCGGAGAACTATGAATTCTTTGATCCGGAGGAAGTCATTGCTTATCTGGAAAAGAGAAAAGGCATTCTGGACGGTGTAGCCATTTCCGGAGGCGAACCATTGATTCAGGACGGACTCGAAGAGTTCATCGCTGCAATCAAGAAGCTGGGGTATCTGGTCAAGCTGGATACCAACGGCAATTATCCCGAGAGGCTGAAGGAAATCTGTGAAACAGGCATGATCGACTACGTAGCGATGGACATCAAGAACTGTCCGGAACGCTATGCAGAAACGGTCGGTCTGAATCCGGAAGTTCTGAAGCTTGAAAACATTCGGGAATCGGTCAGATATCTGATGACGGGGGATGTTCCGTATGAATTCCGCACTACGGTCGTGCGTGAGCTTCATACCAAGGAAAACCTGCTGGAAATTGCGGAGTGGATCCGCGGTGCCGACAGGTATTATCTGCAGCAGTACATGGACAGCGGGAATGTAATACAGCCCGGCTGGACGGCTTACAGCAGCGATGAAATGAAAGAGCTTTGTGCAGCAGTCGCACAGATTGTTCCGACTGTCGAGCTGCGCGGAGTGAAGGAAGGGTAAGGTAAAAGGTATGTATAGTGTAGTAAAAAGAGACGGCAGTATTGCGGAGTTTGATGTAAACAAGATTTCCGCAGCGATTCAGAAGGCGTTCGACGCATGCGAGAGACACTACAATCAGAGCATCATTGACATGATTGCCCTGCGTGTCACCAGCGACTTCGAACCGAAAGTAAAGAATGAACAGATCGGCGTTGAAGAAATTCAGGACTCCGCAGAAAAGGTACTCAGTGAAGCAGGTTATGCGGATGTCGCAAAAGCATACATCCTTTACCGTAAACAGAGAGAAAACGTACGTAATATCAAGGCAACGACACTTGACTACAAGATGCTCGTTGACAACTATCTGAAGGCGCTTGACTGGCGTGTCAAGGAGAACTCCACCGTTACATATTCTGTCGGCGGTCTGATTCTCTCCAACAGCGGTGCCATCACAGCGAACTACTGGCTGAGTGAAGTCTATGACAAGGAAATCGGAGATGCGCATCGGAACGCGGATATCCATATCCATGACCTGAGCATGCTGACAGGCTACTGTGCAGGATGGTCACTGAAGCAGCTGATCCAGGAAGGCCTCGGCGGTGTACCGGGCAAGATCACTTCTGCTCCGGCAAAGCATCTGAGCACACTGTGCAACCAGATGGTCAACTTCCTCGGTATCATGCAGAACGAATGGGCAGGCGCACAGGCATTCTCCAGCTTTGATACTTACCTTGCTCCGTTCGTAAAGGTTGATAACCTGAGCTACCATCAGGTCAAGCAGGATATCCAGTCCTTCATCTACGGTGTCAACACACCGTCCAGATGGGGAACACAGGCTCCGTTCACAAACGTAACCCTTGACTGGACAGTACCGAATGACCTCGCTGAACTTCCGGCTATCGTCGGCGGCAAAGAGATGGACTTCAAGTACAAGGACTGCAAGAAGGAAATGGACATGGTCAACAAAGCGTTCATCGAGATCATGATCGAAGGTGACGCAAACGGCCGCGGCTTCCAGTATCCGATTCCGACATATTCCATTACCCGTGACTTTGACTGGGCTGATACGGAAAATAACCGTCTGCTGTTCGAAATGACAGCGAAATACGGCACACCGTACTTCTCCAACTATGTCAACAGTGATATGGAACCGAGTGATGTCCGTTCCATGTGCTGCAGACTGCGTCTTGACCTGCGTGAACTCCGCAAGAAGAGCGGCGGATTCTTCGGCAGCGGCGAAAGCACCGGTTCCATCGGTGTTGTCACCATCAACATGCCGAGAATTGCTTACCTCTCCAAGACACCGGAAGAGTTCTACAAGAGACTGGACAAGATCATGGATCTCTCCGCACGTTCTCTGAAGGTCAAGAGAGACGTTGTTACACGTCTGCTTGATGCCGGTCTGTATCCGTATACAAAGAGATACCTGGGCACCTTCAACAACCACTTCAGCACCATCGGTCTGGTCGGTATGAACGAAGTCTGCCTGAATGCTTGCTGGCTGAAGCAGGATCTTACACACAAGGAAGCTCAGAAGTTCACGGTTGAAGTTCTGAACCATATGCGTGAAAGACTCTCCGATTATCAGGAACAGTACGGTGACCTGTACAACCTCGAAGCCACACCGGCAGAGAGCACATCCTACCGTCTTGCAAAGCACGACAAGGAACAGTATCCGGACATCATCACAGCAAACATGAACGGTACACCGTATTACACCAACTCCAGCCATCTGCCTGTCGGTTATACGGATGATATCTTCAGTGCTCTGGATATCGAAGATCAGTTCCAGACCCTCTATACTTCCGGTACTGTCTTCCATGCATTCCTCGGTGAAAGACTCTCCGACTGGAAGGCTGCTGCTACACTGGTGCAGAAGATTGCCCAGAACTACAAGCTGCCGTACTACACAATGAGCCCGACATATTCTGTCTGTGCAAATGACGGATATATCTCCGGTGAAGTATGGAAGTGCCCGAAGTGCGGTGCCGATACGGAAGTCTATTCCCGTATTACCGGTTACTACCGTCCGGTCAAGAACTGGAATGCAGGCAAGGCCCAGGAATTCAAGGACCGCCGCACATACCGTGTTGAAGGAATCTCCAGCAGACCGCTCGCTGATTTCAAGGAAGCAGATGCTGAGCCTGTAACAGTGGAAACACCGGCTGCTGCACCGATTCCCCAGGAAGTACGCACGGACGAAGTTCTGCTCTTCACAACAAAGACATGCCCGAACTGCGCAATGATCAAGGAAATGCTCAACAAGAGAGGCATCCAGTACACAATCGTTGACGCAGAGGAAAATCCCGATCTCTGCCGCAAGTACAATATCGTACAGGCTCCGACGCTTGTTATGGTAAGAGGCGATGAGGCGGACACATATGCCAACGCTTCCAACATTCTGAAGTACGTCAACGAGCAGCGTGCCAGAGCGTAACCGTCTGTAGTAAACTGCACTGAGACCCGCCGCTGTTACGGCGGGTTTTCTTCGTCTTAGTGGACAGTTGAGCACAAGAAGGAAGAGAAAAAGAGGCAGAGAGTAAAGTGTGCGAAACAAGAAAACCACCCGCTTGGCGGGTGGATAGACAGGTGCTTCTTGTAGAAAGAAGCACCTCATCAAAACTATCATAGAGATTGTCGAAGTCACTATGAAGAAAGATGAGGTGCAGATATGGCCAAGAAGTACGATTCGTTGGCACACACAAAGTATTATACAAGATACCATATAGTATTCACGCCGAAATACCGCAGGAAGGTAATTTACAACCAGCTGAGGAAAGATATATCAGGTTACTTCAAAAAACTGTGTGCATATAAAGGCGTAGAAATCATAGAAGGACATATGATGCCGGATCATGTGCATATGCTGGTCACAATACCACCGAAGATATCAGTAAGCAGTTTCATGGGATATCTGAAGGGAAAATCGGCAATGATGATCTTTGAATATCATGCGAATCTGAAATACAAATATGGAAACAGACATTTTTGGGCAGATGGATACTATGTAAGTACAGTGGGTTTGAACGAAGCAACAGTGCGGAAGTACATCCAGGAACAAGAAAAAGATGACATTGCGAAAGACAAATTGAGTGTGAAGGAATATGAGGATCCGTTCGGAGAAGACAAAGAAGTGAGGAAACGGAATTCGAACAAGAAGTAAAAGAAGGCCGTTGACGGCCGGCAACAGTTGAAAATGCAAAAGTGGCTTCGACACAGAGCGTGTGGAAAAGCCAGCGTCTTAAGGCGCTGGCTTGTAGTAAAAGGCTTATAGCCTTAGAGCAAACCACCCGTTTCACGGGTGGTTATGATT